>DATHUV010000011.1:0-20171 GCA_035461905.1 Acidimicrobiia bacterium | reverse complement strand
GCGACCTGATCGGGACCGATCTCGATGTTGAATCCGAGCGCCTCGAGGAGGTCGGCGGAACCGGTCATCGATGACGCTGCACGGTTGCCGTGCTTGGCGATTCGGACACCGGCGCCGGCGGCGATGAATGCCGCCGTCGTGGACACGTTGAAGGTCCCGAAGCCGTCACCGCCGGTTCCGACGATGTCCACCGAGTTGGGGACGTTCGCCGTCACGGCGGCATCCATCATCGCATCGACCATTCCTGCCATCTCGTCGGCAGACTCGCGCTTGGTGCGCAGCGCGACAATGAAGGCGCTGATCTGGGCGTCGGATGCGCGTCCGGCCATGATCTCGGCCATCGCCTGCGCCGCCACCGGCCGCGTCAGGTCCTGGGAATCGATGAGGGCGCCGATCGTCACCGGCCACGAGAAATCGCTCATGGAGCGACGATACAGGCCCCCGGTCACACGCCGAGCAACTTGGCCTTCTGGGCCGAGAACTCCTCGTCGGTGAGTATCCCCTGTGCGTGGAGGGCTCCGAGTCGCTCGAGCTGGGTGATCATGTCGTCAGCGGGCGATGCCTGCTGCGGCTGTGCTGCAGCTGCAGGTGCAGGAGTCGCGTTGACGGTCTCCATGGCGTTCGCGTAGGCCTGTGCGTTCTTGTCCATCTGGCGTCGATCGACCGCATTGCGCGTCGCGGTCGCGGTGCCGACAACGGCAGCGGTCCGTGCCATTCCTCGTACCAAACCTGGCATGTCGTTCTCCTTGATCCTGAGCGTTTTCGATCCTGAGCGTTCAGCTGGCTGCCTCGACGGAGGCGAATGCCTCGTCGACGATGGGTGCGGGAACCCGGAAGTGCAGCGCGACCTCGACATCGTTCGCATGGAACGCGTTCACGAGATCAACTGCCCAGGTGTGCTCTATCGCGAGTGCGACGACGGCGGAACCGGGCACCATGCCCTCCCACAACGTGTCGGCATCCTCGGCGTCGAACATCCCCCTGGTTTCCGAGTCGATGAACGACAGGGCGGCCAGGTCGGCCTCTGGGAGGTCCTCCATGTCGAGCGTGAAGCAGGCACCAGCCTCGTCCTTGAACAGCACCATGGCGTCGAGCACCCGGATGGTCCCCTCCTCGGTCTGGCGCTGTAGCTCGCTGAGGATCCTGCCGTCGAACTTCGGCGCCCCCAAAGCCAGCACGACCACATCAACGGGTCCGTGTTTGATCATTATCGCGTTCCTCCATCGTCCTCGGAGTGGTACGAAAGCGTACATCCGTGTCGGTCCGTCGGCTGTCCCTACCGTCCGCCACGGTCTCTTCTGGGTCAGTCAACACGCAATGCACCGGATCTGCATCATCCGATGGGTATGAACCGCGTCCGTTCCGCGATCCGCCGAAAGGGCATCTCATCCGTTCACGTGGGCCGCCAACCCACGCATGGATCGGTACAGGTCGGTCGAGCGCAAGGCCTCACAGTCGCCGATCGCATCTTCGATCCGCGGATCGGACCCGGCAGCCCCCAGATACGCAATCCGAGCCGAGGTCGCGAGTCGCTCCACCGCACCGGGATCGCCCCTGGACATGTTCTCGAAGACGCCGATGATGGGCTTGCCGAGCGAGACGAGGAGATCTATCGCCCGCTTGACGCTGTCGATCACTACGGGGGACCCATCGGCCACGACAACGAACTCGGTGCGCGGCAGGAGATCGATGACGTCGAGGGTCGTGTCACCGAGGCCCGGAGGCATATCGATCACGAGCACGTCCTTGTCGCCCCACCGAGTGATGGCAAGCATCTCCACCAGCGCCTCGGTCGTCGACCTCCCTCGAAGGGGAAGCGCAGCGGCCCTCGAGAAGCACGCGACCGACATGAGGTCCACTCCCCCGACCCGGTGCGGATCGACTCCGAACACCTCGTGGGGAACACCGAAGGCGGCACCCAACACGACGTGATCGGTCGGGGACGTCAGATCGAGGTCGAGCAGCCCCACCCGTCGACCGGAGTCCGCAAGATGGAGCGCGAGCAGGCTCGCCACGACGCTCTTACCGATGCCACCTTTGGAGCCAGCGACGGCGACGATCCGGCGGATACCTGACATCCGATCCTCGACGACCCCGCGCCTCGGATCACTGTGCCCCGGATCATCAGGCTCAGTCACTGTCATGCTCCGAGCGTCCCTCGATCCGCGTGAGGAGAATCCCCCTGCCCTCGACGATCTCGAAGTCGGGGCTGGCGCAGCGTGGGCACCCTGCAAACGCGTGGAGCAGCTCAGGGATGAAGTGGACCGACTCTCCCTCATGCGCTCCAAGGTCGATGTCGGAGCGACCATAGGTTGCGCCGCACGATCGGCAGGCGAAGCGAGCCTCGGCGATCGCCACATCGAACGCCGTGTCACTGAGCCGACGATCATGTGCGGGTATCACGGTGGTCAAGGAGAACCTGAAGAGTCCCGGGTCGATCTGTTGCAGCTCACCAACGGACACGACAATGCGCTCGATGGCGACGATCCCCGCATCGTCCGCAGCGCGAAGTGCCGCCTTGATCACTGCGTCGGCGAGGGCGAGTTCATGCACGGGTTGGGCATTTCACGACCACCCGATGGTAGGGACGGGACGCCGGTCAGGCGATGCGGGCCAACGAGCGGCGTTCCTTCTCGGTCGTTCCCCCCCAGACACCGAAGCGCTCATTCGTTGCAAGGGCGTGGCTGAGGCATTCGACCCGAACCGGGCACGCGTCGCAGACGGCGAGGGCTGTTGTCTCCTCCTTTTTCGTCTGTGGGAAGAAGGTCATTCCCGGAACGGTCGTGCAGGCGGCGAACGTCGCCCACGGGCGCTCCTCGCCGTGGGGAACCCCGAGTATGTTGAGGATCTGGGTGTCGTCCATGGTGTTCATGTCGTGTATCTCCGAAAGGTCAGTTCGAGTGTGCACCTACGACGATCTGGCATGCTCTCGAGGTTCCCTTCATGTCGCCATCTACACTGCGCCATCGAGATTGCACGGAGGTCGAGTTGCTCTACTTCGCCTACACCGCCCGGATCGCGCCCGATCGCATGGCCGAAGTCTGCCCGCATGCAGCGTTCGAGTTCATCGCGCACCTACCGGAGTGGGGACTCGAGTTCCCCCTCGCCGGGAACGGGTGGGGCGGTGGGCTCCCTACAGCGCGACCCGAACCGGGGAGCACCGTGTGGGGCGCCGTCTACTCCGTTCCTGATGACGAGCGCTCCCTCCTCGACCAGGTAGAGATTTCCGAGGGCCGAGCGGAGCGGAACCTCGAGGCAATGGACCGCACGGGGAAGCGTCACCGGGTCCTCACCCATATCGGAGTCGGTGGACCGACGAGCGAAATCGCTCCATCGAGGGACTACGTGACGATCATGGTGAGCGGTTCGCGACATTGGAGCCTTCCCGCTGGTTGGATCGCCGGGCTCGAGGAGCGGCTCGGATCCGGGCTCTGACACGATGATTCGCTCCCTCAACTGGAGCGGCATCGTCTTCGGCGCGGGCGGCGGGTTCGTCCTGGGGCTGGGCCTCGCTGCGCTCGTTGGAGGACCGGACGCCCCCACCCTTCCCCTGGCGGTGGTCCAACTCATCGCATTTGTCGTCGCGGGCTTCATCGCCGGTCGGCTCTCCCTGGTCGGGGTCGCCGCCGCAGGTGGGTTTGCGGGACTTCTGCTCTACTTCGGCGTGGCGGTCGTTGCGATCATCTCGGGTGCTGCGCTCTCTGGCGTGGCGCTCGTGTTCTTCGGGATCATCTCCCTCGTCCTCGGATCCGTGGGTGGGATCCTGGCTGAGACACTCCGACGTCGATGACGCGCTGACCGGAAGCCGGCGTCGCCGCTACCGTTACGGGTGCGAGTCGGCGGGACGATCGCGGTCACCTCTCGGGGTGGTCGAGGAAAGTCCGGACTCCACAGGGCATGACGCTGGGTAACACCCAGGCGGGGCGACCCGACGGACAGTGCAACAGAGAGCAGACCGCCGATGGCGCGGACTCCTTCGGAGTCCGTTGGAGAAAGTGTTCCACTTTCTCCCGCTTGGCCCTCAGGGGTTGAGTGGCACAGGTGAGGGTGAAACGGTGGGGTAAGAGCCCACCAGCGGCACGGGTGACCGTGCCGGCTAGGCAAACCCCGTCAGGAGCAAGACCGAGCAGGGACAGGGCTGCCCGCCCGCAACGTCCCGGGTAGGTCGCACGAGGCCGTCCGGCAACGGCGGTCCCAGATAGATGATCGTCCTCGACAGGATCCGGCTTACACGCCGACTCGCACACGTTTGAGGGGCCGCCACACGGCGGCCCCTCGCTCGATCCTACGTTCTCGATCTACTCCGAGTCGGCCGCCACGAAGTGGTGGACCGCCCATCCGACCGCCGCACCCACGAGCGGTGCAATCCAATACACCCATTGGTCGGTCCACACGCCACCGACGACTCCTGAGCCGAGCGATCGGGCGGGGTTTACCGATGACCCGGTGAACGGCACCAGGGCGAGGTGGATCACGACGAGGGTCAGCGAGATCGCCAGGAATGCCGACGGTCCGAAGCGCTCGCTCGTGGTGACTTTCAGGATCACGAGCAGGAAGATCGCCGTGAACACGGCCTCGAAGAGAAAGGCCTCCCATGCCTCGACATTGGGGCCGAACACCGTCGCGGTGCTCGCTACGGCATCCTTGCTCGTCGCGACGAGCAGTGTGAGCCCTGCGAGCACGCCGCCTGCGATCTGGGATACCCAATACGCGGCCATCGACATAGGGTCCATGCGCCCGTCGAGCACCATGGCGAGAGAGACTGCAGGGTTGTAGTGACCGCCCGATACCTCTCCGAACGCGTACAGGCCTGCGAGCAGCGCAAGGCCGAACCCGAAGGCGATCACCACGACGACCGTCGCGGCTCCACTTGTAGCTGCCGAGAGAATGGCGGCACCACCGACGAGGACCAGGATGTAGGTTCCGAGAACCTCAGCGAGTAACTTGCGAACGTCCGGCATGTGTTCCTCCCATTGGTCGTTACTCCACCCACGAGTGTGACTCGACCCCCTGCGCGAAGGTTTCTCGGATTTCGCGTTTCCCGAATGCGCGATGTCACCGGCTCGATGGCTCGGCTCTAGGCTTGGCGTCACCCGAGGCCGAAGGACCCCATGACCAAGATCGCGTATTTCTGTGGCCACGAACAGTTCCAGCCCGAGGTCCTCGTGCGTCACGCCGTTGCAGCGGAACGCGCTGGCTTTGACATGGTCGAGGTATCGGAGCACTTCCATCCGTGGGTCGATGATCTCGGCGCGTCGGGATTCGCCTTCTCGACGATCGCCGCGATGGCACAGGCCACCGAGACCATCGAGTTTGTCACAGGGGTGACGACCCCGTTGTGGCGGTTCCACCCCGCTGTCGTCGCGCAGGCAGCAGCGACCCTCGACCGCCTGTCGGGGGGTCGGTTCAGTCTCGGCGTGGGAACCGGCGAGAACCTCAACGAGGGTCCGCTCGGTTATCACTTCCCGGAGTACGCCGAACGCGCTGCACGTATGAGCGAGGCGCTCGACATCATGCGTCGACTGCTCGACGGGGAGAAGGTCACCTACGACGGAACGTTCTACTCGACGGACCGTGCGAAGCTGTACAGCCCTCCGGTCCACGATGTGCAGATCCTCATGGCAGCGGGTGGCCCGAAGTCCGCAGCCCTCGCCGGAACAAAGGCCGACGGAGTCATCGTGTCGGTCAAGGACCCAGCTGATACGTTCGAGCGGGTGATCACCCCTGCCCGAACTGCTGCCGCAGAGGCCGGTCGATCAGAGCCGACCGTGTTGGCGTCACGTTGGTCGATCCGGGCGTCGAACGACGAGGAGGCATGGAAGGCGCTCGGTGCGTGGAGGGGCTTGCGCGCTCCGGGGCGACTCGAGGCAGTCGACCCGATGGACCTGCGACTACGCGCGGACGCCATGCCGCGGGGCGAGATCCTTGATCGCTACAGCCGTGTGGACTCCGCTGCGGACTACATCGGGGTGTATGCACCGCTCATCACCGACGTCCACGCCGAGATCGTCGCGATCCAGACCACGTCGATCGATCAGGAGGCGACCATCGCGATGCTCGGAACCGACGTGCTCCCGGAGCTACGGGCGCTGGGGTGAGCGCGTTCGTCGCTCATGCTTCGATCTGGCCGATCAGGGTGAGGGCGATCCGGCTGAAGTCCTCGCCAAACACCCCGTCTGCGATCGCAGCCCACATCGCTGGTGCGACCGTATCGACGAACTCTGCTCGAATGGTGGCTGCGTCCTCGCCAGAGCCGAGTCGTTCGTACCTGTCGGCCAGCAGGCTCGAGAACCCGTCTGCGAGGGTTGCCACGAGGTCCACCTTCCACGACCCGTCAGGGAGCTGACGGGCGAAGACGACGGATGAGGCTCCTTGTCCTCCGGTGATCGGAACACGGGCGAACTGGTGCCCGCCGCCGACGACGAGCTCACTCTCGCCGACCGTCAGCGTCGACACGGGCCTTGCCGCGAATTGGCTGAAGCCGTCGGCGAACGACGCCCAGTAACTTGCTTGGACCTCGATCGGTACCCCGGTGTCGAGGTATTGCGCCGTCGTCGCCTCGTCGAGGTCATTCTCGATCGCAAGGATGAGCGTCAACGAACCGTTGTGGACGGCGTCCGATGCAGCGCCGGGGTCGCGCGCGTCGATCGCGTCGAACCATGCGACAACGGCACGCTCAGGGCTGTCATGACCAACAGGATCGGCGCTCGCACCCGAGCATGCGGACGCGACGATGCCAAGCGCGAGAACGAGGGTGAGCGTGCGGAACACCCGAGAAGCGTACCGACGGAGGTCACCAACCGGGCACCGCTACCGTGGGCCGAATGGGACCCTTGTGGCTGAAGGCGACACTCATCGGCATCGTCGCAGGATTCGCATCAGGACTCCTCGGCATCGGTGGCGGTGTCATCGTGGTACCGGGCCTCGTGCTCATCCTGAGGATGGATCAGTACAGTGCTACGGCGACGTCGTCTGCCACGATCGTCCTGTCAGCAGCTGCCGCCCTCGTTGCGTTCGGGACGAAGGGCTCCGTCGACTGGCCATCGGCGATTGTGATCCTCGCGGGTTCGGGTATTGGCGCCTGGGTCGGTGCCCACTACCTCGAACGTGTACCCGAATACCTGCTCGCCGGGGTCTTCTCCGCGGTCATGCTGATCTCGTCGATCCGGATGGCGCTGTGATCGAGATTGCCGGGCTCATCGTTCTCGGACTCGTCGCCGGCATGTTCGCTGCATCGCTCGGCATCGGAGGTGGGATCATCTTCGTGCCCGTGTTGGTATCCGCGTTCGGCTTCTCGCAGCTCGACGCACAGGGAACCTCCCTGGCCGTGATCGTCCCGACAGCGATCATCGCAACAATCGGTCACATGCGAGCGAACCGGGTCGTCTGGAAGGTCGCACTGTTCACCGGCACTGCGGGAATCATCGGTGCCCTCCTCGGGTCCCAGGTCGCATATCTGGTCGACGAGGCATTCCTTCGCCGCGTGTTTGCCGTGGTCCTTGCGGGCCTCGCTGTTCGGATGGCTCTGCGTGCCTGGAGGATCCGCCCGAACCGGTCAGTCGATGGCGCCTGACACCACTCCGGTCGAGAGCAGGCGTGCGCGCGCTTGGGGTTGCGCGAGTCCGGCACGACGGCCCAGCCACACCAGATAGGCCAGGCCTGCGAATTCGCCTGCCCACATGGTCGGGCTTGTCATGAGGTCGCGTACGTAGGCGCCGTACGTTTCGAATCCGCTGGTCGCGAACGAGGATCCGAGGAATGGCCACCACAGCGTCTCGGGCTGTCTCCACAGCGCGTCGAGCATGACGTGCATGAGGACACCGACCGCGAGGAGCATCCATTGCTTCCTGCGCGGTCCTCGCCTCGTGGCGACGAGCACTCCAACCATGATGAGTGCACCGAAGAGAAGGGAGTGTGCGCCGAGCCTCGGAGTGGCGAACGTATCCCACACCACGATGCTGATCGGGAGGTCGATGAGGTCCGGGACCACGGCACCAAACGCGAGAAACCGAAGGTCCATGTTCGGATCGCGGAACGCATAGCGGATGAAGGCGACGGTCGCGCCGACATGCCAGAACAGCACGGATCAGATGACCAGGATCGCCTGGCAATGGATGCATCTGGGCGGGTCGTCCCGCACGACTCTCGCCGCTTCCGCGGCGGAGAGCCTCAGGTGACACGCACCACAGGTCGCATCCGTCAGTCTCGCCACGACACGGCCCGTGCGGCGGCCTCGGAGGTCGTCGTAGAGCTCCATCAGATACTCGTCGACGAGACCTGCGGCGGCAGCCTTTCGACCCTCCTTGACGGCGAGTTCCTTGTCGATGAGTCGCCAACGATCCTGGATGACGGCGCCGAGACGTTCCTGCTCTGTGACGTGCTCGGCAAGGGACATCTCGAGGTCATCGACCGTGTTTGCGGCTGTCTCCTTGGCCTCCATGTACTCGAGGACGCCATCCTCGAGGTTCTTGACCCTTGCGTAGAGCATGTCGACCTCCCGGCGGAGGTAGTCCGCATCACGGGCGGAGATTCCTCCCGCGTACAGGCGGTTCTGCTCCGAGGCGGCCTTGTTGGCGGCGATCTCGAGCTCGCCATTCGTTCGATCCAGACCGAGCTCCGCCGCCTTGAGCTGACTGCGGGCCTCGTCGAGCGTGGCCTCGAGCCTGCGCACTTCGTCGTGAGCGTCCTTGTAGAGGGTCAACTCGGCGAGGGAGCCGCGTTCTTCGAGAAGCCGGTCGATCTGAAGGTCGATGTCGTGCAGATCGAGCAGGTCCGCGAGGCTCGTCAGCTGTTCCACGTCATGGCCTCCCAGGGTGTCGGATCGTCCGCGAGGTGGACCGCGGCGGGTACCACCTCGCATACAGCAGCGTACAGCGCTCCGACACCGGCGCGTTCTGTGGCGCTGTGGCCCACGTCGAGCACCGAGAGCCCCGCATCGCGCGCTGCGACCGCACGATGATGGGACACGTCGCCGGTGATGATGGCGTCGGCGTGAAGGGCGGCATCCTCCAGGAAGCTCGCCCCAGAGCCCGGGATAACGGCGACGGAACCGATCGATCGACCCGCGTCAGCGACCCGAACGGCAACGCTCAGGTGATCAGCGAGAAAGCCAGCGAGGTCGCCCGCCGTCGTCTCCTCTGTGAGGGTCGCAACCCTCCCGATGTGGGGTCCACCGTCGTCCACGGCTCCGAAGGTGCCTGTCGTCGTCCAGCCGAGGTTCTCAATCGCGAAGTCCGCCGTTCCGGGCATCGCCGTGTCGAGCGCAGTGTGGATGACGACGACGGACACACCGCTCGAAACCAATCTGAGCACGCGGCCCTCCGGTGTCGGCCCGGAAACGAGGCGTACCGTTGGGGTGAACAGCAGCGGGTGGTACGTGATGACCGTGGTCATGTGCCTGTCGATGACCGCATCTACGATACGCTCGGACACTTCGTGACAGACGGCGACCGATCCGACCTCGGCCTCCGCTGACCCTACCTGGAGGCCGACGGGATCCCAGGATGCAGCGCCAAGGAAGGGGAATCTGTCGTCGAGGGCTGCGACGAGGGAGGAGACGATCACTCGGCGATGGTACCCGCATCGGCCAGCGGCTTCACGAGCTCGATGATGCCGTCGACGACGCGCCGGTCACCGTAGCCCAATCCGATGAGGAGCTTCTCCACCGACGTATTGTCCGGCAGGTACAGCGCATGGAAGACCTCGATCCCGTGCGAGATCGCGGGAGCCTCGAGCGCTTGGAGGAGCACCGTCGCCACTCCAAGGCGACGCCACGCCGGAGCGACGACGATCGCGACCTCGGCTCGGCCATCGTCCGTCGTTTCATATCGCCCGATACCGACCGAGTCGCCGTCGGCATCCATCGCGACGAGCGCGAGTCGCCTGACGTAATCCACACGCGCGAGGTACTCGAGATGTGCGCGATCCGTCGGCGGTGCCGCGGTGAAGAACCTGCGACGGATCGTATCGATGTCGGCATGCTCGAACGCATTTCCGATTCGGGCCACGTCCTCCGGGACGATGGGGCGCAAGAACATCCGCTCGCCACCGGGAAGGTCCACCCATCGCTCGAGTTCGCGCGGGTATTCGGCGGGCGGATCCGAGGGTCGCATCGGACTCAGCGCCGCGTCGTGGACGAGGGAGTCGTCATCCGACATGCTTGATGAACACACCTTCCTGCTCGTCGAACCCCATTTCCCCGAGATACTCGAGGTGCCGAGAATCGGGATTCCGCATCGTGAGAGTGCGAAAACCCAAGTCGGCGAAGCGGCGCCCATCCTCGGCGTAGAGGCACTCCCCTGACCTGAGATCCCTGAACGGTGGAGCGACATAGTCGAGAACGATCTCGAGCTCATCCTCGCCGCGCCTCCGACCTCCGAACACACCGGCGAGCGTCGTGTCGCGCAACATGACGAAGAACACATCGGCACCGGAGATGTCCGTAGTCGCATGTGATTCGATATCGGCGTGGTGATGTTCCATGAAGCTGACGAGGAACGGGTCGTCTGCGTCGACCGCGACGACACCGAGCACGTCGAGCGTCGTGAGCTCCCTGGTGAGGTACCACACGTTGAGGAAGGCGATCACGACATTGGTGATCAGGATGGGGATCGACCCTATGAGGAGCCCGTATACGCCGAACACGAGCGATCCTGCAAGGTTCACGACACGGAGCCTGATGACCGAACTCATCGCCAGCGAGACCACAACCAGGAGCGACCCTGCGTAGCCGATCAGTTCATAGACGGTTGTACTCGACATCGACTCCTCGACCGAACGGTACCGTCACACTCCTTGGTGGAGCAGGATCAACGCGGTGACGGTACGCTCCACGACATGGTCGACATCGTGGAAGCTGCCTCGTTCGGGTCCGCCTTTGCTGCGGACCTGGCTGTCGCTCACCTCGCGTCGGTTGGTATAGAGGCGAAGGCCGTCAGCGATGACGCCGGAGGAGCGATCCCATCAATGACGGGCCTCAGCGGTGGGGCGCGGGTGATGGTGCGCACCGAGGACCTCGAACATGCCCGCGAGGCGCTGGAGGCAGTAGCCGGGGACCTCGACTGAAGCGATCCGCATGACCGACCTTCGGGCAAAGCCGTCGTCGGACGCGAGATCGACTCAGGGAATGCTGCTCGCGATGTCGTCGTACTCGGCGGCGAGCTCTGTTCCGAAGAAGGTCACGGCGACAATGGCCACAACGGCGATGAGTCCGACGAGCAACGCATACTCGACCATCGAGGCGCCGACGTCGTCCGTCCTGATCGCGTGCCAACGCGCCGTCAGCTGGTGTGTGAATGTGTTGACCCGTTCCATCATGGCGCGATCTTACGGAAGCCTCCCTGCGAGTCCCATGGGTCGTTCGACTCATTGCGACCACCGAACGCGGTCACGCGATCACCGCGCGCTCGAGCTTGCGGCTGGAGCGGGACGCGTCACGGGGCCTGGGCGTCGATCGGCGCGGGATCGGCAAGCCGCTCGACGATCGCGGCCATGAATACCCGCCCGAGTGCGCCGTCGATCACCCGATGGTCGTACGAGAGCGACAGGGGGGCCATGGGGGCGATGCGGATGCCGCCCCCTCGGGCCACGACGGTGTCGACGGCCCGTCCGATCGAGAGGATCGCCGTTGTACCGAGCGGGATGATGGGCGTTCCGTAGCCCCCTCCGACGGCGCCGATGTTGGATATGGTGAATGTCGCCCCTGTTGCATCCTCGCGCGTGAGAGATCGGCCCCGTGCTGCCGAGATGAGCCGATCGATCGTCTCTGCCAGCTCCGCGATCGACGAACCTCCGGCGTCGTGGACCACGCCGATGAGGAGACCGTCAGGACCGTCGACAGCGATGCCGACATCGTGACGTTGGTGCAGGGTCAGCGCGTCGCCTTCGAGCGTCGCGTTGAACTCCGGATGTGCGGTGAGGACGGGCAGGATCGACCTGATGATGAGCGTCTCGAGGGGGATCGACCTCCCCGATGAGGCGGAGAGCTCCCTGCGACGCGTCAGGAGCGCCGTCGCGTCGAATGAGTCGAACGTGGTGACGTGGGGGATCTCGGTCCATGACCGGGTGAGCCGGTCCGCGATCGCTCTGCGGGTGGGCGACAATCGGATGGTCGTCCCCGCTTCGGCGGATCGCCGGCCGGGCGCTGGCGGCTCTGGGGACGACGCACCACTCTTGGTCTGGGACTGCTTCGAGGTGAGGTCCTCGGCGGACTCGTCGAGCGTGCCCACCAACGGTGGCCGCTCCCCCACCGCCGTGTGCCGCGCTTGGCGATCGAGGTGGGCTGCGAGGTCGGCTCGCGTGACCCTGCCGCCGGGCCCGGATCCGGCGATCGATGCGATGTCGATACCTGCCTCCTTTGCCGCTCGACGAACGATGGGAAGAGCCGAGGGTCGGTCGCCGCTCGCCGGGACCGCAGTCCCGTCGGCTGGCGGGGGCGTGGAATCAGTCGCGTCGGCGTCGGGGGGGTTCCCGTTGGTCTCCCACTCCTCCCCCGGCTCGCCGATGACGGCGAGAATGGAGCCGACCTGGAGGACGTCGCCCTCGCCCGCTCCGCGGTGCAGCAGGGTGCCCGAGATCGGCGCCGGGAGCTCGGCCTGGGTCTTGTCGGTCTCGACGACCACGAGCGGGTGGTCGGCGACGACCTCGTCACCGACGGTGGCGAGCCATTCGACGATCTCAGCCTCGGTGAGGCCTTCGCCTATGTCCGGGAGCCGGAAGACGTTCGCCATCAGCGGTCCTCGAGGGAGTCGCGGACAGCGGCGACGATGCGATCGACCGACGGGAGGTAGATGTGCTCGCTCCGCTTGAGGGGGAACACCGTGTCCCATCCGGTGACGCGGCGCACCGGCGACAGCAGCGAATAGAGGCATCGTTCGGAGATGATCGCCGCGATCTCGGCGCCGAAACCACCGGTACGAGGCGCCTCGTGGACGATCACGGCCCTCCCTGTCCGCGTGACGGACTCGACGATGGTATCCGTGTCGAGGGGCACGAGTGAGCGGACATCGATCAGCTCGACGGAGATGCCCTCCTCGACGAGCAGCTCGGTCGCCGCCCGACACTCCTTCGTCATGGCACCCCAGGTGATGAGCGTGACATCGCTGCCACTCGCCCTGATCGCCGCCGTGCCGATGTCGACGGTGTAGTGCCCCTCGGGGACCTCCTCCTTGACGGCGCGGTAGAGGCGGATGGGTTCGAGATACACGACGGGGTCCGGATCCTCGATGGCAGCCAGGAGCAGGCCCTTCGCGTCGTGCGGTGTACTCGGCGTGACGACCTTCAGGCCCGGTATGTGGGCATAGATGGCCTCCCATGACTCGGAATGGTGCTCAGCGGCCCCGAAGACGCCACCGTACGGTATGCGGAGAACGAGCGGGCTCGTGAACCGGTGCCTGGACCGATTGCGGATCCTCGAGACATGGTTGATCACCTGGTCGTACGCAGGCGTCGAGAAGCCCATGAACTGGATCTCCGCGATCGGTCGCAACCCGGCGATCGCCATCCCGAATGCGGCTCCGACGATCCCGGACTCGGCGACCGGCGTGTCGATGACACGGCTCGCGCCATAGGTATCCAGGAGGCCATCGGTGACGCGGAACACACCACCGTTGACACCGACGTCCTCGCCGAGCACGACGACGCGGTCATCGACCGCGAGCGCGACATCGTGTGCGTCCGTGATCGCCTGGGCGAGGTTCCTCACCGCCATCTCATTGCCTCATCGTGTTGTTCGTCCAGCTGGATGGTGCGCTCGGCGAACATTGCTCCGAAAACGTCGTCAATCCCCTGGACGGCGAGCGCCTCGGCCGCAGCGATCGCTCGGTCGACGGTCAGGCCCGCTGACTCCTCGGTCAGAACCTGTCTCTCGTCGTCCCATGCGCCGTTCGCTTCGAGAAGGATGCGGACTCTCACGAGCGGATCCGCAGATCTTGCCGCAACCTCCTCGTCCCCGGTCCGGTACCGGCCCGGATCGTCGTTCGTCGTGTGGGGTCCTATCCGGTAGGTTCGTGCCTCGATGAGCGTCGGTCCGCCTCCCGAGCGGGCTCGCTCGAGTGCGGTGACACTCGCCTCGTGGACAGCGAGCAGGTCATTTCCGTCGACAAGGACACCGGGCATGCCATACGCGGCCGCCTTGGCCGCTATGGACTCCGAGCGCGTCTGTCGCTCTATCGGGAGGCTGATCGCGTACCCGTTGTTCTGGCACAGGAAGACCGTCGGGGTCTCATAGACGGCTGCGAAGTTCATGGCCTCGTGGAAGTCGCCTTCGCTGGTCGCACCGTCACCGAACATCGTCATCGCGGCAACCGACGTGCCCATGAGCTTCTCCGCCCATGACAACCCGACCGCGTGGATCATGTGGCCACCGACCGTGATCGAGGGTGGGAGGATCCGAACACCGACCGGTGGTGACCCGCCACGCTCATCACCTGTCCTCCCGAGGAACAGGGCTTCCATCGGATAGCCGTGGTGCCACATCGCCGCCGCGTCACGGTAGGTGGCGACGAGCCAGTCACCGGGCTCGAGGGCGGCAACCGCCCCGATCTGGGCCGCCTCCTGTCCCTCGAATGGCGCATACGTGGCGAGCCTGCCCTGTTTCTGGAGCGAGACACTCTTGTGGTCGTACTGACGGGCGATGACCATCGCCTCGTAGAGGCCGACGATCTCGTCCAACGCGAGTGAATGTGTACGCCGGAGGGTCCCGTCGGGGCCGAGGATCTGGTCCATCGGGCCGATACTACGGGTGTTCGCCGTGATCAGGGCTGATCGCATGGCGGCAGTCGTACCCGTCCCCGAACCCAGCGGCCGTCGGGTCGGTAGCATTCGATCGAGCGAACCCCGAGCCAACGGAGCACCCCCGGATGAGCCACGCCGACACCTCGAAATTGCGCATCGACCCACACGACTTCCTCGCCATCTCCGATCAGCTCGACGGGCAGGAGAAGATGATCCGCGACACTGTGCGGTCGTGGGTGGACAAGGAGATCGCCCCGAACATCGGTGAGTGGTTCGAGGAGGGGCACCTCCCGAAGTCCCTCGCCAAGGACATGGGAGGGCTCGGCCTACTCGGCATGCACCTCGAGGGATACGGATGTGCGGGAACCTCGGCCGTCGAGTACGGCCTCGCCGCCCTCGAACTCGAAGCAGGCGACACCGGCGTCCGATCATTCATGAGCGTCCAGGGATCCCTCGCCATGTTCCCGATCTGGGCGTACGGCTCCGAGGAGCAGAAACAGCAGTGGCTCCCGGGCATGGCGGCCGGGGACCTGGTCGGTTGCTTTGGCCTGACGGAGCCGGATTCGGGTTCTGACGCTGCGAACATGCGGACCCATGCGAAACAGGACGCGGGAGGCGACTGGATTCTCAACGGCACCAAGATGTGGATCACCAACGGCAACAT
Source organism: Acidimicrobiia bacterium (assembly GCA_035461905.1). Classification (GTDB taxonomy): domain Bacteria; phylum Actinomycetota; class Acidimicrobiia; order Spongiisociales; family UBA5794; genus SZUA-442. The sequence continues at coordinate 4,774 of DATHUV010000011.1, read as the reverse complement.
CGCCGACGTCGCCGTGGTGTGGGCACGTGCAGACGACGGCACCGTCCGGGGCTTCGTCGTCCCGACGGACACCCCGGGATTCACTGCGAATCCGATCAAGCACAAGATGTCGCTTCGGGCCTCGAACACAGCAGAGCTCGTGCTCGAGGATGTCAGGCTCCCAGCCGATGCCGTCCTCCCCGGCGTTGCATCGATGCGAGGGCCCCTGTCCTGCCTCTCGGAGGCACGTTTCGGGATCCTCTGGGGCGTGATGGGCGCCGCCCGCTCGTGCTACGAGGCTTCCCTCGCATACACGGGTGAGCGTGAGGCGTTCGGCGGTCCCATCTCGCGGTTCCAGATCACCCAGCAACGACTGGTCGAGATGATGGTGCGCGTTGAGAAGGGGACACTCCTCGCCCTCCATCTGGGGCGGATGAAGGACGCCGGAACCCTCGCTCCGGCCCAGGTGTCGTTCGGCAAGATGGACAACACCCGCGAGGCACTCGCGGTCGCCAGGGAGGCCCGGTCACTGCACGGTGCGAACGGCATCACCCTCGAGTACGTGCCCATCCGGCACTTGCTGAACCTCGAGACCGTCCTCACCTACGAGGGCACGAACGAGATCCATCAGCTCATCATGGGCCAGGCGATCACGGGGCACGCGGCGTTCTCCTGACCACGGTCGCGGCTCACTCGATCGCGAGCAGACGTCACCACGCTCCACCGCCACCGCCACCGCCTCCTCCACCTCCGCCGCCCGAGAAGCCTCCTCCACCTCCGCCGCCGCCGGACGACGGGGGTGTGAAGGCACCAGAGAGGGCGGACTCGATGCCGGAGAAGGCGTTCTCGGTGTGCCCCCCCGAGTAGCCATAGGTGCCGTACCAGTAGATCGATGACGTCGTTTCGAGTTCGGGTGGTGCATGGAGCCTCGCCTGTGCGAGCACCTCTGAGGCCACGCCGAACCCGATCGCGTAGACGAGGAAGCGGTCCCACAACGCGAGCGAGATCGCCGGAGCCTCTTCGAGTCGCGAGAAGTCGGAGAGGTAGCGCTTGAACGCGAGCCACCGCGCAGCCTCGAGTGCTCCCGCTCTGGTTCTCTTGACGCGAACGCGCCGGAACAGCAGGAACGCGCCGAGCAGCAGAGTGCCGAGGACCATTCCGAACACGATCAGGAACGCCATGGTCCCGCCGCCGGGTCGGTTCCCGAGCGCACCGGGCAGGAAGAACCAGCCGGCTGCGGCGATGATGCCCGCAAGGAGGACCGTGAGGAACGCTGCGGCGTTTCCCGATGTGTCGAGCATGTCGGATCGTTCCACGGCGTCGAGGACCTCCGTGCGATACGTCCGATAGGTCGACGCGTTCGCAGCGGCGTCGTCTCGGATCCGATCCCGGAACTCGGTGAGAGGTTGCGGACCCTCCGCCAGGACCCTCCGTACGACGGTCATGACGGATTGCTCGAAGTCGCGGAGCCCGGTCTGTTTCGTCCCGAGGCTGAGCTCGAGGTCCGTGATGGTCTCCCTCCGCAGACCCGCCCACGTGCTGCGCTCGATCTGTGTCGGGGCCGCGTCGATGGCGCCCTGCCGGATCAGGTCGAACAACGTCGCCGTGAACTCCTTCTCGGTGACATCGCCCTGGGACAGGAGCGCGCCGACCTCGGCCGGCGTGAGGTCGGTCGGAGGCGACTGCTCGTACTCCCGGTCGTAGTCGACCCTCGGCTCCCGCCCGTAGCGAAGGTAGGTGACCAACCCGAGCCCTCCCGCGATCAGGATCAGGGCGATCGAGCCGAGGATCAGTCCGATGCGGCCCGCCTGCGCCGCCGCCTCGACCTCGCCGGCGAAGAGCTCCTCCTCGGTGAGAATGGCTTCGAGCCCGTTGCCCGTAGCCCGGCGGGCTCCAGAGGTGGAGTCCAGCAGGGTCGTCGGGAAGGCCGTGCGGATCTCGACCCAGGTCTCGGAAGGGACGCCCGAGGCCTCGAGGGAAGGCGACACGCCATCGTCACCGAGGGACGTCGAACCGTCCACGCCGTACGGATGACCCCACACGTACACATCGCCGGCAGTCGGATCACCGGGGAGGTTCACCCGGGCGACGACGCGGTCCACACCGACGGCCCACTGGTCGCCCCACACCTGGAGGTTGAGGTCGACGACGTCGTCGTACGCCGTTGCCACGCCGCGCATCGTGTAGGCGATGTCGAAGGTCCTGGTCGTGTCGATGGACCGGTGATGCCACACGACGCGCACGAAGGTGGGCGTCACCGCAACGCCGTAGGTGCCCGGCAATGACGAGCACCCGAGTTCGGTGCATCCTCCGACGGTGTACGGTCCGGTCTCGTCGCCCACGACCAGGTCCGAGAGCGACTCGCCCGGACGGAGCGGGATGTCCCGATAGGCCCCCGAGAAGCTCCCATCGAAGTCGAACGTGATCCGCTCGACGACCAGTAGCGAGCCATCGTCGTTCACCGTGATGTCGACGTCGGCACGGTCGATCCAGAAGGACTTCGCGATCGCTGCGCCGGGGAAGGCAACGACGGTCGCAACGCATGCGACGACCAGGATCAGGACGACCAGGATCCGGCGGGCGGCGCGCCTCACCCTAGAAGGAGACTTCCGGGGCCGTGTCCGCGAGATCGACGGCATCGTACGTCTCGCGGGTCCTGAATCCGGTCAAGGAGGCAACGATGTTGGTTGGGACCTGCTGGACCAAGGTGTTGTAGGTGAACACCGTGTCGTTGTAGATCTGCCGGGAAACGGCGATCTTGTTCTCCGTGTCCGACAGATCGGACTGGAGGCTTGCGAAGTTGTCCGATGCCCGCAGCTCGGGGTAGTCCTCCGCAACGGCGAAGAGTTGACGGAGGGCCGACGTCAGGATGTTGTCAGCCTGGGCTTGCTCTACCGGGCCGCTCGCCCTGCCCGCCGCCGATCGTGCCTCGGCAACCCGTTCGAAGGTCGCTCTCTCGTGCGATGCATACCCCTTGACGGTCTCGACCAGGTTCGGGATCAGGTCGTACCGTCGCTGGAGCTGCACCTCGACCTGGCCCCACGCATTGTCGACCCGGTTGCGCTGCTTCACGAGCCGGTTGTATGTGTTCAGGAAGAACAGTCCGACGAGCACGACGAGGACGACGATCACGATGATCCACAACATGTCGCCATCGTAGTCGGAATCGTCGCTCCGATGCCCAGCTCGCGGGCCGCAAGACCAAATTCCTCGTCAAGCTCGCGCCTCGGGTCGCCTTCGCCAGCTGCGAACAACGACGACTCCCAGCGTGAGCAGAGTGAGCGGGACCACAAACCCCACCATGGCCGCCCGGAAGGGCTCGAAGGCTGTGGATCCGGTGGCATCGAGCACGAGATACGTCACATAGGCAACGTAGTAGGCCACGAACACCCCGCCCTCCCACCGGCTGAGGAGGTACCCCGTGAGGAAGACGGGCAGGCAGGCGACAGCTACCGCCGTCATGACGGGAAGGTCGAAACGCTGGACCGTCTCGAGCACGGCGATTCCTCCGTCGGCGATCACCGCGCTCACGCCGAGCACGGCGAGGAGGTTGAAGATGTTCGACCCGACCGCATTCCCGACAGCGATGTCGCGCTCTCCCCTGATGGCGGCAAGCACCGACGTGGCGAGCTCGGGCATCGACGTTCCGACGGCGACGATCGTGAGGCCGATGACGAGGTCGCTCGCACCGAGGTCGGCCGCCATGGTGCTAGCCGAGTTCACCATCCAGCGTGCGCCGCCCACCAACAGACCGAGACCGACGACGACCAATACGATGTCGACCACGAAGGGGGTCCTGCGGAGGGATTCGGGATCGAGCGCGTCGTCGTACTCGGCGACGACTCCTGCGTTCTCGGCTCGCGCACTGCGAACCGTCCAGACCGTGTACGTGACGATCAGCCCGACCAGGGCAGCTCCCTCGATGCTGCCCAACGTGCCGTCGAGGCTCAGGAGGAGGATCAGAATCGACGCGCCGATCATGATCGGAACGTCGATGCGGACGATGCGCTGGGCGACGACGAGCCCACCGCCAACCAGGGCCGAGAGGCCGAGGATCAACAGCACGTTCGCGATGTTGCTTCCGACGACGTTGCCGATGGCAAGGTCGCCGCTGCCGTTCAGGACCGCGTTGGCGCTGACGGCGAGCTCAGGGGTGGAAGTACCGAAGGCGACGACCGTCAGACCGATGACCACCGAGGAGAGTCCGGTACGTGCGGCGATGCGGGCTGCGCCGCGGACCAGACCCTCCGCCCCTGCGACCAGAGCGACAAGGCCAACAACGAAGGTTGCGAGGGATGTGAGTGTCAACGTCTGCTGTCGGGTCTTCGGCGAAGTTAACCATCTGCCGGAAGATGGTTGGGTCAATCGGGACGAGGCTGGTTCCTACCCCGGCCGGTCCTCACACGCGGCCGAGGTATCGACCACTCGTGCCCGTCGGCGCCGAAGGCTACCTCTTGTCGTCCGACACCTTGGGAGACAAGCTGCTTGAGCGACTCCATCGATTGAGAGAGCGAAAGCCGAGGACGGGGACCCCGGGCACACCCGGCTCCATGCCCGACGCAGGCCGCTTGAGGTGTTGAGCGCCGCCCGTCAGGAGGTCACACATCGCTTGCTACGCGGTCAGCGCAATGAACACGCCCAGAGCACATGTCACGAGGGTGATGGACCCCATGACGAAGCGCTCGATGGGGTGCGGCGCAGAGAAGTTGGCGAGGGTATTGAGAGCCAAGAACACCACAATCACCCAGGTAAGCCAGACGAGTGTGTTTTCGCTCAGCACAGGGGCGGCCACAAC
>DATHUV010000010.1:0-22853 GCA_035461905.1 Acidimicrobiia bacterium | reverse complement strand
GGAGTTACGCAGGTAGACGAACCCGTCGGACTGGCGATACATACCCGGCGTGTCGACCCCGTCACAGTTCCAGTCACCCATGATCGGGAAATCCCCCGGGTTCCCATAGAAGAACGACGACACCACACCCGCCTGATTCCGCAGATGCCACCGACCCTGGGACGGATCCACCAAACCAACCGTCTCCCCAACGAACGGTGGTGCCGGTGTCTCCCACAACTGGCCAAAGATCTCATACTCGCCCTGGACGAGAGGCGGGGTGTCGTCATCTCCCCACCAGACGATCAGGTACTGCTTGGCATCGGGGTTGTACGCCACCGCAGGGTAGAAGGCGCCGTAGAGGGTGTTGCCGTCAGGTCCCATGTCCGAGATCCGGAAATCGACATCGATCTCGGCCGCGGTTACCCCGTCGAGACGCTGACCGAAGATCTCGCGCTCGCCAAAGACCACCGGCGGGATGTCGTCGTCGCCGTACCAGACGACCAGATACTCCTTGGCATCATGGTTATAAGCGACCGCAGCCGAGAAGGCGCCGTTTTCGTCGTTGCCGTCGGGTCCCATCTCCGAGATCCGGAAGTCGCCACCGATCTCAGCCCCTGTCGCACCATCGACACGCTGCCCGTAGATCTCGAACTCGTTGTTGACCAACGCTGAGGTGTTGTCGTCGCCGTGCCAGACGACCAGGTACTGCTCGGCATCCGGGTTGTACGCCACTGCGGGGCTACCCGCGTCATAGTCCGGGTTGCCGTCGGGTCCCATGTCCGAGATCCGGAAGTCGCCGCCGATCCCGGCTCCGGTCGCGCCATCGAGGCGCTGGCCGAAGATCTCGTACTCCCCCGCGACCAGCGGTGGGGTGTTGTCGGATCCGGACCAGACGACCAGATACTGCTTCGCATCAGGGTTGTATTCCACTGCAGGACTGTCGGCACCGTAGGAGGTGTTGCCGTTGGGTCCCATGTTCGAGATCCGGAAGTCCCCACCGATTTCGGCCCCGGTCGCACCCTCGAGACGCTGCCCGAAGATCTCGAACTCGTTGTCGACCAACGGCGCGGTGTTGTCGTCGCCACGCCAGACGACCAGGTACTGCTTGGCATCAGGGTTGTACGCCACCGCAGGGTCGAAGGCGTCGTACGCGGAGTTGCCGTCGGGTCCCATATCCGAGATCCGAAAGTCAGGGCCGATCTCGGCTCCGGTCGCACCATCGAGACGCTGCCCGAAGATCTCGTACTCGTTGTCGATCAACGGTGGAGTGTTGTCATCACCCCACCAGACGACCAGGAACTCATTGCGATCCGCGTTGTAGACCACCGCAGGATCGGAGGCGCCGTAGAGGGTGTTGCCGTCGGGTCCCATGTCCGAGATCCGGAAATCCGGACCGATCTCCGAACCATCCGACCCCAGCAACTGACCGAAGATCTCGTTCTCGCCATTCGTGGTGTCATCGCCGTACCACACCGCCAAGAACCGGTCGTTCACAGAGTTGTACGCCACCGCCGGTGTGAAGGCGGCGTAGAGGGTGTTGCCGTCGGGTCCCATGTCCGAGATCCGAAAGTCATTCGGACCCACCTCATCCGCAAGGACGCCCACCGGCACAGCCAGAACGGAGGCCACCACGGCAAGCGCCGCCAATACACCGAAGCGACGCATCGTCATCTTCTCCTCATCGGGTGAAACAACCCTATCCCAAGCATGCCCATCAGAAAAGGGCCAAACCACTCGTCGACGGGCCGCCAAGGCTGGCGTCGGATCACCTGGGTAGGAGCTTCAGGATGATGTTGGTCACGAGTGAAAGTATGAGGCCAACGATGATCACGACCGCCGGAACGAACCACACGGCGGTCACCCGTTCGGTTCCGAGTACCTCTGACCACGTTCCCGCCTTCTCGAATGCCGCCGGGCCGAGCGGCACGCAGCCATCCTTGGGCGCGAATCTCACGGCGGCTACATCGAGACCGGCACCCAGACGGAGTCCGTAGCACTTGCCGAGTGAGCTCGGCTGGGGATCGACCAGCACAGAGACGGTTCGTCCCGAGAGGGAGAACTCATGGACGCCCATGCCGTTGGCGGCCGCGGCCTCCTCGAGCGCGACGCCGTCCTGCCACACGAGCGCGTACGTTGCATCGAGTCCATCGGCGATCGCCCTGGCCTCCGCATATCCCGGATTGGGAACATCACCGAACGGCAACAGGGCCACGGCGACCAACAGGATGCCTGCTATCAGTAGTAGATCGCGTCTGATCGCCCGCCGGGCTTCCGGGCTCCTCGTGCTGGTCTTGGCATCACTCCGCTGAGGGACCCGTGCGCCGGAAAGCCGCCGAGCCCGATGCTCGATCGAGAAGTGGCTCAGGTCCTCATCTGGGGATTCGGGGTCCGCCTGCGTGATGTCCTCCAGAGACGCCTCCGCTCCTGGAACGATCCGACTGTCGACTCCGCTCGGGTGCCGGTTCCCTCCGTTCGAGGGCTCAGAGCTCCAGACCCACCAAGCATACGCCCTCCACGGCCTCCACCCGGAACAGGAGCCTCCGTGGCGATTGAACGGCCCGAGCGGAGCGGACAGGTGAGTGCGCTAGCGCCCACGGAAGCCCGGGCTGGACACAGGAAGCCTCAGAAGTCCCACTTCGGAGAAGCGGGAGGGGCTTCCGTGGGCGCTACTGGATTTGAACCAGTGACCCCTGCCGTGTCGAGGCAGTGCTCTGCCGCTGAGCTAAGCGCCCGTACTCGTTGGGTTGTGGCTTCGGCGGGAGGTACACGACCTCGTCGCCGGATCCGCATCGCGCGACGTTCCACGCGAACCCAGAACCGTGACCGGAATACTACCGAGTATCCCGCCGATTCCGTCGGAGGTCGGCCCCGTTCGTCCACGGCGTCACCTGGGAAGCGAGCGGACGCGCCTGATCGGACACCTGTAGCCCGCCCATTGTCTCAAGCCACCCCACCGCCCGAACCTCGAAGTAGGATTGGCGCAAGAAAGGAGGCCACAAATGAATGGACGTTACGGAATCATTTGGACGGTCGTCGGCATCCTGCTCATCATCGCCCTCCTCATCTACATCTTCTAGTCCCTCTCCATGACTCGGGCGCGATGGAGGCTCGCGGAAGGCCGCGCCTTCGTCCGCCGCTGGAGTGGAGTTTCGCTCGACTGGGACGAACGCCCGGACGGTGAGGTGCGGATTCGGCCCTTCGACCCACCATTCGAGGCGACGCCGGGAATCGAACCCGGGTACAGGGTTTTGCAGACCCTTGCCTAACCACTCGGCCACGTCGCCAATGGGAAGGGCGGCCACGCGGACCGCCCTCTTGGAGCGGACGACCGGGTTCGAACCGGCGACCTCAACCTTGGCAAGGTTGCGCTCTACCAGCTGAGCTACGTCCGCATTGGCGGGATGGTACCACCGCGCCGAGCCTTCCACCTCCGGGTTCGGAGCTCACGGGAGCTCGTCGCGGGTCACGACGTGCACCGGCGACTGCGCATCACCGGCTCTGACGGTAGCCCTCGGGGAATGCGTCAACGCAATCACCATGTCCGCAATCGCCGTGTCGAGTCTGGAGAGCCTCGGCCGGTCATAGGCGTAGTCCCAACCGTGCGAGAGCAGGAGCATCACCAGGCCCACAAGCTCCCGGAGCGTGAGGAGGAGCACGACGAGACCGATCACGAACCAGACGACTCTCCCGTTCGCGTTCCCCGGCGCGACTATGGCGAACGTTGGTGTCACGACGAGGACGCCGGCGAGCGCGAGCACGGCATGGCGGATCATCTTCGTCCGCCGCGTAACAAGCAGTCGATGATGGATCGCAGCGGCCTTCGCAGACTTCAGGCTGTCGAAGTGGGCATTCTCGATCGTCTCGAGGACGGGGTGGTGCGGCTCATGGACACGGACGACCCATCCGCCACCGGGAACCGGTTCGATCGCGTAGCCATCGTGGCGATGAATCGATCCGTCGAGCGTCCATCCGGGCACCGTCATGGTGAACCTCCGGGCTCGTCATCCCAATCGTACCCCTGAGTCCTCTCACCCACCATGGGCAACATCCGTGTCAGGAGTGCGAGACGCCTGTCGAGCCGAAGCCGGATTCGCCACGTGTTGTCTCGTCGAGGTCGTCGACGGGCACGTACTCCGGTTGCTCGACCTCGATGATGACGAGCTGCGCGATCCTGTCACCGGGAACGACGTCGAACGTCTCATCGGAGTGGTTGATGAGCGCGACCTTCACCTCGCCGCGATATCCCGAGTCGATGAGGCCGGGAGCGTTGATGACGGTCACGCCCGAGCGAATCGCCAAGCCGCTCCTCGGCAGGACAAGGCCCGCATGACCGTTCGGGATCGCCAGCGAGAAGCCTGTCGCAACCAGTGCCCTCCCTCTCGGCGGTATCGACACAGGTTCACTGGCGGTCAGGTCGGCCCCCGCGTCGCCGTCGTGGGCGAATCGGGGCAGTTGGTACATGGCATCCGTCGGGAGGACCGGTATCTTCATGGTCGGATTCTCCCACGGAGTCACGCCACAATGTCCAGGAACACCTCGAACGGCTCTGACGGCAGCGATGGAAGCTGGTTCCTCGAGGCCGTCGGGGCGAGGAAGAAGGCGGCGACGCCGATCGAAGCCGTCGCCGAACTCGAGGAGGAGAACACCCGAACCCAGGACGTGATCGCCGGCGCGCCTGAACCGGCACGCACCATGGCGATGACGTTCGACGGCGATCCTGGCACGTCGACCTCGTCGTTCGCGCCGGTCCCCGTCGTCCCCCGTCCACCTGATCTCTCGGTACGACTCGACGCCGTGGTCACCACCAGGGAACCCGGCGCTTCCGACGCAACCGCTGCGGGGTCACGGGTCGTCGACGGCGACCTCCCGCCCATCTTGCGGTCCCGGAGGAACTTCCGGTGGCCCGTCGTGATCGCCCTCTTCCTGATCATCGCGGGTATCGGTGCAGCCGCATTGTGGCTCCCCCGATCCGTCGAGCTCCAGGCGGCCAGCATCCGTCAGGGCTACTACGACTCGGCATCCGAACTCCGGAACTACCTACCGACCGCACAGGGAGCACTCGACACGATCACCAATCCGGCGACCGAGGAAGCTGCGATCTCAGGATCCGTGCCCCTCATTGCCGAGTTCGCGTCAGTGGGGCTCGGTCTGCAAGCGGCGACAGCCGAACCCCTTCCCACCATCCTGCCTCTCGTTCCCTCGGGCCCCATCGACGATCTCGCTCCGCTCCGCTTCACGGGCTCGGTGCTCGGTGCCTCCGGATCCGACCTCGCTGGACGTCTCGGTGATGCCTACGTCTATCGCACCACCATTCCGCTCCTGCTCCAGACCGGCCCACTCCCGCTCAGCGCTACGACACAGGAACTCAACGAGGTGAGCGTCCGGCTGGCTGGCTCGCTCGCTGAGAATGCAGGCGCTGTCGCTGATCTCCCCGAGGATCCGACACTCGACGCTGTTGCACTCCTCGCAAGAGAGAGTGTCGCACGCTATGCCGACTGGCAGGACGAGTACCTCGGTGCCCTTGCGTCAGGCGACACCGAAGCAACGGAGGTTCTGGTCATCGAGATCGACACGCTTCGCTCGACCCTGGAGGCTGCAACCGAGGATGCGCTCCTCGTGGTGCGGACCGAGGTGGACAACCGCATCGTTGTCCTTGCCGGCGACCTCGAGGTGTACATGGAGGACCTCAGTCGTCCGTAGCGACGCCCTCGACCTCGAGGTATGCGGCTTCCTTCTCGAAGTCGCTCGCCGTCTGGAACTCCTTGTATACGGAGGCGAACCGCAGGTAGCCGACCTCGTCGAGATCCCTCAGTTCCTCGAGGACGATCCGCCCGATGTCATCGGCGTGGATCGTCCCCTGGGACGTGTATGCAGCCCGTTCGACCGTTGCCACGAGATCGTCCACGGCGTCCTGGGGTACAGGGCGATCCGCCAACGTGATCTCGACGCCTAGACGGACCTTCGATGCATCGAACGGCTGGCGTCTGCCGTCACGTTTGATCACGACAACGACGGATGCTCGTTCGAAGGTCGTGAACCTGTGTCCACACCGGGGGCAGGACCGTCGTCGACGAATGGCTCTGCCCTCCTCGGCGGGGCGGCTGTCGACGACTCGGGTGTCGTCCGTCGTGCACATGGGGCAGCGCATCGATGGAGCGTACCCGTGACGGGAGTCAGGACGTGCTGAGAACCGGGATCTCGAGGACGACACCTGCCTGGAGGACGCCACCGTCAAGGCCATTGATGCGCTCGATCGTGGCGATGATCGCCCTGGTGTCCCTGCCGTGGGGCCCGTACTCGAGCGCGATCCCCCAAAGGGTGTCGCCCGGCTTGACCCGGTAGTCGAAGGTGTCCGTGACCTCGCCGGTCGCCTGGGAGGCCGAGGTGAGGAGAAGGAACATGATCATCACGGTGATGGAGATGATGGAGAGCGCCCGTATCCGAGCGCTGTTCGTGATGCCCATTGCGTCCTACCCCTCGTTCCTCGGCTACCCAGTGCGAAAGGAGCGATGCTCCTCCTCCGAATGTATCGACAGGGTGTGACACGTTTCGATGCGGTGCATCGCCTTCAGGAGCCTCACCGAGCCGAACGTGTGTTCGGTCACAGGTGAAAGGTATCGAACATGTGTTCGTTTGTCAAGTCGAACATATGTTTGGTCGCGAACGCCGATGCCACTACGCTGTCGGTGACGAACAGGAGGACCCATGCCCGACCGTAGCGACCTCACAGACCGCCAACTGCAGATCCTCGACCTGATCAGCACGACGGTCGCCCGGCGCGGATACCCGCCGTCGGTTCGCGAGATCGGTGATGCCGTCGGGCTCAGCTCCCCCTCCACGGTGCACAGCCACCTCTCGACGCTCGCCGATGCCGGGTTCATCCGCAGGGATCCGACGAAGCCACGAGCGATCGAGGTTGTCGTCGAGGACGGTGCGATCCCCATCTCCAGGGCTGCGGTACGCGATGTACCCCTCGTCGGCCACATCGCCGCAGGCAGTCCGATCCTCGCCGAGGAGGACATCGAGGAGGTCTACCCCCTCCCGACGGAGCTCGTCGGTACGGATCCCGTCTTCATGCTCAGGATCCGTGGCGACTCCATGAGGGATGGCGGGATCTACGACAGGGACTACGTCGTCGTGCAGAAGCAGCCGACCGCTCGCAACGGCGACATCGTCGCCGCACTCGTCGACGGTGAGGAGGCGACGGTCAAACGGTTCGAGCGCACGGACACGGGGGTCGTCCTCCACCCCGAGAACGATGCTTACGAGCCGATCATCCTGACGAAGGACGTCGAGATCCTCGGTGTGGTGGTCGCGGTCCTCCGTCGTCTGTGAACCGAGGACTGTTGGTCACGACGCCGATCTCGGCGACCATGCCCGTGCCGTGAGTCAGGACAGTGTTCCGGTGAAGACGGTCTCGGCCGGGCCCTCCATCCATGCGCCTTCCTCGTCGAACGTCACACTGAGGATGCCTCCCCTGAGGTGGACATCGATCGGCAGCGGGATGCCTGCAACGGTGTGGGCGATGTAGGCAGCAGCGGTCGCGCCCGTTCCCGACGCCTGGGTCTCGCCGACGCCACGTTCCCAAATCCGGGCCTTGATCCCACCGTCCTCGAGGACCTCGACGAACTCCACATTGGTGCGATTGGGAAACATCGGATCGTTCTCGATCGCCGATCCAATGCGCGCGACGTCCTCAGATTCCACGTCATCGACCAAGAGAACCGCGTGAGGATTCCCGATCGACAATGGATGGACACTTCGTTGCGCCACTCTGAGGGTGCCCGCCCGCGAGGCAATCGGGATCCCGACGAACGCGAGCACACGGTCGTCCTTCACGGTGACGGGATGGTCCCCCGCTGCCGTCTCGACGATGAACTCCCGACCGGCCACCCAGCCACGTTCAAACGCCAGCCGTGCGACACACCGAAGTCCGTTGCCGCACATCTCGACCTCGCCTCCGTCGGCGTTCCAGTACCGCATGCTCATGCGACCGGGATCGATCGGTTCGATGACGAGAACGCCATCAGCACCCACCCCCGTGAACCTCGCGCACCACCGCTGCACGGCATCGGGATCGGGAACGAACGGGCCATCGACCACGATGAAGTCATTCCCGAGGCCTTGAACCTTCACGAACTCCATCGCGCACGCTCCCCGATCTCATCGACGGCTGCAGCGAGCCTCCTACGGTCATCATCCTGCCACGGCTGCCATGCAATGCGCGGATCGCGACCGAAGAAGGTCCGCTGACGCTTGGCGAAGGCCCGAGTGGCGGTGGTGGCATCCGCGACCGCCTCGTCGAGGCTCGCCTCTCCCCTGACATGAGCCAAGAGTTCCCTGTACCCGAGGGCCTGGGATGCCGTCCTTCCGAACTCGTCGGCGAGCGACCGGACCTCGTCGACGAAACCCTGGTCGAGCATCATCTTGAACCGCTCCTCGATTCGGTGCGCGCCCGCGGCCCCCGCGTCCATTCCGATGCCGATGAAGGGGAACGACGCGCGGTACTCGGCGAGGGCACGTGCCTCCGGTGACCGGGCCCGTTCCGAAGGCGTGAGGCCCGACAACTCCAATATCTCGAGCGCCCTGATGACCCTTCGCGGGTTGTCCATATCAACGACGAAACCGCAATGGGGATCAGCAGCCTCGAGGCGCTCACGGAGCACTTCATGGGGTTCTTGCTCCAACGTGGCGCGGAGTTCTCGGTCGGTCGGTGCGAACGTCATGGGATCGACGATTGCACGGAAATGGAGCCCGGAACCGCCACAGATGATCACCCGTCCGTGGCGTTCGAGTTCCTCCTCGAGGGCCTCTCTCCCGACTTCCTGGAACCACCGTACGGTCATCGCGGCAGAGGGCTCGAGCACGTCGATCATCCGGTAGCGGACCCGGCGCCTCGCAGCCGCATCCGGTTTCGCCGTTCCGATGTCCATGCCCCTGTACACCTGCATCGAGTCGACCGACAGGATCGAGGCGCCGAATCGCTCCGCCGCCACTTCGGCGACCTGGGACTTCCCTGCTGCCGTGGGGCCGACGATCGCAACGATGCTCAGGGGCTCATCTCCGCTTCGAGGTAGTGCGGAGCTGCGCGGGTGATGCGGGCATCGAAGATGGCCCCGTCTTCGAAGGTTCCCGGAACGTGGACGAGCCTGTTTCCGCGGGTGCGGGTCTTGGCGATAGCGGCGTCCCGCTTCGATGGCCCTTCGGACATGACCTCCTCCACCCTTCCCACGCGCTCACTGTTCCGCGCGAACGTGATCTCGTTCTGGAGTGCAACGAGGCGGTCGAACCGCTCTTGGACGACCTCAGCGGGAACCCTGCCGTCCATCGTTGCCGCAGGCGTGCCCGGACGTGGCGAGAACTGGAACATGAACGCGTTGTCGAATCGGGCCTCGGCCATGACCTCGAGGGTCGCCTCGAAGTCTGCCTCCTCCTCCCCCGGGAACCCGACGATGACGTCGGTCGATGCGGCGAGGTCGTCGACGATGCCGCGCATCATTGCGAGCCTCTGGAGGAAGCGCTTGGCGGTGTAGCCACGGTGCATCGCAGCGAGGATCCGATCCGAACCGGACTGGAGGGGGAAGTGGATCTGCTCACACACAGCGGGGGTCTCGGCCATGGCAAGCGCGACATCCTCACGGAAGTCCTTCGGATGGGGACTCGTGTAGCGGATCCGTTCGATGCCCTCGACGGTGCCCACCCTTCGCAGGAGATCCGCAAAGAGGGGCCTGCGGCCGTTGAGGTCGAGGTCGCGCCCGTAGGAATTCACGTTCTGCCCGAGGAGTGTGATCTCCTTCACGCCGTCCGCTGCGAGCCGTTCGATCTCCCTGATGATGTCGCCGGGACGCCTCGAGATCTCCTGGCCCCGAACGATCGGAACGATGCAGAAGGTGCACGAGTTGTTGCAGCCGATCGTGATGGTCACCCACGCAGAGTGGTTCGACTCGCGCTGCACGGGCAGGCCGCTGGGTATGTCGTCAACCGATCGTGTCTCGTCCCAGATCTCCGTGACGGGACCCCACTCGTCGGCGTGGTCGAGGAGGTCGACGACCCTGTGCACGTTGTGGGTGCCGAATACGACGTCCACCCACCCCGCCCGCTCCCGGATCTGGTCCCGTTCCTTCTGCGCCGAACATCCTCCCACGGCGATCCGCAGGTTCGGGTTGGCCGTCTTCGCCTTCTTGAGGGATCCGAGGTAGCCGTACAGGCGCGTGTCGGCGTTCTCACGGATCGTGCAGGTGTTCAACACGATCAGGTCCGCATCCTCCGCCGAGTCTGCCGGGACCATCCCATCGGACTCCAAAAGGCCCGAGATCCGCTCGGAGTCGTGCTCGTTCATCTGGCACCCGAAGGTCCGCACGAAGTAGCGCTGGCCCGAACGCGTGGGCGCGCGGACTTCCTTGACTCCCGGCATTGCGACCATGGTGACGTTCGACATGGCTCGCCTGCCTAGCGGGCGTAATCCTTCGCCCGGTACTCGCGAATCACGGTGATCTCGATCTGGCCGGGGTACTGCAGGTCGTCTTCGAGCTTCCGGGCGATCCGCCTTGCGAGATCCTTCGCCCCGACATCGTCCAGCGATCCCGGATCCACGACCACTCGGACCTCTCGTCCTGCCTGGAGGGCGAACACCTTCTCGACACCGTCGAACCCTTGTGCGATCTCCTCGAGACGTTCGAGCCTCCGCACGTATGCCTCGAGTGCTTCGCGGCGAGCGCCCGGACGTGCAGCGGACACAGCGTCCGCCGCTTGCACCAGCACTGCCGTGAGCGTGCGTGGCTCCACCTCGTTGTGGTGTGCCTCGATCGCATGGACGATCGCAGCATCCTCGTCGAATCGGCGGGCGATCTCGGCACCGATGATGGCGTGGGAACCGCCAACCTCATGGCTGACGGCCTTTCCGATGTCGTGGAGGAAGGCGGCCCGCTTCGCCTCGGTTCCGTCGATTCCGAGTTCGGAGGCAAGCATGCCCGCGATGTGGGCGGACTCCACGAGGTGGTCGAGGACGTTCTGGCCATAGCTCGTGCGGTAGCGCAGCCGACCGACGAGCGTCGTCAGCTCGGGGTGCAGCCTCGTGATGCCCACCTCGAGCATCGCCCACTCCCCCGCGTCGCGGATCGACTGTTCGACCTCGTCGCGGGCTTTTTCGTACGCCTCCTCGATGGACGTCGGATGGATCCGGCCATCTTCCACGAGACGTTCGAGCGCACGACGCGCCACCTCACGGCGAACGGGATCGAAGGTCGACACCGTGACCGACTCGGGTGTGTCGTCCACGATGAGATCGACTCCGGTGACGGCTTCGAAGGTACGGATGTTGCGTCCGTCCCTACCGATGATGCGGCCCTTCATGTCATCTGAGGGCAGGACGACGGTCGAGATGGTGCTCTCGGATACGACGTCGGCGGCCATACGCTGGATCGCGGTGGCGAGTATCCGCCGTGCGCGCTTTTCCGCCTCCTCGCGTGCACGCGACTCCATGTCGCGCACGAGCACCATGGCGTCCCTTCGCGCCTCGTCCTCGACCTTCTGGAGGAGTTCCTCCTTGGCGGCCTTCGAGTCGAAACCTGCGAGGGCCTCCAACTCGATCCTGGCCTCCTCCTGGGCACGTGCTGCCTCGGCGAGGGTCTCGTTCGCCGCCCGCTCCTTGTCGATCACGAGTTCCTCGCGCTGGGCCAGGTTCGCCGCACGCTGTTCGAGGGTGGCGGCCCGCTGATCGATGCGTTCCTCCATGGTTCCCATCTCGACGCGCCGATGCTCGATGGTTGCCTCTTCACGATCGCGGTATGTCTCTGCGAGAGCGCGAGCCTCTTCCTCTGCACGTGCGAGGATCCGCTGTGCCTCGATTCGTGCGCTCGCGAGCACCTCGTCAGGAGCTGGCGGCGGTTTGATGATCCGGCGTCCCACGACCAGGCCCGCCGTGAACATTCCCGCGACCAGGAGTCCCGGGATCAGCAGGTTGAGAACCTGTTCCATGCGTCCTCGTTCCTCCGAGACCGAAACGGACGTGCCGAGCCACAAGGGCTCGGCACTCACACGACATCCGATGAGTTGTCCCAGGCATCGTTTCCGATGCTTACCTCATTGCGTCGTCTCGTTCGTCACGTCTCAATTTCTCGGTTTCAGTGATGTATATGTGTGAATGCGTTCTGATGGTACTCCGTACTCACCGATCGCGAGGCGCGAAAATCGCGCGTTCCGTGACGGATCCACCACGATCAGGATTCCTCTGATACCTCACCTGTCATCTCATCGACCTCCGCAGCGGCCTCGAGGGCGGCTGCGAGCTCCTCTTCGTCGACGATCACCCCGACCGAGCGCAGTACCTGGTCCTGGAGTTGCACGGCGAGTTCCGGGTTCTGGCGCAGGAAATCCTTCGCCTTCTCCCGCCCCTGGCCGAGCTGCTCGTTCTCGTAGGTGAACCAGGCGCCCGCCTTACGCACGATTCCCTCCTCCACGGCGACGTCGATGAGGGAGCCCTCGCGCGAGATTCCCTCACCGAACATGATGTCGAACTCTGCGACCCGGAACGGCGGGGCCACCTTGTTCTTGACCACCTTCGCACGAACCCTGTTGCCGATGTTCTCCGTACCGACCTTGATCGACTCGATGCGGCGTATGTCGATGCGCACGCTGGAGTAGAACTTGAGCGCTCGGCCACCGGGCGTCGTCTCGGGAGACCCGAACATGACACCGATCTTCTCCCTGAGCTGATTGATGAAGATGGCCGTCGTGTCGGAGCGGTTGATCGTGCCCGCCAGCTTTCGCAGAGCCTGGGACATGAGACGTGCCTGGAGGCCGACGTGCGTGTCGCCCATGTCCCCCTCGAGCTCGGCACGCGGGACCAGTGCCGCAACCGAGTCGATGACGACCACATCGAGTGCACCGGAACGAATGAGCATGTCGGCGATCTCGAGCGCCTGCTCACCGGTGTCGGGCTGGGAGATGAGAAGCTCGTCGATGTCGACCCCGATGGCCCTGGCATACGTCGGATCGAGGGCGTGCTCGGCATCGATGAATGCTGCGATTCCGCCGTTGCGCTGTGCCTCGGCGATCACGTGGAGTGCCAACGACGTCTTGCCGGACGACTCAGGACCGAAGATCTCGACGATGCGACCACGGGGCACTCCGCCGATGCCGAGCGCGAGGTCGAGCGAGAGGGCACCGGTCGGGATCGCCTTGATCCGGCGGATCTGATCGGTGCCGA
Organism: Acidimicrobiia bacterium; assembly: GCA_035461905.1. Taxonomy (GTDB): domain Bacteria; phylum Actinomycetota; class Acidimicrobiia; order Spongiisociales; family UBA5794; genus SZUA-442. The sequence continues at coordinate 9,664 of DATHUV010000010.1, read as the reverse complement.
GCCTCATGATGGCGCCCTTGCCGAACTGGCGCTCGATCTGTGACATCGCCATCTCGAGGTTCTTGTCGTTTTCGCTCGGCTTGTCGGCCATGGGTACCCCTTCAATCGTGTGCCTTCACGGTATCGGGCGCCTGTGACACGTTCGCGGACGATGCCCACCAGGTGACCCGACACAGGGAGAGTAACCGAACACGTGTTCGATGTCGAGCATCTCGCGACCTACGAGACGCATACCTCCACCTCCACTCCGGGACTCCATCTCCCCACTCCTCCGATGCCGTTTGCGCCGTCCACCACGCGAACGCGAAGGGCGGTACCGTTCGTGCAGACGAACGCTCGAGACGGGAAGTACAGGGACATGTCCAAGAGGAACGTGATCATCATCGGTGCCGCCGGAAGGGACTTCCACAATTTCAATACTCGGTTCCGGGACGATGAATCCGTCGAGGTCGTGGCGTTCACCGCGGCCCAGATCCCCGACATCTCGGACCGTCGATACCCCGGTTCGCTCGCCGGAGCCATGTACCCCGACGGAATCCCGATCCACGCAGAGGAAGACCTCGCCGACCTCATCCGTGACCTCGCCGTCGACGAGTGCGTCTTCTCCTACAGCGACATCTCCTACGGGCATGTCATGCACATGGCATCGATCGTCCAGGCCGCAGGAGCGAGCTTCACGCTCCTCGGTCCATCCGACACCCAGATCGCCTCGACGAAGCCCCTGATCTCGGTAACCGCGGTTCGTACCGGTGTCGGCAAGTCCCAGACGACGCGCAAGGTCATCGAGATCCTCATCGGGATGGGGCTTCGGCCCGTCGCCATTCGCCACCCGATGCCGTACGGGGATCTGAACCTCCAGGGCGTCCAACGCTTCGCCGAGATCGCCGACCTCGCAAGACACAATTGCACGATCGAGGAGATGGAGGAGTACGAGCCCCACGTGGTGCGCGGGAACGTCATCTACGCAGGGGCGGACTATGAGGCCATCGTCCGCGCCGCCGAGCGGGATCCGGACGGTTGCGACGTGATCGTCTGGGACGGCGGCAACAACGACTTCTCGTTCTATCGATCCGATCTGTACCTGACGCTCATTGATCCCCACCGTCCCGGCCATGAACTCGGCTACTACCCGGGCGAGACGAACCTGAGGCTCGCCGACGTCGTGATCATCAACAAGGTCGACAGCGCTCCTGCCGCCGGCGTTGCCACGGTGCGGGAGAACATCGCAGCGGTGAACCCTGAGGCCATCGTGATCACCGCGAACTCGGCCCTGACCGTGGACGATCCCGAGGTACTCAGGGGAAAGCGCGTGCTCGCCATCGAGGACGGCCCAACCCTGACGCACGGAGGGATGACCCTCGGCGCGGGAACCGTCGCTGCGCTCGCCAACGGGGCAACCGAGCTCGTCGACCCCCGGCCGTTCGCCGTGGGCAGGCTCCGCGAGACGTTCGCCATATACCCGGGGATCGGAGCGCTCCTCCCGGCCATGGGCTACGGGGAGGAACAGATCAGGGACCTCGAGGAGACGATCAACGCAACCGACTGCGATGCCGTCATCATCGGAACGCCGATCGACCTCAGCAGGATCGTGTCCATCGACAAGCCGTACACCAGGGTGCACTACGACCTCGATGAGATCGGCGAACCGAACCTCACCACCATCCTCGGCGAGTTCGCGGCGAAGCACGGGCTCACCACCTAGCGGAGAGGGAACGATCCGATCTCCGTGTAGCGCACGCCACGTTCGTCTGGCGTCGTTCGCATCAGGCTGACTGACGCCACCCGAATGGGGACGGCGAACTCCCCGAAACTCCCGATCAGGCGCGTGACGTCGGTCGGGGGCCGGATTCGGGACAGGGTGAGGTGGCCGATGAACGGACGCTCCTGTGGTTCCAGCCCGACGTCGCGGCATGCAGCCTCGCACTGTGCGGCGATGGACGGGAGGAGCTCAGCGGGGTCGTCGATGCCGACGTAGAGGACGGTTGCCTTCGCTGGACGAGGGAACGCACCGAGGCCGGTGCACACCACCCGGCCCGCCGTGGCGTCGAGCGTCTCGGAGACCTCGTGGAGGACGAGGTCAGTCGCCACCTCGTCGACGGGGCCGATGAACCGCATCGTGATGTGCCAGTTCTCCGGTCTGACACGCTTCCCCGGGATCCGTGGGCCGGGGCTCGCCTCGTCGAGCGCCGCCGCCAGCGCGTGGCGTTCGTCAGTCGAGAGGTCGACTGCGAGAAAGGCGTTCCCCGTCATCGCCCATCGAGCGCCAGCCGCACCTGGTGGAGGGCGGCGGTGGCGGTGTACGTGCGGACCCGCTCCCTGTCCCCCGGCATGTGGAATGTTCGGGACCGTTCGACCTCAGGCGTCACGACGGCCACACACATGGTGCCGACGTCGACCTCGAGGGGGTCCGGGCCGGCCGAGCCGGTGACCGCTACGGCGACATCCACTCCGAGGAGTCGCACGGCCCCTTGTGCCATACCACGTGCTGTGGCCTCTGACACGACGCCGTGCGTATCGATCACGTCCTGTGGGACGCCGAGAAGGGAGACTTTCAAGTCTGGGGCGTACGCGCCGATCGAGCCACGGAACGAGGTGCTTGCACCGGCAACCGACGTGAGGCGCGACGCGACGATGCCGGCAGTTGCTGACTCCGCCGTTCCGATGGTCCAGCCACGATCGCGGAGGAGACGATGGATCACCCGTTCGATCGTGTCGTCGTCGACGCCGAAGACATGGCTGCCGAGACGGTCGCGCACCGTCCGCTCGACGGGGTCGATCAGGCTGTAGGCCATGTCCGTGGTCGGTGCCCTCGCCGTTAGCCGAACCTTGATCTCACCCGACGACGCGAGGAAGGCGACCGTCGGGTTCACGGATCCGGTGAAGACGTCGTCGAACAGTTCCCCGACCGCAGCTTCGGACATGCCCCAGGACCTAACCACCCTGCTGACGACGACCGCTGCCTCGGATCCCGATTCCGCCTGCAGGAACGGCATGACATCGTCATCGAGCATCGAGAGCATCTCTGCGGGCACGCCTGGGAGGGCAATCACCCAACACGGTCCGATGCGGATGCGGAACCCCGGTGCGCTTCCCTTGTCGTTGGGGATCACGACGGCGCCTTCTGGTCGATACGCCTGGCGAAGGTTCGACGTGGGGAACTCCCTCCCGAGGGCCTCCCATCTGCGCTGCAGCGACTCCGCGTACGCGTCGTCGAAAACGAGCGGAACCCCTGCGACGGCAGCGACGGCCTCGCGTGTGATGTCGTCCTGGGTCGGCCCGATCCCTCCCGTGATGATGAGCGCATCTGATCGTGCCGTCGCGCTCCGGATGGCTGCCGCCATGCGGTCCGCGTTGTCGCCGACGACACCCTGGAGATAGTGGGACATACCGCGGTCCGCCAGCCGGACGGCGATCTCGGACGCGTTCGTGTTCACGATCTGGCCGAGGAGCAACTCCGTGCCGACGGCGAGAATCTCGACGTTCACGGCCGGAGGACCCTTGCCGACAGGTCTGTGCCGTAGGTGCCGGTCACTTCCGCAGAGACCCACGTCCCGACCGCCCCCGCGTCGAGGAGCATCACCCCGTCGATCTCGGGAGCCTCGCGGTACGAGCGACCATATGGCTGGCCGTCCTCGACACCATCGATGAGAACGTCGAATGTCGATCCCACGACCGAGGCATTCTCCTTGGCCGTGACGTCGTCCTGGATGCCCTGGAGGTATCGGAGGCGCTCCCCCATCACGTCTGACCCGACGTGGTTCGGAAGGTCGATCGCTGCAGTGCCCTCCTCAGGGGAGAACGGAAAGAAGCCTGCCCACGTGAGCCGAGCTTCATTCAGGAACTCGGCGAGATGCTCGACATCGGCGTCCGTCTCGCCCGGGAATCCGACGATGAAGCTCGAGCGGGTTGCGGCGTCGGGCGCTGCGGACCGGATCCTCGCGATGATGTCGAGGTGGGCATCCCCGCTCCCCGGGCGCCGCATGGCCCTCAGGAGCGTCGGCGATGCGTGCTGGAGCGACAGGTCGAAGTAGTCGGCGATCTTCGGATGACCGGCCATGAGGTCGATCAACCCCTGTCGGATCTCCCGCGGGTACAGGTAGAACAACCGGAGCCTCGCGAGATCCCCGACCCCGGCGGCGCGTTCGACCAGCGCCTCTATCGAGCCGACACCGTTATCCCTTCCAGACGCGTCCCTGCCGTACGCGGCGAGGTCCTGGGCGACGAGCACGATCTCCTGGACACCGCCCGTGACGAGTCCCTCGATCTCGGCAATGATCCCGTCCGAAGTCCGCGATCGCTGCTTACCCCTGATGAGCGGGATGGCGCAGAACGCACAGGTCTTGTTGCAGCCCTCTGCCACCTTCACATATGCGTAGGGCGTCGACGGGGCCACACGGATGGGCGATTCGAGGATGTCCATCGCGGATCGCCTGACGCCCGTGATCGTGATCGGCTCCCATGCGGTGAGCCGGTCGAGCTCGCCGACGAGTTCCGGATAGCGGTCGAGGCCGATCACAGCATCTGCCTCCGGAAGCGCCTCGATGAGCTCCTGTTCGTAGCGCTGGGCCATGCAGCCCATGACGACGAGGCGAGCGTCGGTCCGCTTCGCGGCGGCGAGGTCGAGGATCGTATCGATCGACTCGCGCCGCGCCGCATCGATGAACCCGCACGTGTTGACCATCACGACGTCCGCGGACTCGGGATCCGCTGCGGTGCCGTACCCGGCATGCGTCAGGGCCGAGGAGATCTTGTCGCTGTCGACCTGGTTCTTGGAGCAGCCGAGCGTCGTCAGCCATACGGACGGAGTGGGCATCTGGGACAGGGTACCGGTTCGGGCGGCCGCGGACGCACCGATCAGTCGAGCGGGACGAGCTTTCCGATCCGTCGGTCGAATTCGATTCGCTCCCGGTAGCCGACCGAGCGGGCGAGCTCGATGGCCCGTGCCCGATCCCTGCCGCAATGATGAGGGAAGTGGGCGTCGGACGCCAGCGTGATGGGCACCGCGTGGTTGAAGAAGCGCTGCAGGAGTTCCGGGGCGGGGTACATCTCGCGGGCAGGCTGGTAGAGGCCAGCGGTGGACACCTCGACGGCGGTTCCTCCTCGCGCCGCCGCGACGGCGAGCTCCTCGTAGAGGTCGTGGGGCGGTTCATCGAGGAAGACGCCCTGTTTCTTCACGACGTCTGCATGTGCGAGGACGTCGAACAACCCCGATGCGGCGAGTCTCGTCTCGATCGCGAAGTAGTCCTCGTATGACGTTCGGGCACCCCGTACACCGAACTCGTGCCTTTGGTCCTCGAGGTCGATCCCCCACGCACCCACCCAGTGCGTCGAGGCGATCAGGATGTCGAACGGATAGGGGGCGAGGAACTCCACCACGGCGTCTGCGGTATCCGGGAAGTAGTCGACTTCGAGGCCGAGCAGCACGGGAAGGCCCCGATCCTTTGCCGCCACCACTGCTTGGACGTAGCGATCGAGGGAGAGGACCCGCTCGGACCGCACATACGCGCTGGTGTACTGCGCGAGGTCCTTGCGAGGGTCGTCCTCCCACCACGTCCCGAGGACTTCCTTCGATTCGATGCAACGGTAGAGGTGCTCGGTGAAGGCGATCTGGGAAGCGCCGTTTGCGAGCGCGCTCTCGACGTACGCCTCGATGTGGTCGACGGGGTACTGACCGGGCGGAGGCCCGTCACCGTTGTACGGGCCATGGGGATGGAGGTGTACGTGGTAGTCGCCCATCGCGGCGAGCGTAGCCTCTGTGCGGTGGCGATCAGTCCGCTTCGGGTACCTCCACTCCCCTGTCGGAGAGGATCCCCTTCAGTACGCCGATGCGGGCCTTTATGCCAGGCAGTCCGAACGCATCGTCGATGCCCTTGTTGATCTTCACGCCTCCCAGGTTTCCCATCTCCGAGGTCCCCGCGCCTCCGGAGCCGGCTTGACCTACGAGGTCGATGCGCTGCTTCTCGATGCTCTTCATCTGCGTGCGGAGGGCACGGAGCTCCCCGAGGAGTTCCTCGTTCGAGCGACCGGCATCCATCGGGTTGTCCCCGCTTCGTGCGATCGCCCTGAGCTCGTCCTGGCGCTTGCGCAGCTCGAATCGCTCGGCGAATGCATCGTCTGGCAGGTCGAGGAGCGCCTTCTGGACATCGGCGAGCTCCCTGGTGATGTCTCGTGGCTCTTCCATACCGTGAACCTAGCGAACACCCCGCCGACGTGCCTCACCGACGCCGGCCAACGTGGCGTTCCGCCATCCCCTCACAGAGTTGATGAGCGCGACGGCCTCGGCCGCATGTGCCTCAGGCACGGTGACGGATCTCTCCGTGATCGTCCCCTCCTCGATCAGGCGCGCCCTGAGGATCCCAGGAAGGAGGCCGTCATGTACCGGCGGCGTCACCCACTCGCCGTCGATGAGGAACACGACGTTCGCGATCGTCGACTCGGTGACGAAACCGTCGGTGTTCGTGAGGAGGACATCGTCCCGGTCTCCGTGGCGCCTCGCCCGCTCGTCGTACCGGGTTCTGTCGGTGGTCTTGTGGAAGAGCCGCTCGTCTCCGGCGTCAACGGGGTCGAGGTCGACACCGACGATCGTCACCTCGGCGTGCGGTCCGGGTCGTGTGGCGAAGGTGCCGGGTGCCTCGCTGATGGTGACTCCGAAATCGCCTGACCGGTCGAGGACGAGCCTGACCCTCGATGGACCGCTGCATCGACCCTCTGCGTCGGCGAGCGCGTCCCCGACCCGGTCGCGGGAGAACGGGATCCCGAGATGGTGCGACGAGGCTTCGAGACGGGCGAGGTGCTCCTCCAGCCACACCCAGCCATCGTCCCAGCGGATCGTCTCGAAGAGGCCGGGAACCTCGTCTCGCGGGACGAGTACTCGGGACTTTGCGAGGGCCTCTGCGTACTCGCCTTCCGCCACGGAACCCCATGTGACACCGCCACCGACGCCATAGGTCACGATGCCCTCCGACTGGTCCACGACAGCGGTCCGGATCGCGACGGAGAACGAGGCACCGTCGAGTCCGTCGCCCGGCGGGATGAATCCGATCGCCCCGCAGTAGATGCCGCGCGGGTGCCTCTCGACATCAGCGATGATCCGCATCGTCGACGGCTTCGGCGCTCCCGTCACCGAACCGCACGGGAACAGAGCCGCGAACACGTCCTCGAGCGTGACCCCGGATTCGAGCTGGGCCGATACCTTGGACGTCATCTGCCATACGGTCGGGTACGCCTCCACCGTGAAGAGCTCATCGACCGCGACCGAACCGAACTGGGCGATTCGACCGAGGTCGTTCCTGATGAGGTCGACGATCATCACGTTCTCTGCCTGATCCTTGCCGGACGTCGCGAGATCGTCGCGATTGATGACATCCTCGGCGAGCCATCTCCCGCGCGGCCGCGTCCCCTTCATGGGAGTCGTCACGATGCCGCTCCCGTCGATTGCGAAGAACCGCTCCGGGGACACCGACACGACGTGGATGTCGTCGTGGCGTAGGTAGCTTGCATAGGGGGCGTTCTGGGCCTTCACGAGAGCGCGGTACAGGGACCTCGGGTCACCGGAGAACGACGCACGGAGCGGGAAGGTGAGGTTGACCTGATAGGTGTCACCGGAACGGATCCGAGCCCTCACATTCGCGAACGCTTCCTCGTAGCCCTGCCTATCGACCAGGGGTTCCCATCGCGACACGTGGTGTGCGCCGATCTCGTCGGTGTCGGGATCGTCGTCAGGATCGATTGATCGCTCGAACGTGGAGAACCATGCGAGCGGCGTCATGTCGGCCGGCCGGACCGACAGGGCACCATCGAAGGCGGGAGCCGCCTCGTACGAGACGTAACCGGCCACCCACCGACCCGCCGCCGCAGAAGCCTGCGCCCAGGTGATCACGGATCGGACCTCGTCGATTCGGCGCGCCATACGGCTCTCGACATGGTCGACCAATGTGAACGAGTGGCCTGCGACGAGGTCGTCGAAACGGGCAGTCGGCGACCCAGCCGAGGACCATGGCGTCATCCTGCAAGGCTACGCGTGACGCTGCTCGAACGCGTATGATTGCCCAACTCCCGGCCGGGATCGAACCATGCACATGCAAGATGACTTCCCCCTGCTGCTCAGCACGCTGTACGACAACGCGGTGTGGCAGTACGGACCCCAGGAGATCGTGTCGGTCGAGGCCGACCGGACGATCCACCGAACCACGTATGCGGAAACGGACCTCCGCATCAGGCAGCTCGCATCTGCACTCGCCGGTCTTGGCACGGGAGTCGGCGATGCGATCGGCACCTTCGCGTGGAACAACCGCCGACATCACGAGCTGTACTGGGCCACGGCGAATACGGGACGCGTCTGCCACACGCTGAACATCCGGTTGTTCCCCGATCAGCTCGTGTACATCGTCAACCACGGCGAGGACAAGGTGGTGTTCGTCGACCCGGACCTCGCTCCGCTCCTCGCCCCGATCATCCCGCAGTTCGAGACCGTCGAGCACATCGTGGTCATGGGACCCGACGCGTCGGTCATCCCCGGTGCGATTTCCTACGAGGACCTGATCGCCGACGCGATGCCCGTGAGGGAGTGGCCGCTGCTCGATGAGCGCAGCCCCATGATGTACTGCTTCACGTCGGGGACCACGGGCAACCCGAAGGGTGTCGCGTACACCCAGCGGTCGACATATCTCCACACGATCTCGAACCTCGCAACGAATCCGATCGGGGCTGAGGACAACGTGCTTCCCGTCGTGCCGATGTTCCACGCCGCGGCGTGGGGATACCCGTACATGGCGGTCACCGTCGGTGCGAAGTTGACCTACCCGGGACCTGATCTGTCAGGGGAGGCGCTCACACGGCTGTTCATCGACGAGGGAGTGACCTTCTCCGCTGGGGTCCCGACGGTGTGGCTGGGGATCCAGCATCACCTCGAGGCGAACCCCGACATCGACCTCTCACACATGAGGGCGCTCTTCTGCGGAGGCTCGGCAGTTCCACGGGCGATGATCGATTGGTTCGCAACTGAGCGCGGCGTCCGTGTCATCCAGGGTTGGGGAATGACCGAGACGAACCCCGTCGCCTCGGCTGCGACCCTCAAACCGTGGATGGAGGACCTCCCGTGGACCGAGCAGCTCGACATCCTCGAGACCGCCGGACGCCCGATCCCGGGACTCCAGGTCAAGATCGTCGACGAGCTCGGCGATCCCCTTCCCCATGACGGCGAGGCGTTCGGAGAGCTCCTCATCCGAGGACCGTGGATCGCAGCCGAGTACTACAACGACTCCCGCTCCCCGCAGTCATTCGTCGACGGGTGGCTCAGGACCGGCGATGTGTGCAAGATCACGCCGGACGGCTACATCCGCATCACGGACCGTGCGAAGGACGTGATCAAGTCCGGCGGTGAGTGGATATCGTCGCTCGACGTCGAGAACGAGATCATGGCCCACCCCGACGTCGCCGAGGCGACGGTCGTCGGCCTCAAACACGCCAAGTGGCAGGAACGCCCCGCCGCGTTCATCGTCCCCAAGCCGGGAACGAACCTCACGCCGGACGACATCAGGGAGTTCCTCGCCCCTCGCATCGCCCACTGGTGGATGCCCGACGAGATCGTGTTCATCGAGGCGATCCCCAAGACCGGCACCGGAAAGTTCGACAAGAAGGTCGTCCGCGACCGGTATGCCGACCT
>DATHUV010000009.1:0-14094 GCA_035461905.1 Acidimicrobiia bacterium | reverse complement strand
AGGGGAGATATCGGGAGAGATACGGCGCGCGATAGAGTGTCACGGAGTGGGGGAGATTCTTCAAGGGCTGCAACGGTTCCCGGGTGAAAACCGTTGCAGCGCTTAGGCGCCCCCGGAAGGACTCGAACCCTCAACCTACGGATTAGAAGTCCGTCGCTCTATCCACTTGAGCTACAGGGGCATGCCCGATGACGTTGCGTCGCCGGTCGAGCGGGTGAAGGGAATCGAACCCTCATGACCAGCTTGGAAGGCTGGGGCTCTACCATTGAGCTACACCCGCGAAGGTCTCCGCAGGTTACCCGCGTCCCGATTTCAGTCGTGTAGCGGACTCAAGCACGAGGAGCCACGGATGTGCTGGCTCAGTCAGTGCGAGGGCGTCCATGAGCCACCGCTTCTGCTCCCCCGACATCAGGTGGAGGACACGGGTGAGGTCGATGTCGTCTTTCGCACGAGCCCGCTTCGCCTTGTATAGGAGTTGCACCTCGGGGGTGCAGTACCGGACACCCGACGCTGCCGCACGCAAGAGGCGATCCTTGCCCATCGTGATGCGTGGGTCCCTTCGGAAGCGCCATTCCCCGCCGTTTCCGGACGCCAGGATGACCTCGACCGCCCATGGGCTCCCCGATGCGGGACGTCCCCAGATACCGAAGACGCCGTCCGCGATGTCCTCTCCCCGACGCCACGGTGAGAGCTCTCCCTCGGACACCGTTCGCAGGTCCCATCCCTCGAACACGTCGAACAGCACCTCACGGTCCTGGCGGAACACCTCGATGTCGACATCCTCGTGGTGTCGGGAGGTCCACCCGAGGAACAGGTCGATCGCCAGACCGCCGGCGATCCACCAGTCGATATCTGTCACGGCGAACCGACCGGTGAGTTCTTCGATCGACAACGGCGCCCATACGTCAGTGGTCATGGCACGGTCCTGCATTTGTGCGGGTTGGGACGGACGTGGACATCTCCGGGTTCCTGGCATTGTCGCGGATCCCTGCACGTACCATTGGGTCATGGACAGCGCCATGTGGGACGCCAGGTACGGTGAGGCCGAACTCGTCTGGGGGGCAGAGCCGAATCGGTTCCTACCCCCGGTCGTTGAAGGACTCGAACCCGGGACGGCGATCGACCTCGCATGTGGCGAGGGACGCAACGCGATCTGGCTCGCCAGGAATGGATGGGCAGTCACCGGTGTCGACTTCTCGGCGACAGGCATCGAGAAGGGTCGCCAGCTCGCTGGCGATACCGAGGTCGACTGGGTCGTCGCTGATGTGACCACGTTCCGCCCCGGTCGGACGTACGACCTCGTGGTCATCCTCTACCTCCACCTCGGCAGTCTCGCCATGGCTTCGACCTTCGCGAACGCGATCGAGGCGCTCGCTCCGGGAGGCACCCTCTTCGGCGTCGGCCATGCGTTGCGGAACCTCACCGACGGCTACGGCGGACCTCCTGCACCCGAGATCCTCTGGACCGCCGAGCGCATCGGTCCCCTCGTCACGGATCTCGAGGTCGTCGAACTCGGGGAGAGGCTCCGACCGGTCGAGGCGGCTGACACACACGCCGTCGACCTCGTCCTGCATGCGAGGAAGCGACGACCCATCGGGCTATGAGTCCCAATGGGTCCGATACGAGGACGACCCCCACCGGCGTGCGAGGCACACCCGCGGGGGTCGTTGTACGAGTCGGGCTGGTCAGATTCGAACTGACGACCCCCTGCTCCCAAAGCAGGTGCGCTACCAAGCTGCGCCACAGCCCGCCCGAACGGGGACGATACCCCGGCCGCTCCCCCACCCTCACCGCTTTCGTGTCGCAGTCCACGGATACGTTCGACACATGCGACCCGAAGTCCCCCACCACCTCATGGGCCAGATAGCAACGTGGCATGAGCTCCATCGATGGGAGCGCAAGATCCTCGGCATCGAGCTCCGCAAGTTGGGCTTGACGTATACCGAGATCCGAGAACTCATCCCCGTCCCGAAGTCGACGCTGTCCGGATGGTTCCGCGACATCCATCTCACGCAGCACCAGATCGACGACATACGCCACCGAACGGACTCTTCGTCCCGAAAGGGCATCCCCGTCGACACTCAGTGGCGGAGGCATCGCGACATCCGAGCAGTCCGGGCAGAGGCCGTGAGGTTCGCCATGGACCACCTCTCGGATCCCTTCTTCATCGCTGGCGTGGTTCTGTACTGGGGCGAGGGCTCGAAGACTCGCAACTTCGTCGATGTGACCAACACCGACCCAGCTGCACTCCTCCTCTTCATCGCATGGGCGCGCCGGTATCTCGACCCCCGAATCGAGTTCCAACTCGGTCTGCACCTGCATGCTGGCAACGACGAGGAGGAGGCGAAGGTCTATTGGAGGTCGGTGCTCAGCCTGCCGGATGTTCCGTTCGGCAAGACCTACTTCAAGGAGGAGGGGACGGGACATCGAAAGAACCATCTGCCCCACGGAGTGTGCAGGGTGCGAACCCGCCGCGCTGCAGACAACTGGCATCGTGTGATGGTGTGGATCGAAGTTGTCGGTGCCAACCTCACGGGGCTACGAGACTCCGCTTGCTAGCATCTCCATCGGGTCGCTAGCTCAATTTGGCAGAGCAACGGACTCTTAATCCGCAGGTTCAGGGTTCAAGTCCCTGGCGACCCACGAGCCCCCGCTCAGCGGGGGCTTCGCCGTTATCGTTACAGAATCGGCTGGCGCACCTTGCGGGTGTGGCGGAATTGGTAGACGCGCCAGGCTTAGGACCTGGTATCCGAGAGGATGTGGGGGTTCGAGTCCCTTCACCCGCACAGACATCAAGGCGAGCCCGCCTCGCGCCCAAGACCCACCCTGCTCGAGCGGGTCAGCCAACCCGGCACCCGTCCCCCGGCGGTGGTACGCACGACCGCCTCCCCAAACGGCGACCGCTTCCCCCCAGCCACTCTTGGCTTAGGACCTGGTATCCGAGAGGATGTGGGGGTTCGAGTCCCTTCACCCGCACAGACATCAACCCATGACCGCCTCGCGCCCAAGACCCACCCTGCCCGGGCGCGTCAGCCAAACCCAGCACCTCGACCGCGAGGTGGCGTAATCGGCCGAATCACCAACCCGCTCGCCCGGGTTGGTGACACCGAACATACTGCCGAACATGTTCGGGCGTCTGTGGGTCTAGGAGCAGCCGTCGTTCCAGCTGGCATCCCATGAGGCGAGCCAGTCTGCGAACTCCGGATCGGCGGCAGTGAGGCACCCCGTCTGACCATGCAGACCGAACCAGTTGAGCCAGACGAGGTTGCCGAGCTCGGTCGGGACGCTTCCTGAGAGGTGATTGTTTTCGAGGCGAAGCGAGATCAGACCGGTATCGCCGTTGGTGAGGTCACCGAGTTCGGGAGGAATCGATCCAGACAACTCGTTTCCGTCCAGGTGCAGATAGAGAAGGTTGCCAAGATTGCCGAGTTCAGCCGGGATTGTTCCAGATAGCTGATTCTCGTTGAGCTCCATGAAGTTGAGCTTGCTGAGGTTCGCCAGCTCCCGTGGAATCGGGCCGGACAACTGGTTCCAACCCAGTCCGAGTCTGGCGAGGTTGGTGAGGTTCCCCAGTTCTGCGGGAATCGGTCCGGTGAATTGATTCCCTTCTCCAAGCGCCAGCGCTGTGAGGGCGGTGAGCTTTCCCAACTCAGGCGGGATGGTGCCTTGCATCCGATTGGTGAAGAGAGACAAGTGTGTGAGATTGGCGAGGTTGCCAAGTTCCGGTGGAATGCCGCCAGTTATCCGGTTATGGGAGAGGTTCAGTGACGTGAGGTTGGTGAGGTTTCCCAATTGTGGGGGAAGTACTCCTGTCAGAACGTTACCGACGAGGCCGTTCCCGCTTTCGGTGGGACCCAGTTCTGACACTGAACCGTCACTACACGTCACACCGAGCCAACTACACGGATCGCCCTCGATCATCCACCCCTGGTTGTCCACCCACTCGTCACCGTTGGTTGACCCGTAGAGAGCGACCAACGCTTCACACTCGGTCACCGGGATCGCCGTCTGGCTTCCGCAGCTGAACGTTGGAACCGACGCACTTGTGGTCGTGGTCGTCTTGGGGGGAGGAGCGACCGAGGTGGTGGTCGCCGGAGGCTTTGTCGTGGTCGTCGTTGGGACGAGTGTCGTGGTCGTCGAATCGGGCGCGAGGGCAGTAGAGGAAGTTGAAAGCGAAGTGGTAGTCAGGATCAGACTGTCGGTTGCGGACTCCGGTATCAGGTCGCTTGAACCACAAGCCGTAGCCAGAGCGGCTGCCGTGGCAAGGCCTATCGCCAGCCGGGCACCTCGTCTCACAAGCGTCCCTTCGACCACTTCATCGTCTCACAAGAACAGATGAATGTGAACCGGCGGTCCTCGAGACCTGTCTGGGCAGTTCTCGCCACGCACGTATCGGCGCCCATGTTCGCTGTGTAGTTCGCGCGAAGGGCGGTGTTCGGCTAGGCGAGGCCAACACTCACGAGCGGTTCAGGGCGTCGGCGAGGGCGCGTAGGGCCTTCGCGCGATGGCTGATTGCGTTCTTCTGGGCGGATCCCATCTCGGCGAGGGTCCGGCCCTCCACCTCGAACACGGGGTCGTACCCGAAGCCTCCTTCCCCCCGTCGTTCGTTCGTGATCCGACCTTCGATGGAGCCCTCGAAGACGAGGCTGTCCCCTCCCGGGGTGGCGAGGGCGATGGCCGTGCGGAACGTCGCCGATCGGTCCGCCACACCCTCCAGTTCCGAGAGGAGGCGTGCGACGTTGTCCTCGTAGGTGGCAGCCTCGCCCGCGTAACGAGCCGTACGGACACCCGGAGCTCCGCCGAGTGCATCGACCTCGAGACCCGTGTCGTCTGCTATCGCGGCGTGGCCCGTTGCTGCGGCGACGGCTCGTGCCTTGATGAGCGCGTTCGCCTCGAGCGTCTCCTCGGTCTCGTCGACGTCATCCCAAACATGGCCGGGGATGACCACGACAGGCGGGTCGAGACCGGCGAGCACGGCTTCGATCTCGGTGATCTTGTCCGGATTCTTCGACGCGACCACGACGCCGTGGGGACGATTCATGACCGGGACCCGTTCTGGATCGCGACGAGCTCCGCGATCCCCGATGCTGCGAAGTCGAGCATCTCGTCGAGGAGTCCCCTGCTGAAGGGTGCGCCCTCGGCGGTTCCCTGGACCTCGATCAGGTCGCCATCCCCCGTCATGACGACGTTGGCGTCGACATCGACCGCGACGTCCTCGACATAGTCGAGGTCGAGAAGGGCGACTCCATCGAGGACCCCCACGGACACAGCAGCGACGTTGCGAATCATCGGGTTCGCCTCGATCCTCCCAGCCTCCACCCACGTATCGAACGCGTCGGCGAGCGCGATCCACGCTCCCGTGATCGAAGCCGTTCGCGTCCCACCGTCGGCCTGGAGGACATCGCAGTCGACTTGTGCGGTCATGGGCCCCATGACGTTCACGTCGACGGCTGCCCGCAGCGACCTCCCGATCAACCGCTGGATCTCCTTGGTGCGACCTCCCTCAATGGACGATCGCTTGATCCGATCTGCGCTCGAACCCGGCAACATGGAGTACTCAGCGGTGACCCAACCCGTCCCCATGCCCCGAAGCCATGGCGGCACGTCGTCACTGAGGGACACCGTGCACAGCACCCGCGTCCTTCCCATCTCTATGAGCACCGACCCCGGCGTCATCTCCGTGTAGCCGCGCGTGATGCGCACCGGCCTCAAGGCGTCCATACCTCTGTCACTTCGCATTGCTACTCCGTTGTCCGAACCGTGAACGTCGTCCCCGGTGCTGCGTGGATGATGGGGCCGACAAAGGCCCCGGAGGCCTCGTCGATACTGATCTGCGGATCGAGGTTCGCGGCCAGGTGCGTGAGCACGAGATCGAACACCCCCGCGATCGCGGCCGTCTCCCCGGCCTCGAACGCCGTGAGATGGTACGGGTAGGTTTCGGCGTCGCGGAGACCCTGGATGCCCGCCTCGCACAGGAGGGTTGCCGCTCCCGTCGCGAGCTCGATCAGGTCACCTCCGGGTCCCGTATCCCCGGAGTACACGAGCACGGCACCGCCAGCGTCGATCCGTGTCACCAGGGCAGGGACCGGGTGGACCGCAGTGCCGAATCGCATGGCGAAGGGACCGCACGAACCCTCCATACCGGGCTGCTGCTCCACGAACGTGAACACGGAGTGGAAAGGGTGGCCTTCTCCCGCTCCGATGAAGGTGCCGAACTTCTCCCCGGTTCCGACAGGAGCGAAGACGGGAACGGGATCGCGTGGTGAAGATCCGTAGGCCAGATAGGCGAAGAGGGCAAACAGGTCCGCGCAGTGGTCGACATGGGTGTGGGAGAGCACGACGCAGTCGAGGTCACGGGGGTCCATCATCGATGCCAGGAGCATGAAGGTTCCCGGCCCTGCCTCGAGCCACATTCGGTGCCCGTCCGCTTCCACGAGATACCCCGACGCCGGATTGGATCGAGATGGGCCTCCCGCGTTGGAGCCGAGGACGGTGACCTTCATGGGCCCCACCACCCGAGCATCGCGCCGAGTCCGATGACCAGCATCCATCCAACGGCCGCCGCGGTTCCAACGAGTGTGGGCATCATGAAGTTGGTGCCGTATGCCCGCCACGACCACGCTGACCCGATGGCGGTGATAACCAACAACGCCACGACGACGCCAGCCGGCGCGATCGGGAACGACGCCACGATCATCAGGAGCGCAAACGCCTGGAGTCCCGCTCCGACGTATCCGAACAGGGCGCGGTACGCCTCACGGTTGTGCTCAGAACGCGCCATCGCGGGCGAGTCTATGCCTCGACGACGAGGGAGACCTCGTCAACGGATCCATCGACGATCCGATAGGCACGGAGCTCACCCGCTCTGCCGGCGACCGGCCCTGCGATGAAATGGACCCACGCAGGATCACCACCGCCTGCGATGTCGGCGCCCGACGGACGAGCAGGCGAACGGGGGTGGCTGTGGAAGATCCCGCCCACCTCCCAACCGTTGCGTTCGGCGAACGTGATCACGCCGTGGTGGTCAGCTGGTGCAATCGTGAACCGCTGCTCCGACCGATCCACGTTGTCGACGCAGCACAGGAAGACGGGGAGCCCGTTCGCGAACAGGACGAGACCACATGCCTCCTCCGGATAGGTGAACGCGGCGTGGGCCGTCATGGCGCGTGCGACGAGCCTCGGCACCGGCATCCGCTCGATGCCGAGGCTGACGAATGCGTCATCCGCATCGCCTGCTGCCACAACCAGGCGGACGCCGTAATCCCTGTAGAAGCCGGGATTGAGGCCTCCCTCGTCGTCCGCTTCGACACTCGAGGCGATGCCATCGGCGGCGAGCCTCGCGGCGGCGATCACGGCATCAGACCGATAGGGATAGGTTGTGACCGTGACCTGGTCGGTCACTGGGTCGCTTCCGCAGCGACGAGGCGTACGTAGTCGACCAGCGACTCGTCCCCGCTGACCGCGCCTCCCGGAAGATCCCCACGCCCCCACAGCCAGAGATCGAGGGTCCCGGGGTCGGTTGCGATCACCGCATCGGGCTCATCACCACTCGCGTACACGAGCGCCGGGAGGTCCTCATACGTGTTCCCTGTGTTCGGCGAGGTGCCCGAGAACAATGCCCGGCGAACGACCCATCGGTGGCCCGCCGCATCCAGGGCGATCACTCCCTTCCCGGGGGTGAGCAGTCCCCATGGAGGCCCACCGATCATCATCTCGTCGAGGATCTCGTCCACACCGTCGATCGCCAGCTCGCGCCCGACCCGTCCCGACCGACCTGCGGCAATCAACGCATCGGCACCGTGGATCACGGTCTCGTGTGCCATTCGGCGGACCCACCAGTCAGCGTTGTGCTGATGAGGACACCACGTCCATGACGGCTTCGAGAGGTCCGATGTACGGAAGACTTCGAGCATCTCGACGACGCCGCTGCCGAACCACTCGAGGATGTCACCGTCAGGACCGGGAGGCTGGGGCGGGGACTCGTCGATCCAGCCACCCCGCACAGTCTCGGTCTTGTGTCGATGGACGATGCCGGTGTGCTCGATGAGGTCCCACAGGGTCCAGTCGGGGCATGTCGGGACAGGTGTGTCGAGCGGTACCTCCGTTGCGACCGCCATGATCGATGCCGCATCGCGCTCGATGGATAAGAGGTAGGAGTCCGTGTCCATGGGCTGCGACACTACCAGCGCGAGAGAACCCGGAGCGCTTTCGGTGCATGCACCGCCGCACGGGACCTTGGTCGTGCAGAGCTCCGGGTTCCGGTGGTCCGAGTTGAAGTCGCCACCTGCCTCGTGAGAGGAGCGCGGCCTCATGGAATGATCGTCGCGCTAGCGCTCGACCACCTCCGGGGTCCGTAAAGAACTTTCAGACATTGTCTGGACCACCTCCTTTCACCGGACCGCGATCATGCCACGGTCGACCCGATCTGTCACGCATTTTCCGAAACAGATCCACTGGGGGCTGAGAACCGCAAAGGGGTATCGTGCGTTTCGATAGGGAGGTCGTGTGGCGAAGGGCATTGGAGTACTCACGGCCGGGGGCGATGCGCCCGGCCTCAACGCTGCGATCAGGGCGCTCGGCAAGTCCGCCATCCGCCAGCACGGCTGGAATGTCATCGGGTTCCGGGACGGATTCCGTGGCCTGATGCAGGATCGTACGATCCGGCTGGACTCCGAGACCTTGTCGGGCATCCTCACACAGGGCGGCACGGTCCTCGGTACGGGTCGCGACAAAGTGCACAAGATGGAGGTCGGTGGCGCGACCCTCGACATGCGCGACGCGATGCTCGCCACCTTCACCGAACACAACCTCGGAGCGCTGGTCTGCCTCGGCGGAGGCGGGACCATGAAGAACGCACTCAAGTTGTCCGAACACGGCATGCCGGTCATCGCCCTCCCCAAGACCATCGACAACGACGTGTGGGGAACGGACCGCTCGTTCGGGTTCGATACCGCGCTCAACATCGCGACCGAGGCGGTCGACAGGCTCCACAGCACGGCGCACAGCCACCACCGGATCATCGTGGTCGAGATCATGGGACACAATGCCGGCTGGCTCACGGTCGGCGCAGGTCTGGGCGGCGGAGCGGACGTCATCCTGATCCCCGAAATCGGGTACTCGCTCGACGACATCGCGCAGTCCATCCTCAACCGCCGGACGGCGGGAAGCCGGTTCTCCATCGTCGCGGTCGCAGAGGGAGCCATGAGTGCCGAGCGGATGCAGAAGATCGCCGACCTCCGCGCAGCGGCGAAGGAAGCCGACGGCGCCGACGGGATCGCTCTGAAGGAAGAGGCCGTGCGGCTCGAAGCGGAGCGGCGTCGGACAGTCGACATCGCCGCCGAGCTCGAGTCGCGCACAGGGCTCGACGCGCGGGTGACCATCCTTGGCCACGTACAGCGTGGCGGATCACCATCACCCGTCGACCGGATCCTCGCGACAACGCTCGGGACCGCGTGCACGGACAGGATCGCGGCAGGCGAGTTCGGGGTGATGGTGGCCAGCGACGGTGAAGGGGCACGCACGATTCCCCTCGAGGACGTCGCCGGCAAACGCAAAACGATCCCGATCGATCATCCGTGGATCGAAGCGGCCCGTTCCCTCGGCGTCTGCATGGGTGATACCGAGTGACCGACGCCCTTCGGACGAGGGTGATCGCGGCCCTGGACGAGGTGGACGCATCGTTCGAGACAATGGAGTGCGATCCCGCGCTCGCCGACACCGCTGCGTTCTGCGCGCACTACGGGATCCCGCCGGAGCAATCCGCGAACGCAATCATGCTCGCATCGCGACGTCCCGAGGGTGTCCACGCCATGTTCGTGGTGCTTGCCACAACACGCCTCGACGTCAACCGGATGGGTCGCCAACTCATGGCTGTCAGGAAGGTGTCCTTCGCACCCCAGGAACTCACCGCTGAGGTGACGGGGATGGAGATCGGCGGGGTCACCCCTTTCGGCCTTCCCCCCGGTATGCCACTGTTCGTCGATGCGGCAGTCCTCGAGCAACCCTGGGTGATCGTCGGAGGAGGATCACGCGATATGAAGGTCAAGGTCGATCCTGAGGTCTTCACCCGCATGCCTTCCACCACCGTCGTAGATGGCCTCGCGTCGCCCCTCGAGCAGTGATGTACGAATTCGACGAGGCGATCGCGGTCGATCAGGACTCGGGAGCCGTCGCATTCCCCGAGCGCTGGACGATGGGCCCTGGCTTCGCCCACGGCGGGTATCTGATGTCGGTCGCGTTGGCGGGTGCCCGTGCGCTGACGACCCATCCGGACCCGATCACGATGAGCGCCCACTTCGCGCGTCCCGGGAAGGTCGGCGCCGCATCGCTTGACCGAGAGCTCGTCAAGGCGGGACGGTCACTGAGCACCGTCCGGTCGGACATCGTCCAGGATGGCTCGGTCGCGGTTGCCACACTCACGACGTTCGGGGACCTCGCGAACGCAGGTGACATCGGATACCGGTCAGTATCCATACCGGAGCTGCCGTCACCAGAGGACTGCCTCGCCGCGGATCCCGACGCCAATCAACTCGTGCCGACGATGGTCCGCAACCTCGACCTCCGCCTCACCCCGGCTTCGACGGCGTGGACGCAGGGCAAGACCCTCGATGACGCCGTCATGGAGGGATGGGTCTCATTCGCCGATGGCCGCCCGATCGACACGCTGTCCCTCCCGATGTTCGCGGACGCCCTGCCCCCTCCCGTCTTCTCCGTCGGGTCGTTCGCCCCGTGGACGCCGACGATCGAGCTGACCCTGCACGTGCGTCGTCGACCTACCACGCAACGCCTCGCCGTGTCGTTCCACACGGACCTCATCGGAGGAACGTTCTTCGAATCGAGCGGCACGCTCTGGAACGAGGATGGGAGCCTCGTTGCGATGAGCAGGCAGATCCAGCTGATCAACCGTTGAGGCGGAACTCGAACCTCGTCTCCCACCTCACCGGCGGCACCGAGATCTTCTGCCGATCGAGGGTCGCCCGATATCCTCGCGCCTCGTAGAAGCCCCTCGCACCATCGTTGCCCTCGACCACCCACAGTGACGTCACCTCCGAGCCACGCTCCCGAGCCCAGGCTTCGACAGCGTCCATGAGGGCATCCCCGACACCGCTCCGGCGTACATCGGGCGCAACGTAGACGGACACGATCGCGACGACTTCCCTCCCTGACGAGGACCTGTCGAGGCCGATCACCATCCCACGGCAGCGGTCCTTCCCCACCGCAAGGAACGTCGCCTGCCCGCCCTCGGGGTCTTCGGTTGATCGGTCCACCCACACGGCATCGGGATACCCGTTCGCCTCCTCGAGGGTCGTGATGAACGCTGTGGGGGAATCTGCCAGTGCTTCGAGGCGTATCGCCCTGAGCATCCGCCAGTCCTGGGAGGCGATCCTTCGAATTTCGAGATCTCCGGTGATCACCGGGCAAGCCTAGGTCTCCCGGACCTCCGGCGTGATCCGTCGTATCCGAGGCAATGGGACGCTCGGCCCATCCAGCGATGCGACGCGACGGCCGATGGTCACAGGGAAGATCGAAGCATCAGGCTCTTCCCGAGCTGGTCGCGGCCACAGCGTCGCGACGGGAACGCCTGGAGCATGAGCGAGAGCGGGGTCGAGTACATGGGCGGAGAAACGACGAGCCGATCGAGGATCCTCGTGGTCCTGATCACGGCGCTCCTGATGCTGGCGACGGTCACCGTCTTCCCGGCTCGTGCGACGTCCGGCGGAGATGACATCGAATCCGTCCGCGCGGGCGTTGCCGCCACATTCACCTACAAGATCAACCTCCTCAGTGACCGCCAGTCACAAACGGACAACGCGGACCGCAAGGCCGTCTACTCGGCCGGTATCGCCGAGCTCGCGTCCGTCCGCGACAGCGACGTGGCCTCCGCAACGAGCGTGGACGCCCTCTGGGCTCTCGACAAGCGGGCCCACGACATCTACCACGCGACGGTGGCTGCGGCGGACAAGGTCGGAGTGACCCCTGCCGAGGAGCTCGCCAGGGCGAAGAGCAAGGCGGTCGGGACCATCGAGGGCAAGGTCGGTGCGCTGGTGAAGTGGATCGAGGGATGCGACGATCCCGGGGCGATCGCCATCGTCGAGGGTGGGATCGCGGAGCTCCGGGCGCTGCTCCCGCAGGTGGACGCTGCGCAGTCACCAGAAGCCGCGTACGCACTCAAGGATGAGGCCCACGCGATCTACAAGAGGACGATGAACGCGGCGGAGGGCACGAAGACCGAGGCCCCGCCGAAGGAAGATCCGAAGACGGAGGCCGAGAAGGCCGCCGAGGCGCTCGCAAAGGCGAGGCGTTCGACCCTCGATCTGATCACCGCCAAGGTGGCGACCCTCAGCTCCGCGGCCGAAGCGGAGAAGGTCCCTGCAGTCGTCGAGATCTTCACGGTCGCTGCGAGTGACATCGAGGCCCTCCGCGGTGCAGCGACGAACGCCTCATCGGTGAAGGAGCTCGACGGCATCAAGGCACAGGTCGTGGACATCTACGAGTCAGCAAAGGAGGCGGCCATGGCGGTGCGCGACGGCTCGGAGTCCGGCCCCGAGGACACGCTCAAGGAGTACCTCGACCGTGTGGTCGTGTATGTCACCACGACGATCGAAGCGGCCGCACCGACACGGGAAAGGTCACCGGAGACGTTCGATGCCCTCGTCGACGCCAAGCTCGTGGTGCTCCAGCAGGTCGAACGGGTCTCGGCGGTCGCCGAGTCCGGCAAGGGACTCGACGCTCGCTGGGGCGACCTGAACGACTCACTCAGGGACTTCCGCCTTGCCCTGCTTCGGCACTACATCGCCCTCGGCGAGCCCATGGTGATCGGTGGCATACAGATTCCCGGCTGATCCAGCGGGCGTGGGGAAGCGGGAGGAGCGCCGTCATCGGCGCTCCTCTCGCGTCAGGAGTACATTCGGCCGATGTCCACCGGCCGGATCCGCATCGCCGCCTATCTCGTCGCCGTCGACGGCGATGCCATCCTCCTGTCCAGGATCGCGCCCGGGTTTCCAGGAGCAGGATCGTGGACGCTCCCCGGCGGCGGCGTCGAATGGGGGGAGCACCCCGAACAGACGCTGCGGCGCGAGGTCTACGAGGAGACGGGTCTCGCTCCCGGTGAGGTCCGTTTCCTGGGAATCGACTCCGTGGTCCACGACCCGAGCGGCGCTCACGATGGAGTCCATTCGATCCGGATTCTCTATCGCGCCGAGGTGCGGGGCGCGCCGCGCGTGACGGAGGTCGGGGGATCGGTCGACGACGCGGCGTGGGTGCGTCTTGCGGACCTCCCGAGCACGCCCACGGTGCATCTCGTGGACGCCGCACTCGCCTACCTCGAGGAGCCGTGAACCCCGTGGTGCGCAGCCCCGCAGTCACGACTTCCCACCGGTGGCACAATGGAGACGTGGTGAGACCCGCACCCGTGCCCCTGGTCGTGACGTCGTGCCGAGATCTGGCCCCGAGGGCGCGGCGCGTCCGGTTCCGCGGGGACCTGACTGGATCGAGCACGCTTCCCGCCGCGTATCTCTCCCTGTGGTTCTCGGATCCCACCGAACGGCGTGACGGCCGAGCCGGTCGACGCGACAAGCGAACATTCACCGCCCGGTGGCTCGATCTGTCGGGCGGCACGATCACGGTCGACTTCGTCCTCCACGGGTCCGGACCTGCGGCGTCGTGGGCCGCGTCCGCGGCACCGGGCGATCGGATCTGGGCCGGCGAGACGAAGGGCGGATACTCGGTGCCCCCTCCCGGCTCACACCTGGTGCTGGTCGGCGACGACACGGCCATGCCGGCGATTGGCGCGATCGCCGAGGCGTCGCACGACAGCGTGCACATTTCCGCGGTGATCGAGGTGATCGATGAGCTCGACGAACGACCCGTCTCGGACCAGAGACTCGTGGACCCCATCTGGGCCCACCGTGGCGACGACCCGAGACAGGCGGGCAAGCCCACACTCGGCCTGCTCGAGGAGCTGTCGCTAGACGAAGACGCCTACTGGTGGATCGCAGGAGAACGCGAGGCGATCCGTGCGATGCGAGACGTGGTGATCGACCGTGGTGCGTCTCGTGAGCGGTTGAGCCTCAACGCGCATTGGCGACTCAGACC
>DATHUV010000008.1:0-21903 GCA_035461905.1 Acidimicrobiia bacterium | reverse complement strand
AGGACCGGATCTCCCCTCCGTTGGGGGATGCTCACGGCTTCGATCTCTCCAGCGAAGAACCCGCGCGCAGTCGCGGCCGCCGTGCGTTCCTGGCTCCTCTGCGCGAACGCATCCTGGTCCTCACGGGAGATGTCGAACTCCGTGGCGACGTTCTCCGCCGTGCCCGGCATCTCGTCGGTACCGAATCGGTCGCGCAGTCGTGGATTGACGAACCGCCACCCGATCGTCGAGTCATGGACGACGACGGAGCGGTCGAATGCCGACGCTGCCTTGGCCATGACCTTCGGTGCCCGGCTCATAGACTCCACACCGCCTGCGACGATGACGTCGGCCTCCCCGGCCTTGATCGTTCGTGCGGCGAGACCGATTGCCTCCATCCCTGATCCGCACAGTCTGTTGACCGTGCTTCCCGGTACTTCCACGGGAAGGCCGGCGAGCAGCGATGACATCCGCGCCACGTTCCGGTTGTCCTCGCCGGCCTGATTCGCATCCCCGAAGTACACGTCGTCGATCCTGTCCGGATCGATGCCGCTCGAAGCGACGATCGCCGCAATCACGGCGGCTGCGAGGTCGTCGGGTCGTGCGGGCGCGAGGGCACCGGCGAACCGGCCGATCGGTGTGCGGACGTAGTCGAGGAGGAAGGCTTCCATGGGGTGCCAGCCTACGGGAACGGGCAGGACGTGTCGCACGCTCTCGAACCCCGCCCAGCCGTTGGTGTCGGTACGCTGGCGGTATCGACCCAGGAAAGGACATCTGCGTGCCAGACTTCTTCGACGCCCATCGCGGGACCATCGACCGAGCCGTCGAGGCGATCTCGGCTCGAACCTATTGGAGCGCGTTCCCCGAGCATCCGAAGGCCTACGGCGAGGACGCACCTGGAGCGGGGCAGGAGGCATTCGACGCGATGCGCGGGCATCCGTTCACCCTGGACCAGAAGAACTTCGGATACGGAGCCGTCGCTGAATCCTCCCCGTACGGCCTGGAGCTCGGGATCGAGTATCCGTCGACGACCGTCGATGCCACGATCGAGGGAGCGGTCGCGGCGATGCGAACCTGGGGTCGCGCGACACCCGAGACCAGGGCGGGCGCGTGCCTCGAAATCCTCGATCGCCTGTCGAAGGACTCATTCACCATGGCCCATGCCGTGATGCACACGACAGGACAGAGCTTCCTGATGGCTTTCCAGGCCGGTGGGCCCCATGCACTCGACCGTGCGCTCGAGGCGGTCGCCTATGCCTACCAGGAGCAGACCCGGATCCCGGATCCGTTGAGGTGGGAGAAGCCTCAGGGTCAACGCGAACCGCTCGTGATCGACAAGCGTTGGATCATCCGGCCACGGGGCGTCGCCGTTGCGATCGGCGTATCCACCTTCCCGACGTGGAACGGATATCCGGGGATCTTCGCGTCACTTGCCGCCGGCAACCCCGTGATCGTGAAGCCCCACCCCGGGACCATCCTGCCTTTCGCAATCCTCGTGCGAACCGCTCGTGCGGTCATGGCCGAGGCCGGATTCGATCCCGACGTCATCCAACTCCTGGTCGACACACCCGACTCGCCCGTAGCGAAGGATCTCGTGATGCGGCCGGAGGTAGGCATCGTCGACTACACGGGTGGATCGGCCTTCGGGCGGTGGCTCGAGGAGCACGCCACGCACGCCGATGTCTACACCGAGAAGGCAGGGGTCAACTCGGTGATCCTCGATTCGGTGCGTGACCTGTCCGCCGTCCTGCGGAACCTCTCGGTATCCATGACGATGTACTCAGGCCAGATGTGCACGACCCCCCAGAACCTGTTCATCCCAGCGTCGGGGGTGAAGGTCGGCGACGAAGTCGTGCCATACGACGAGGTCGTCGCCGCCTTCGTCGCCGCCGTGGACGGTCTGCTCGGGGACGATGCGAGGGCGGCAGGCGTCCTCGGTGCGATCAAGGGGGAGGCGACGATCGAGCGAGTGGATGGCGCCACTTCCTCGGGGCGGGTGCTGTCGGCCTCGCGGGTCGTGGTCAACGAGGAGTTCCCCGAAGCCGTGGTCCGGACGCCAGTGATCCTCGAGGTCGACGCCACGGCCGACGCCCATCGTCACGAGATGTTCGGGCCGATCATCTACGTCGTTCGCGCCGAGTCCACCCGGGATGCGATCGTGTCGGCGAGGTCGACCGCGATCGAGAGCGGAGCCATCACCTGGCTCGCCTACGCGACCGACGACGCCGTGATAGAGGAGATCATCGATGCCGCCGTCGACGGAGGGGTCTCCGTCGCGTTCAACCTCGCGGGAGGCCTCTTCGTGAACCAGTCCGCTGCGTTCTCGGACTTCCACGTGACGGGTGCCAACCCTGCGGGGAATGCGTCGCTTGCGGACCCTGCGTTCGTGGCGAAGCGGTTCCGTGTGGTGGGAGTGAGGATCGAGCCCGCAGCCTGAAACGCGAAGATCAGCGCCCTTTTCGCGACGTCAGCCAGATTTTCCGGGCATCCGGGGTCTGATTCGTCTAACTTGCCCGAGTGCCGTGATGGCGGAACGGTGGTGAGATCATGACGACAACCCTCGAACACACGAATGCGCCCGACCTGAGCAGCGCATTCCCGACCGTCGCATGGCGGATCCGGGAATGGGCGCGTACGACACCCTATCGCGTCGCGATGCGCGACAAGGACTTCGGCATATGGCAGGAGCGGACGAGCGCACAGGTCTGGGACGAGGTTCTCACCGCGGCCCACGCACTGCTTGCGCTCGGCGTCCGCCCCGGCGACGTCACCTCGATCCATTCCGAGGACCGACCGGAGTGGCTGATCTTCGACTACGCCACCGTCGCCATCCGAGGGATCTGCACCGGCATGTACCCGACCAACCCCACGGCAGAGGTGCAGTACCTCCTCAACGATGCCGGGGCAACCGTTCATGTCGCGGAGGACCAGGAGCAGGTCGACAAGGTTCTCGAACCGGGCCGGGATGCCTTCCCGACTATCTCGACGATCGTGTACCTCGAACCTCGTGGCGTGCACACGATGGACGATGACAGGCTCACCTCATGGGAAGAGTTCATGGCCATCGGACGGGACCACCGCGAAGCGAACCCTGGCGCCGTCGAGCGCCTGATGGCAGACGCGGAGCCCGATGAGGTCATGACGCTGATCTACACGTCCGGGACGACCGGTCCTCCGAAGGGCGCCATGCTGACCCACCGCAATATCGAGTTCGCGGTCGAGAACGTCCTGAACGACCCGTCACGCTTCGCAGCGGCCAAGGGGGAGAACACGACAGACGAGAAGCTGACGTACCTGCCCCTCTGCCACGTCGCCGAGCGGTTGTTCTCGTCGTGGTCCATGGCGTACAACGGCCCGATCCTCAACTTTGCGGAGTCCATCGACACCGTCCAGATGAACCTGCGCGAGGTTCAGCCGACGATCTTCTTCGCTGTGCCTCGCATCTGGGAGCGCATCCATGCGGGCGTGCTCATTCGGCTCCAGGATGCGACGAGGCTCAAGCGGCTGACGTCGGCGTTCGGTCTCAAGCTCGCGGCCTACATCGGTGAGAAGCGGGTCGAGAACAACGGTGACTTCACATTCGGCGCGCGACTGGCGTACTGGGTCGGCAACCCCATCTTCTTCCGCTCGCTCCGCACACGGATCGGGCTCCGACACTGCAGGTACGCATCGTCAGGTGCCGCTCCGATCGCACCCGAGGTCCTCGAGTTCTTCATGGGCCTCGGAATCCCCGTCTATGAGCTGTACGGCATGACGGAGAACACCGCATGTGCGACGACGAACTTCGACGGCAGGGTGAAGGTCGGTACGGTCGGAGAGCCCTACGCATCGATCGGGTTCCGAATCGACCCGGAGAGCGGTGAGATCCAGACCAAGCACCCTGCGGTGTTCCCCGGGTACTGGAAGAAGCCGGAGGCGACAGCAGAGACCTTCACCGAGGACGGGTGGCTGAAGACGGGCGATGTCGGCGTGTGGGTCGACGGCACACACGTCAAGATCGTCGATCGCATCAAGCACATCATCATCACCTCCGGAGGCAAGAACATCTCACCGTCGGAGATCGAGAACAGCCTGAAGACGTCTCCCTACATCAAGGAGGCGATGGTCATCGGCGACGGCAGGAAGTACCTTTCGGCCCTGATCGGCATCGAGTTCGATGTCGTCGGGGACTGGGCGCTGCGTCGGCAGATCCCGTACACGACGTATCGAGACCTCTCCGAGAAGGAGGAGGTCATCGCCCTCATCCAAGGTGTCGTCAACAAGACCAATGAGAGGTTCGCCAGGGTCGAGCAGATCAAGACGTTCCGCATGATCCCCAAGGAACTGGATCACGAGGACGGGGAGCTCACGGCGACGCAGAAGATCAAGCGAAGCGCCATGGAAGACATGTTCGGCGATCTCGTGGAGTCGATGTACTCGTGATGGCGCTCGTGGTGATCGGCCAGGCAGCGGCACAGACGGACCTCGAGAAGTTCGTCAACGCGCTGACTTCGGGCATTGCGCTCGGTGCGATCTACGCGCTCCTCGCGCTGGGCTTCGTGATCATCTTCAAGGCGACCCAGGTCGTGAACTTCGCCCATGGTTCGATCGCCGCCCTCGGCGCGTTCTTCGTGGTGTACTTCGCGACGGTCGTGGACATCCCGGGGCAGTGGATGGGGGACGCACCGGCGTGGATCTCGTGGACCCTGGCGGCGCTCCTCGCGATCGTCGCGACCGGCATCGTCGGCATGGTCGTCGAGCGCCTGACGATCCGTCCCATGATCGGTGAGCCGCTGTTCGCGGTGGCGATGATCACCCTCGGTCTCGACCTCATCATCAGGACCATCAGCAACGACCTCATGGACAACACGATCCGCGGGCTCGGCGATCCTTGGGGTGCCTCGATCTGGGTGATCGGGCCCCTTCGGGTTGCGCACACCCAGCTCATCACGGTCGGCGTCCTCATCGCGGTCATGCTCATGCTCCTCGTCTTCTTCAGGTCCCGGACCGGTATCGCCGTTCGGGCGACGGCGTTCGATCAGGAAGCGGCCATGGCGCAGGGGATCTCCGTGGGCAAGGTGTTCGCTATCGCGTGGGCGATCGGCGCTGCGCTCGCAGCGATCGGAGGCATCTTCTCGTCTGTCGCCCCACGAGCGGCGGGTGTCAGTCCGCTCACCGCGTTCATCGCGTTTCGTGCGTTCCCCGTCGTCATCATCGGTGGCCTCGACTCGATCGCGGGCGCGATCGTTGCGGGCCTCCTCGTTGGGATCGCCGAAGTGTTCGCAGGCGTGTACCTCGGCAGCGTCTCGTGGCTCGGTATCGGGTTCTCGGGCATCGTTCCGTGGCTGCTCATGATGGTCATCCTGCTCGTGAGGCCATACGGGCTGTTCGGCACAGAGGAGATCCGCCGCGTATGAGGGGTCGACCGAATCTCTTCACGTCGTACGAGTCGGAAATGTCCCTGTTCCCGTCCACGACGAAGCGCATCACGATGGTGCTGCTCGCCATCATCGCCATCCTCGCTCCACTTGCGGCCCTCCCGTTCTTCGGCTACCTCGGGGACAGCGGGTGGCTGATCCTCATCAACCGCACCCTGATCTTCGCCATCGGTGCGCTGGGGCTGAACCTCCTGACGGGCGTTGCGGGACAGGTTTCCCTCGGCCACGCGTTCTTCCTCGCCGTCGGCGCCTACACGGCAGTTCTGCTCGGTGGCGAGTCAGGAAACACGACGTGGGGTTTCGGTCTCCCGATGTGGATCTGGCTGCCCGCAGCCGGCATCGTCGCAGCCGTGATCGGTGTTTTGGTCGCCCCGCTCGGCGTGCGGATCAGAGGCCTGTATCTCGCATTCGCAACGCTCGGGCTCGTATTCATCGGCCAGCATCTCTTCCGCAACTTCAACTCGATCACCGGCACTCCCGGCATCGGGAGACGGTGGCCACGCCTCGAATTCGCCCTGTGGAAGGACATGGATCCTCTCGTCTCCTTCGCGGAAAGCGGCCCCTTGTGGTGGTTCCTGCGCCCGGTGAATCTCCTGCCATGGGTGCAAGTGGACGAGATGTCCGGTGCGTCGAAGACCTACTTCCTCCTCCTCGTGCTGATGACAGTGATGGCCCTCCTGTCGAAGAACATCATGCGCACCAGGGTCGGGCGCTCGTGGGCGGCTATCCGAGATCGCGACATCGCCGCGGAGGTCATGGGTGTCAACGAGGTCAGGGGCAAGACACAGGCGTTTGCGATCTCGTCGTTCTATGCCGGACTCGCAGGTGCGCTTCTGGGGTCCGTCGTAGGTCAGCTCATTCCGGAGACCTGGGACCTCCTGCTCTCGGTCGAGTTCGTCGCCATCATCCTCATCGGTGGGGCAGGTACGGTGGCAGGCACCCTCATGGGGTCCTTCTTCGTGCTCATGTCGCCGCGGATCGTCGAGAACACCACCCGATGGCTCGCAGGTCAGGCCGAGGATGGGGGACCGTTCTCATGGCTCGGCAATCTCATCATCCGCTCCGGGCCAGACGATGTGATCGGCATCATCTCCCTCGAGGCGGCCGGACCGGGCCTGAGCATCTTCCAATTCAACGTCGTCCTGTTCGGCATCCTCATCGTCGTGTTCCTCATCGCCGAGCCGCTGGGCTTGTTCGGCATCTGGATACGTGTGAGGAACTACTGGAGGGGTTGGCCATTCACCTACTGATCGAGATCCATTCGGGGCGCGGCACATGTCGGCGCCCGGAAGGAAAAGGGAGAGGAAGAAAATGAGAAGGAGAAACAAGATGAGAAGAGGACTGAGCTTGCTCGTTCTCGTGCTCGCGATGGCGCTGGTCGCCTCCGCGTGCAGCTCGGACGGCGACGACACGACGACGACGACTGCCGCACCCGGCGACACGACGACGACGACTGTCGCACCCGAGGAGACCACCACGACGACCGAGGGAGAGGCGCCGCCTGCGGAGATCCTCACCGACATCGGTGTCGATGCCGAGAGCAAGGTGATCAAGCTCGGCTTGCTTGCCGACCTGACAGGACTGTTCGCCGCACTGGTGAATGACATCACCGACGCCCAGAAGGTGTACTGGGACAGAGTCAACGATGCAGGTGGCCTCGCCGACGGCTGGACCGTCGAGCTCGTCATCGAAGACACCAACTACAACGTCGAGCAGCACATGGAGAAGTACGAGGTCCTCCGCAACGAGGTCGTCGCGATCAGCCAATCGACCGGTTCGCCGACGAGCGTCACGATGCTCCCCGACGCGATCGGTGACGACATGCTGTTCATCCCACTGAGCTGGTACTCGGGTTGGGGTATCCCCGAGTTCGACCAGGGCGTCGCACTCGAGCAGAACACCAACTACTGCATCGAGTCGATGAACCTCGTCCACTTCATCCAGGAGCAGGGCGGGCAGACGATCGCACTGGCGACCTTCCCCGGCGACTATGGGCAGGATGCGGCAGCAGGCGTGAAGCTGGCAGCCGAGCACTACGGGATGGAGATCGTCTACGACGGCGAGGCCGCTGTCATCCCCGGTCAGGACCAGACGGCCGTCATCCAGGGAATCGTCGGCTCCGGTGCCGACTGGACGTTCCTGACGACGAACCCGTCGATTGGCGCGGAGATCCTCGCAGGCGCGGTGCAGTCGGGATACACGGGGATGTTCACGGGATCGGTCCCGACGTACGACTTCCGTCTGCTCGACTCGGCAGCGGGCCCGCTCTATGACGCTGTGTTCTACCAGTCCGGTTACAACGTGGGTTGGGGAGAGGACACTCCCGGCAACAACGAGATGATGGCCGCCATGGCCGAGGCGTTCCCGGATCGTCGTCCCAGTGACGCGTTCATCACGGGATGGAACGAGTCGGTCACCATGCGTGCCGTTCTCGAGGCGGCGATCGCCAGCGGCGACCTGACCCGAGCCGGTGTCGTCGCTGCGGCGGCCACGGTTGAAGGTGTCGACTTCGGCGGTACGGCACCGAACCAGGGCTATGCAGGCGCGCCGAACGACTACGTGATGCGGGAGCTCGCGGTGTTCAACCCTGATCTCGCCACGTACACGGCGGCCGGTGGTGCGAACCAGACGCTGTCGCAGGAAGGTGCAACCACGGGATCCCTCCTCGAGAAGGACTTCTTCGTGGGAGACGCTGCGGCTGGGTTCGAGTTCACGGCACCCTGTTTCGAGTTGTAAGGAGACGACGAAGTCGAGGGGGTGTGGCCACGGCCACACCCCCTCCCGAACCCGGCGGAGGTGACGCACTCGCATGCTTGAGGTAGCCAACCTCGAAGTCGTCTACAACGACGTCGTCCTCGTGCTGCGCGGCCTCTCCCTCGAGGTGAAGGACGGCAAGATCGTTGCGCTTCTCGGCGCGAACGGAGCAGGCAAGACGACGACCCTCCGCGCCATTACCGGACTCCTCGGAGTCCACGAGGGCGACATCACGAAGGGGTCGATCATCTACAACGGTGAGGACATCGTCGGAAAGGACGCGTCCGCCATCGTGAGAGCCGGCATCGCCCAGGTCATGGAGGGTCGACGCGTGTTCGCCGAGATGTCCGTCGAGGACAATCTCCGCACAGGGGCCACGACCAACCGGGACTCGTCGAGTGTGAAGGCGAACCACGAGATGGTGATGGAGATGTTCCCCGTCCTCGCGAACCGGCGCAAGGACACTGCGGGATACCTCTCGGGAGGCGAGCAGCAGATGCTCGCGATCGGGCGCGCGTTGATGGCGAACCCGACACTCCTCATCCTCGACGAACCGTCACTCGGACTGGCTCCGATGCTCGTCGCACAGATCCGCGACATCATCGTGGACATCAACAAGCGTGGAACATCGGTCCTGCTCATCGAGCAGAACGCGAACATGGCGTTGTCGATCGCCGACTACGGCTACATCATGGAGACTGGGAAGGTCGTCATGGACGGTGACCCGAAGAAGTTGCTCTCGGACGAGGACGTCCAGGAGTTCTACCTCGGGCTGCATGCCGAGGGTGGCGAGCGGAAGTCCTTCCGTGACGTGAAGCACTACAAGCGAAGAAAGCGGTGGTTGTCGTGAGCGTGCCTCTCGTTGAGTTCCGCAACGTCGATCTCGCGTTCAAGGGCGTCAAAGCCCTCACGGATGTCAGCTTCACCGTCAACGAAGACGAGCTGTTCGCGGTCATCGGCCCGAACGGCGCAGGCAAGACCTCCACGTTCAACTGCCTCAACGGTGTGTACCGACCCCAGCAGGGGGACATCCTCTGGCGTGGGGAGTCCGTCCTCGGGATGCGGCCCGACAAGGTGGCAGCCCTCGGGGTCGCCCGGACGTTCCAGAACATCGAGCTGTTCGCCCATATGACCGTCATCGAGAACATCGCCCTCGGCAGGCACGTTCGGACCGAGGTCGGTTGGCTCGAGGGTGCACTGTGGTGGGGCAGAGCAAAGCGCGAGGAGGTAGCGAATCGGGCCCACGTCGAGGACATCATCGACCTCCTCGAGATCGAGGCATGGCGTTTCTACCCGGTCGGGATGCTGCCGTATGGCATCCAGAAGCGGGTCGAACTGGGCAGAGCCCTTGCAATGGAGCCGGAGCTCCTCCTCCTCGATGAACCGGTGGCAGGCATGAACCTCGAGGAGACCGAGGACATGGCGCGGTTCATCCTCGACATCCGCGAGGAGCTCGGAATCGGAATGATCCTCGTGGAGCACGACATGGGTCTCGTCATGGACATCGCGGACCGTGTGCTCGTCCTGGACTTCGGTGAGGTCATCGCCACGGGGACACCGGACCAGATACAGAGGGACCCGCGTGTCGTGAAGGCCTACCTGGGCGAAGAGCTCAACGCCTAGGTTCAGGCACTCAGGTGTCGGATCCGCGGATCAGGAACACCGTTCCCGTGAACAGCGCAACGGTGCGCCCGTCACCCCTGGTCACGTCGACCCGATACGTCGCGAGCGTTCGCCCTCGGGTTTGTTCGCGGGCTGTTGCGGTGAGGACCTCGCCGACATCCGATGCCGCCGTGATGGCGAGGTGCGTGTCGATCGCCACCGCGTCTTCCGGGTAGGCGTTCGAGGCGAGTGAGAACGCGCAGTCAGCGAGTGAATGGATCACGCCCCCGTGGGTACCCCCGAGGAAGTTGACCTGGTCGTCGCGGACGGTCATGGATACTGTGACCGCCTCGTCCGTGACTGAACCGAGGGAGAAGCCCTGGCTCGCGGCGTACGGGTCGTTCGCTATGGCGTGCTCGATGCGCTCTCGGCGGTCCATCGGAGGGTCATCTCCTCGCAGAATCGGTCAGACGCCACGCCAACGGAAGCAGCAGACCGGCGGTGACGATCTTGATCACGTCGCCGATCACGAATGGCGTGAATCCGGCGGCCAGCGCTTCCCCGATGTTCGTGAAGGCATCGATGCTGACGAGCAGCCACGTGACGCCGAACGCGTAGATGACGGCGTTCCCTGCGAGGAAGGCCGGAATCGCCGACCACACATTGCGGTCCTGCCCGCGCTCGGCGAGCGCACCGACGATCCACGCCGCAGCAATGAAGCCGACCAGGTAGCCGGCGGTCGCACCGGTCGCTGCCTCCCATCCGCCGGAGGCCTCCGTGTAGAAGGGGAGCCCGATTGCCCCGAGAATCCAGTAGATGGCCTGGCTCCCCGCCCCTGCCCGCGAACCGAGGGCGGCGCCTGCGAGGAGGACGGCGAAGGTCTGTCCCGTGATCGGTACCGGAGTGCCGGGCACGGGAAACCGGATCTGTGCCGCTGCCGCGGTCAGGAGGGCGAACCCGATCATCAATGCGATCGTGGTGATCCTGGTCCTCGGAAACACGACCTTGGCGAGTGTCGGTGCGTCGTACGTGATGGTCATGCGGCGTGCCTCCGAGATCTCGTTGTGGAGCGGATTCCCATTCCAGCACATCGGCCGACGTGCCGATGGGTACCAGAATGAGACTGTTGAGCACTCGAACCCGTTTCATCGCCATCTTCGCCGCTGTGATCGGCATGTTCGGGTCGTCCGTGCACGCCGCATCGTCGCACGACGGGCTCCTTCCCGATCCCGCGCGCCAGCCCGTCTTCCACCGATCCCAGGAGAGCGGGGCGGTGGTAGGGCACGTGCGCATCCCGGCGATCGGCGTCGATGAGGTCATACGGTCAGGAGTAGCGCCCTCGGTGATCGATCGCGGCGTCGCCCATTGGGCTGGAACGTCAGTCGCAGGAGGCGATGGCAACATGGTCCTCGCAGGGCACCGTACGACCCACTCCCAGCCCTTCCACGACCTCGACCGCCTCTCGCCGGGGGACCTCGTGTTCGTGAGGGACGGGAGCGGGTTCGACGTCATGTATCGAGTTGAAGAGTCCTTCGTCGTCGATCCGACCGCGATGTGGATCACCTACAACGGCGAAGATCCGAAGCTCACGATGTTCGCGTGCCACCCGAAGGGTTCGAATCGCTTTCGTATCGTCGTCACCGCCGACCTCGTCGCGGGGCGCAGGATCGCCTGAGGGCACACGCCTACCTGTCTGCCCGGGTAACCTCGCCCGGTGGACAACGACGTCGCATTGAGCGAGCCCGCGGACCCCTACGCAGACATCCCCGAGTCCGTGCGACCGAGCGCGCCGTATCCGAAGTGGCCGTGGGTCGTCGCCGGACTGCTGATGGCTGTCGGCATCGCGATCGCCATCGCCTGGCCAATCAGCCTCCCGTACTACACCCTCAGCCCAGGCCCCGTCTATGACACATCGGATTTCGTCTCGGTCGAGGGGGGCACCGTCTCGAGCGTGGGGGAGTTGTTCTTCCTGACGGTCTCGCTCAAAGAGGCGAATGCGTTCGAATGGGTGGCAGCCCAGTTCGACGACAGTGTTGACACCCGCCCGAGGGAGAACATCCGACCCATTGGTGTCTCGCCGGAGCAGCTCCGGCGCGAGAGCCTTGCCCTCATGGAGCAGTCCAAGAACAACGCGATCTTCGTGGCGCTCACGCAGCTCGGCTATGAGGTGACACTCACCGGGACAGGAGCGCTGGTCATCGACACCGTCCCCGAGTCAGGCGCAGACGGCATCCTGTTCCCGAACGACGTGATCGTCGACATGAACGGGACAACCGTGGCCTTCCGCAGCGACATCATCGCCCAGCTGACTGACCTGTCGGTGGGTGACGTGATCACGATGCTGGTGGAGCGTCCAAGGGACGGTGCACCGAGTTCGTTCGATGATCTTGCGGTCGAGATCACGCTCGGCGAGAACCCCGACGACCCGGAACGCCCATTGATCGGAATCCTGCTGGAGAACAACGAACCGATCGTCGAGTTCCCCGTGGAGGTCGCCATCGATTCCCAGAACATCGGCGGTCCGTCCGCAGGGTTGATGTTCACCCTCCAGATCATGGACCAGCTGACCGAGGACGAGATCACGAAGGGCTACCGCATCGCGGGCACAGGGACCATCGAGCGCGACGGAACGGTCGGCTCGATCGGAGGGATCCACCAGAAGGTGTACGCGGCTGTGGACGCCGGAGCCCGGGCGGTGCTCGTTCCTGCGGGGAACTATGAGGCCGCGGTGGCCGCTGCCGGCGACCGGATCGAGGTCGTCAGGGTCGAGAGGATCGAGGATGCCGTGGCATTCCTCGAGAGCCTCTGACAATCCGCGGACACCACGCTGCCAGCCCCTACGCTGCCGCCCATGGCGGATGAACTGACCCCGAACGGGGTGCGTGCTCGCCGATTCGATGTCGCCCTCCGTGGCTACGAACGGTCACAGGTCGAGGCGTACCTCGGCGAGCTCGCCGATCGTATCGAGGCGCTCGAGTCCGATCGGGACGACGAACGTGCCAACGCCCCTGCACTCGGTATCTCAGAAGCCGAAGCCCTCGCATACGAGCTCGACACCATTGGGAGCGACATCGGCGAGATCCTGGAGGCGGCTCGTGACGCCGCTGAGGGAATTCGCAGCCGCGCGTCGGCCGACGCGAACGCCTGGCGTGCCGACGCGGAGTCCTCGTCAGAGGCCATGATCCGCCAGGCCACCGAGGCGAGCGAGGCGATGCGATCCGACGCATGGAGCGAGGGGTCCGCGATGCTCCGGACCGCCCGAGCCGAGGCTGACTCGATCGTCGCCGCGGCCAAGGAGGAAGCCCTGTTCGTACGCGCCGAGGCCGAACGCGAGGCGATCCACCTCACGGGCGATGCTCGCAGGGATCGTGAGGAATCGATTCGAACTGCCAGGGTCGAGGCTGACCAGATCGTCGATGCGGCCCGCTTCGAGAGCGAGGCCGTGCTTTCGGCTGCCCGACAGCAGGCGGAGCTCGCCCAGGAAAGGGCACGCGCACTCGAGGACCGTCGCAGCGAGCTTCTCGCCGAACTCGAGGCAACACGGGCATCGATCTCGGAGATGGAGTCCGAGATCGAGTCGAAGCGCCAGGCCCTCGACGCCCCTGCACCCGAGCCCGAGCCGACGGACGAGCGCACCCACCACACGAGTGACAGCGGGTCAGTGAGAATCGTCGCTGCGACTCGTGTCGTGCCACCGACCCCCGTCGACGTCGATGAGCTGATGGCCGAGGTCACCGCCCTGCGCGCAGGGATCTCACTCGACCCTCCCGAAGCGCCCACTGCACTTGCCGCCGTGGAGGATGCTCCCACGCCGCCCCCGGATGCGACGCTTGACACGGTGGAGCACGTTGAGGAAGACGTCGTCCAGGCCGAGCCTCCGGCACCGTCGGAACCAGTCACCGAGGCCTCCGCGGCCGAAGCCGCAATCGCCGACGAATCGGTGGTCGAGGAGCCCACGACTGTGGAGGCAGCAGCCGTCGAGGCGGTGACCCAGGCCCCCATGGCCGAGGCTCCTGCCGCCGAGGATGATGCCGAGAGCGTGCGAGATGCAATGCCTGACGACATAGGTTCGTTGTTCGCCATGCTTCGCACGCCACCCGAGCCTGTGACCGCGCCACCGGTCGCTGTGGGTAACGATGTCGAGCCCTCATCCAACGGATCGGCTCCCGCCGGACCTCCTCCCGATGGGGCGGAATCGGCGGCTCACACGGAGGTCGTCCCAGCGCCCACGCCGGATCCAGAACCGGACGAGAGTGCCGTCATCCCGCTCCAGAACGCCGCGCTGAGGGAGATCAAGCGTGCCCTCGTCGACCTCCAGAACGAGACCCTCGAGCACCTGCGAACCGATGCTGGGTGGACGCCGAATCCCGAATTCACCGATCGATTCGATGAACCATTCACCAAGCTCGCGATCGGGCTCGGATCCAGCGCGTCGTCATCGGAAGGCGCGACGTTTGCGACCGACCTGCTCGAAGCGGTGACCGCTGCCATCGAACGGACTCGTTCCTCCGGGGGCGGGGAGAGGGAAGTCGCGGCATCTGCCAGCAAGGTGTTTCGCACATGGCGCTCGGACGAGGCCGAACGGAGGGTCGTCGAGGCCACGGATCGTGCGGCGGCCATCTGAGCGGGGTGTCTAGCCCGCCAACACCATAGAATCGTCTCGGTGATCAACCGAGAGCCGATCAACTACCGCCAAGGGTCAGGGTTCCGTCGGATCCTGTCGTTCATCGTCGGGGGGTTCTTCATCCTCCTCGTCTTCGGCAGGTGGCTTGCCACCCTGTTCACCGACTATCAGTGGTTCCGTGAGCGCGGGTTCGCCAACGTGTGGAGCACTGTCACGTTCACGAGGGTCTGGCTCGTTCTTGGCGCAGCGCTCGTGGCGCTCCTGTTCTTCTGGATCAACCTTTGGCTCGTCGACAGGCTGTCCCCGAGGAGCGGTGCCATCACCGGAGCACCTGACGAGGAGCTGCTCGAGCGATACCAGGAGTGGATCGAACCACGGGCGACACTCATTCGCACGTTGTTCTCGCTGTTCTTCGGTGTCCTCATCGGGCTCGGTGCTGCCGCGTGGTGGCAGGACTTCCTGTTGTGGAGGAACTCCGTCGACTTCGGTCTCGTCGACCCCATCTTCGGTAATGACGTCTCCCTATACGTGTTCTCGCTCCCGCTGTACCGCGACATCTTCGGATGGGCGTTCCAGCTCCTCCTCGTCGGCACGCTCGTCGTCATCGCCGCCCACTACCTCAACGGCGGGATCAAGATCGCCACGCCCGGCCAGCGTACGTCGGATGCAGTGAAGGCCCACATCTCGGTTCTGGTGGCGTTGATGGCGCTCCTCAAGGCCGTGGGGTACCAGTTCGACAAGTGGGAGCTCCTCTACTCGGGACGCGGCCAGGTCTTCGGCGCGAGCTACACCGACGTGAATGCGCAGGTCCCTGCACTCAACCTCCTCATCTTCATCTCGATCGTCTCTGCAGTCATCCTCCTCGTGAACGTCCGCTTCCGTGGTTGGGCGTTGCCGGCGGTCGCGCTCGGGATCTGGTTGGTCACGTCGATCGGCGTCGGTGGCATCTACCCGGCCCTCGTGCAGCGGTTCTCGGTCGAGCCGAACGAGATCGAACGGGAGACGGAGTTCGTCCAGCACAACCTCGATTTCACCCGCTATGCGTTCGGCCTCGACGAGGTCGAGGTCCGCAGGTTCAACGCGTCGCCGGAGCTCACCGCCGCGCAGGTCGAGGCGAATGCCCCGACGATCGAGAACGTCCGCTTATGGGATCCAGGGGTCCTCCAGGCGACGTACCCCGAGCTCCAGAACATCAAGACGTACTACACGTTCAACGACGTCGACGTCGACCGGTATGTGATCAACGGAGAGCTCAAGCAGGTGATGACAGCCGCTCGGACCCTCGAGGAAGCCAACATTCCGGGCGCGGGCTGGGTGAACGAACGCCTCGTGTACACACACGGACTCGGCGCCGTGTTGAGCCCTGCACGCGACGTGACCTCCGACGGGTTGCCGGAGTTCCTCGCCAAGGATCTTCCACCCTCGAACCTCTCGGGCGACCCGATCCTCGATGTCACCCAACCCCGCATCTACTTCTCCGACGATGCGGTACGTGACTTCCTCATCGTCGGCTCGAACCAGGGTGAGGTCGACCTCCCACGCGGTCCAGAGGACACCGCGGAGGCGACGACGAACTCCTACGACGGCGAGGGCGGCGTCGCCGTCGGGAACTTCTTCAATCGGGCCATTTGGGCGCTCCGCTTCGGCGACCTCAACACCCTCATCTCGGGCCAGGTCCGCTCGGATTCGCGGGTGCTGCTCCATCGGAACATCCAGGATCGGATCGCCCAGGTTGCGCCCTTCCTGTATGCCGACAACGATCCGTACATGGTTGTGACCGAAGGCAGGCTCGTCTGGATGATGGACCTGTACACGGTCTCGAGCCGTTTCCCGTACTCCGAACCTGCAGGCACGCCGCGCCTCGATCAGGGATCACCCCTCCCCGGCAGCTTCAACTACATCAGGAACTCGGTCAAGGCCGTCATCGACGCATACGACGGCACCATCGACATGTACGTCGTTGATCCCGACGACCCGATCATCCGTGTGAACCAGAAGATCTTCCCCGGTGTGTTCAAGCCACTCACCGAGTTCCCCGAGGGGCTTGTGGGTCACATCCGGTATCCGGAGGACCTGTTCCGGATGCAGACTGACGTCTACCAGCTGTATCACATGACCAACCCCGTCGACCTCTTCCAGCGGAACGATCCGTGGCAGATCGCACGCAACCCTGCGACCTCGGAAAGGCCTCCCCTAAGGGCGTCATTCGCAACTCCTCCGATGCTGCCCTACTACCTCCTGATGGAATTGCCCGAGGAGGATGACCTGTCCTTCCTGTTGATGCAGCCGTTCACACCTCTCGATCGGCCGAACATGTCGGCGTTCGTGGTCGCCAAGAGTGGTCCGCTCGAGGAGTACGGCGACATCATCGAGTACGGAATGCCGCGTGATCGCCAGATCGACGGACCGGGCCAGGTGGGCGACTTCATCGATCAGGATCCGGACGTGTCCGTCGAGTTCACCCTGCTTGGCCAGGAGGGATCAGAGGTCATCCGCGGGAACATGCTCGTCGTTCCGATCGAGGACTCGTTGCTGTTCGTCCAACCGATCTACCTGGCGGCAGACACGGGCGGTTCTGGTATTCCGCAGTTCAAGCGGGTCGTTGCGTCGTTCAACAGCAGGATCGAGATCGGTGAGTCACTCGAGGAAGTCCTGCTCGCCCTGTTCGGAACTCCGGTCATTCAGCCAGATGATCCCGACGACGGCAATGGCGAGACGCCGGAGCCGCCGACCGAGCCGCCAGACGGACCCGTCGAGGAACGAGTCGCCGAGCTGCTCCAGCTCGCCGAGGACGCCCTCGCCGAGGCCGACGCCGCCCTGCGCTCGGGCGATCTCGGTCTCTACCAGGAGAAGGTCCAGGAGGCCAGCGGCTACATCGAGGAGGCGAACCGCCTCATCCTCGAGGCGGGCACCGCTCCACCCACCGGTGAGTCCACGAGCCTCTCGAGGTAGCTCGGTTCACTGCTCCCATCCGCTGGCAGCTGTCTCACCTCACGTTGCCGGAGAACGGCGGCGCTCCCATGCCTTGTGGAGTTCGCCTGCGACGATGACCGTCGACGCGATGGCGATGCTCCGGAGCCACGCGTCGATGCCGATCGGCTCGACCGACAGGATGAACTGCGTGAAGGGCAGTTGGAGCGCTGCCGCGTGGATCGTCAGGGACACGGCAACCGCCGCAATCAGGAACCGATTCGAGAGCAATGGGACACGAAACGCCGAGATCGTCTCAGACCGCACGTTGCCGATGTGGAACGCCTGGAACAGGACCATGGTGGTCAACGCCGCCGTCCGAGCCGCCTCCACGGACCCGGTCGTGTCGAACTCCCAACGGAACATCGCGAGCGTTCCAAGCGCCATGACAATGCCGACGAGGACGGTGCGTTTCCACAGCAGCTGGCTCATGACGCCCTCACGGACCGGACGCGGCGACCGATCGAGCACCCCGGGTTCGGCGGGTTCGAATGCCATCGCGACGTCCTGGACCCCGTTGGTGACGAGGTTGAGCCAGAGGATCTGCGTCGGCAGCATGATCAACGGCCACCCGAGCACGAGCCCGGACGTGAGGGCCACGATCCCCGCTGCGCCGGTCGACAGCAGGAAGAACGTGACCTTGCGCACGTTGTCGAAAACGACCCGCCCCTCGTGGACCGCGGCGTAGATACTCGTGAAGTTGTCGTCAGTGAGGACCATGTCGGATGCCTCCCGAGCGACATCGGTGCCGTCCCTTCCCATGGCGATCCCGATGTCGGCCGCCCTCAGCGCAGGGGCGTCGTTGACCCCGTCCCCAGTCACGGCGACCACCTCGCCGATACCGCGCAGGGCCTGGACGATGCGCAGCTTGTGCTCAGGGGTCATCCGGGCGAACACCGACACTTGCGTGACCGCTTCGGCGAGGTCCGCATCGGACATCTCGTCGATGTCGCTTCCGGTAAGGGCCTTGGAACCGTGATCCGCGATACCGAGGCGCTCGGCGATCGCCAGTGCTGTCGCAGCGTGATCACCGGTGATCATGAGCGGCCGGATGCCGGAGTGCCTGCATCCCTCTACTGCCTCGGCGACTCCCGCCCTTGGCGGATCGAGCATCCCCTGGAGGCCGAGGAGCGTCAGCCCACCGACGTCGACCAGGGTCTCGGCTCGGCTCGGATCTGGATCCTCGACCTCCATGTCTGCCATCGCAAGGACTCGCAACCCATCGGCGGCCATGCGATCGGCTGCTTCGAGGACTGCCTCGGGATCCATGCTCTCGACACCCTCGGGGCCGAGCATCCGGGATGACATCCCGACGATGCGCTCGGGCGCCCCTTTGACGAACATCGCGGTCTTCCCCTCGAAAGTGCCGATCGTTGCCGAGTATCCGCGTTCGGACTCGAAGGGGATCTCCGCGATCGTTTCGTACCGATCCCTGACGAGGATGGGCTCGAGCCCGCAGCGAGCCGCTGCGACCAGCAGTGCCGCCTCGGTCGGGTCTCCGGCTGTGTGCTCGGTGCCGTCCTCGATATACAGCTCCGCCTCGTTCGCCAGGACCCCTGCGAGGAGTACGCGCCGAAGTGGCCCAGTGTCTGCCATCAACGACGTCGAGGTGGGCGAACCATCGATCGTCCACCAGTCGGTGCCAGCCCAGATGGTCTGGACGGTCATCCGGTTCTCGGTGAGCGTGCCGGTCTTGTCCGATCCGATGATGGTGGTACTCCCCAGCGTCTCGACGGCGGCGAGCCTTCTGACCAGAGCATGCCGGTGCGCCATGCGCTGGACCCCTACGGCCAGGGTGATGGTGAGCACGACGGGAAGTCCCTCGGGAATCGCACTGACCGCCATGGCAACCGCGAACCTGAGCATGACGGAGGGCGGCTGGTTGGCGAGGATCCCGATGATGAACGTACCGAGTGATGCGGCGACGATGATGAGGCCGATGAGGTGCGCGAGCCGGGTCATTCGGATCTGGAGGGGGCTCTGGGGGGACTTCTCGCCCCGCATGAGTTCCGCTATCGCTCCGAGCTGGCTGGTGGCACCCGTCGCGGTGACGTATCCGCGCCCGCGGCCCGATGTCACCACAGAGCCCGCATACACCATCGGTCTTCTGTCGGCGAGAGGCGTGTCCTCGTCGCCGAGCGGTTCTGCCTGCTTCGTGACCGGAAGCGACTCACCGGTGAGAAGCGACTCGTCGATCCGGAGCGCATTGACATGAATGAGCCGCAGGTCGGCAGGGACACGCGCACCGCTCTCGAGGAGGACGAGGTCTCCCGGTACGAGGTCCCGACCCTCGATGTGGCGCTCGTGCCCGTTCCGAATCACCCGTGCCTGGGGGGCGGCCAGGGATTGCAGGGCACGCACCGACTCCTCGGCCCGCCGCTCCTGGGCGAATCCGATGATCGCGTTGAGGAGGAGGACGGCGGTGATCACCCACGTGTCGATCCACTCATCCAAAAGGGCGGTTACGACGGCCGCCACCACGAGAATGGCGATCAATGGGCTCTTGAACTGCCGTACGAACACCGCGATGGCGGTCGGAGGTGGTTCCCCCTCGAGCTCGTTGGGGCCGAAGTGTTCGAGCCTGGCCGCCGCCTCGTCGATGCTGAGCCCATGTCGGCTGGTGCGGAGTCGGTCCTCGACATCAGGGACGGGGAGTGTGTGCCAGCGAGGCTGATCGATGATCATCTCGACCGGGTCCC
The DNA here is from genome assembly GCA_035461905.1 of Acidimicrobiia bacterium. Lineage (GTDB taxonomy): Bacteria > Actinomycetota > Acidimicrobiia > Spongiisociales > UBA5794 > SZUA-442. The sequence continues at coordinate 1,858 of DATHUV010000008.1, read as the reverse complement.
CTGTCATGGAAGGCATCACCGCTCCGATGCGTGGATGACGTCGACCAGACTTCCCGACTTGCCACGCCCATGGTACCCGGCTTTCCGGATAGCCCCAGATCGTGCCGGGGACGAGGCCGACGAACTCCGTCATTCAGTGTGGCTTTGCCCTGCGGACCGCCGTCGGATCTAGTCCCGAACGGATGATGCGGGGTGGGCCGGGTGGCTGCACGATCGCGATGAGAATGGTTGCGCCGTAACCGGAACTCGACGGTGATCGCGGGTGCCGACGGCGATCTGATCAGTGAGGGTCGTTCGCGACCTGCCGAGCAAGAGGAGACCGCCCATGTCCGATCTGGATGCGTTGCCCGCCCCCGCCTACCTGGGTGGATCGCTGCCGCTGACACGAACCCCTGCTGTTGGAGTGCCAGTGGATGACCGGGCGTCCATGTATGTGCCAGGTGCCGAGGACCTGTCGCCCGGGGAGATCAGGGTCACGGTGCTCGGCAGTGGCGATCCATGGATTCGGCGGAGTCAGGCGTCTGGATCGCTGTTGATCGAGGTGGGCAACCCCGGGAAGGACTTCTTCTTCTTCGACCTCGGTTCCGGTTCCCTGGCAAACTTCTCGTCGTTGATGCTTCCCGTGGAGTCCACGACCAAGGTGTTCTTGTCGCACTTGCACGCCGATCACGTCGGCGACATACCCGGTCTCGTGGGAAGCTTCGCGAAGGCCGGCCGAATCGACCCGGTCGAGATCTGGGGAGGCGCCAGCGAGGACCCGACGCTCGGCTTGGCTGCCTTCGTCGACCACATGGGCAAGGCGATGGCATGGGACGCGGCCTCCGTGCGCGGCGTTCGTCCCACCACCGGGTTCGACTTGGTAGCCCACGAGATCCCGTACGACCGACCCGAGGCGATCTACGAGCGCGACGGCGTCACCATTTCCAGCTTCCCGGCCATCCACGGCCTGAGCGGCGCCGTCGGCTACAGCATCACGTATGCCGGGTTGAAGGTCGTCTTCTCGGGAGACACGCGCCCGTGCAAGCACGTCGTCGAAGCCGCGGTCGGCGCGGACCTGTTGATTCATGAGTGCTTCCAGTCACCTGCGGTGTATGCCCAGGCCACGGGGCTTCCCCTGGAGACAGCGAACCAGATCACGCGCCTCGCACACACGATCCCGGAGCAGTTGGGCAAGATCCTCGACATGACGAAGCCACGCATGGGGGCGCTCTGGCACCTGGACGTGACCCCCGGTGTGGACACCGTATTCGAGGAGCTGGCTGCGTCGTACACCGGCCCGGTGACGATCTCCCAGGACCTGACGGTCTACAACGTCACGAGGGAGGCGGTCACCGCCCGCCAGGCGAAAGTCAACGACGCGCCACCACCCGTGCACGGGACATCGAAGTCCAGTCCGTCACTCGACCCGAGGCCGACCCCCCCGGCGTGGTGGAACGAAGCGCTCCTCGACCTCTGACGCCACCGAAGTCGCGGTCCTGAACCGTGCTGGACTGCCCAGCACGTCGGCGAGGACGGCTGGGCAATAGAGTGCCCTCGCGCGTATACTCCCAGCCATCGACGCGGGGTGGAGCAGTCTGGTAGCTCGTCGGGCTCATAACCCGAAGGTCGCGGGTTCAAATCCCGCCCCCGCCACTGGTTGCATTCGGCCGGTCCTTTCCTGGGCCGGCCGTTTGCGTCCCGGGAACGACGTGTGAATTGGGGCAGGGTAGCTCAGCCGGTTAGAGCGCACGACTCATAATCGTGAGGTCGGGAGTTCGAGTCTCCCCCCTGCTATTCGCTAAGTCATTGCATTGTGTAGCGTTGCGCGTGCAGCGACAATCGTGAAGTATTCGCCGCCCGCGCTTGGTTCTACACCGGT
>DATHUV010000007.1:0-17486 GCA_035461905.1 Acidimicrobiia bacterium | reverse complement strand
GTCGATCCCGGCATGGCTGGGGACGACTTCGACCGCGTCATCGATGCGACGGGTCGCTATGTGATTCCCGGTGGCGTCGACATGCACACGCACATGGAGCTTCCCGTGTCCGGAACCACATCGTCGGACACCTACACGACGGGAACGATGGCAGCGGCGATCGGGGGAACCACGACGATCGTCGACTACGCCGGCCAGACGCGAGGCTCCACGCTGCGCAAGGGCCTCGCCGAGTGGAAGGCACGGGCCGAAGGGCAGTCGAGCGTCGACTACGGGTTCCACATGATGGTGACGGACGTCCATCCTGGCACCCTCGCCGAGCTGCCCGAGATGATGCATGAGGGCGTCACGACCTTCAAGCTGTTCACTGCCTACCCCGGCGTCAACCTGTCCGATGATCGCCAGATCCTCGAGGCGATGCAGGCTGCCGCCAGTGTGGGTGGCACGATCATGATGCACGCCGAGAACGGGATCGCCATCGATGCCCTCCGGGATCAGGCTGCTGAGCGGGGAGAGGTCGATCCCATCGATCACCTCCTGACGCGTCCCTCCTCGATGGAGGCCGAGGCCGTGCACCGCGTCGCTGCACTCGCCGAGATCGCCGGATGCCCGTTGGTCATCGTCCACATCTCATCCCAGGACGCGTTCGCAGAGGCCGTTGTGGCCAGGGATCGGGGACTTCCCGTCTTCACAGAGACCTGTCCCCAGTACCTGTGGCTCGCCCTCGAGGACGTCCCGGAGGGATTCGAAGGCGCAAAGTTCGTGTGCTCACCACCGCTGCGTCGGCGATCCGAGGGGCATCAGCGCGCCCTGTGGTCGGGCATCGCCACCGGCCGGATGGACGTGGTTGCCACCGACCACTGCCCGTTCACGTGGGCGCAGAAGGAAGCAGGCCGGGGTGACTTCCGGAGGATCCCCAATGGGCTCGGGGTCGTCGAGCATCGGATGGACCTCGTCCACCAGGGGGTCATCGAGGGCTGGATCCCGCTGACCCGATGGATCGAGGTCACCTCGGAGATCCCCGCGAAGCTTTCGGGCCTGTATCCGCGAAAGGGGACGCTCGCTCCGGGTTCCGACGCAGACATCGTCATCTACGACCCCGCTGGGTCCCACACCCTCTCGGCCGAGTCGCACCACATGAACATCGACTACTCCGTCTTCGAAGGTCGCGAGGTCGGAGGGCGGGTCGAGACCGTGATGTTGCGCGGCGAGGTGATTGTCGAAAGCGGATCGTTCGTCGGAGAACCGGGGCGGGGTCGGTTTCTCGCGAGAGGTACCAACGCACTCCTCCCGGATTGACCGCACCTCGAAACGACCCGGACATGTGAGAGTCAAGCTCTCGCAGGCTGCGCCTCTCGTCCTCAGCCGAACTCGCCGGCGACTGGGATCCACCCTGGTTCGCCCAAGACGAACTGGGAGTCGGCGACGCCCTGGGTGAGGGTGTAGCGGAAGAAGAAGGTGGTAATGGAGGGTCGGAACACCGCAGGAGTGTCCCTGCCGTCGACCTGCCCCCAGTCACCGGCGACGAATCGGTCGCCGGGGTCGCCGAAGAAGATGTCGCCGTCTGCAACTCCTGTGTCGAGGGTGTTCCTCCAGTAGAAGAACCCGGTCGACTCGCGGTGCAGACCCACTTCGTCGACTCCGTCACCGTCCCAGTCGCCAACCACGGGCTTGTCACCTGGGTTGCCGAAGAAGAGGGAGAAGTCTGCCGCTCCCAGCCCACCCTCGTTCTGTCCGAGGGCATTGATGATGAAGAACTGCTGCGTCGAAGGCCGGTAGAGCGATAGCGTGTCGCAGCCGTCGCCGTTCCAATCCCCAGCCAACGGAATGTCGTCAGGGTTGCCGAAGAAGAACCGGATGTCGGCGATGCCCTGCGAGTTCGAGTTCCGCAGATACGCAAAGGCGTCCGACTGCCGGAACAACCCGGGTGTGTCGATGCCGTCACAGTCCCAGTCACCCATGAACGGGATGTCGTTCGGGTTCCCGAAGAAGAAGCTGTCGACCCCTCCGATCGCGTCGCGCAGATGCCAGCGTCCCTGGGACGGATCCACGAGACCCACTTGGGTTCCGTCGCTCAACTCGAACGCTCCGATGTCGCATTGCGCGCCCTGCGGTCGGGGCAGGCCTCGGGCGTCGATCGCCGACTGGCACGCTGCGACGGGGATTGCATCTATCGCCGGGCTCCCGGGGAGCAGGGCATGCGTGTCAGGGGAGGAGTTCGCCTGCAGCGGACCCAGGAGCGCGTCGATGGGACCGATGTCGGAACCGGATCCGGGAAAACCTGCCGCCCGGAACACGTTGTACCCACCGCTGGTGAAGTTACCGATCGCGATCGACGGACTCTCTTCGTCGACGATCGTGGCCGTGAACGTGGTGATGCCGTTCGATGTGAAACCGGCATTGCCAGTGACTGTGGTGTGGGTCGCTGTCAGGATCCCGTCACTGTGGAAGCCGCCACTCGAGTCGCCAAATGACGTGTTGCCGCTGACCGTGACGTTGGTGAGGGCGGCGGACGCGCCTGCCGCCACGAACATACCACCGCCGATGCCGTCCGACGGTTGCGGGAAGTTCTGATTCTGGTCGCCGGCTTCGCCCGGAGCATTGCCGCTGAGGGTGGTCTCGGCCAGCGTCTGGGAAGGGCCGCCAGCAGCGAAGAACCCCCCGCCGTCACCGCCCCCGCCTGCTGGGCCGCGTCCTCCGCCGGACCCGCCTGGCTGGCCGCCGTCACCTCCCCGACCGGCGTCGTTGTCCCGAATCGTCGTCGAGGTGGTCGTGAGGATGCCTTGGCTCGAGTACACCCCTCCACCGTCACCACCGGCACCGCCCGCTCCCCCCGACGCATCGTTGCCCGCCATGAGAATGTCGGTGCCGCCCCTTCCACCGTCACCCCCCGCACCTGCTGCGTTTGACATGATGATGGATCGCAGGACGGTCACGCTCGCCGCTGCTCCAAGCGTGTAGATGCCTCCTCCGTGACCCCCTACGCCTCCCAATCGCCCGCCCGTCGGGCAGCATCCGAACTCCGGCGTACCGTCGCGACCGATGCCGCCCCTGCCCGCTTCGTTCAGGTCGATGGTGCTGTCGACGATCGTCAACGTGCCGCTGTTGACGATGCCTCCTCCGTTCCCCCCCGACCCCCCGATACCAGACGTAGTGATCGGGTGGTCAAGCCCCTGTCCCGCTACATTGCCGCGGACCACAACGCGTTCGAGGGTCAGCGTGCCCGCGTTTGCGATACCGCCTCCGCCTCCACCCCTGCCCGCCTCTCCGCCGATGAGTCCCACTGAGCTGATTCCCGCCGCGTTCCCCTGTACCACGACGTCAGCAAGGTTCAACGCGCCCAGGTTGAAGATGCCCCCGCCGTTCGCACCGGTCCCCAACAGAGCGCTCGGCCCTTGGGCGAGGCCGTCCACGATGGCGAGCCTCGCCATCGTCACGGTTGCGCCAGCGAGGACGTGGAACACCCGGTCGACACCGTTTCCGTCGATGAAGGTGGCGCTGCTCCCGTTGCCGACGATGGTGAGCGTCCCAGTGAGATCGAGGTCTCCCGTGGCCGCACCATCCTCAGAGGCGCCGACTCTCGACAAGCCGTACGTGCCGGTCTGGAGGGCGATGACGTCGTCCGTGTTGGTGGCGTTGGCGGCGATGATCGCCTCGCGAAGCGAGCAATCGCCCGGATTGCACCCGTTCGGGTTCGGATCGTCGAAGCGGGTGACTGTGAACGACGCGGCGTGTGCGGAAGGTACGGCGACGATCACCGGGAACGATGCCGCAACGACCGCGGCGCACAGGATCCAGGCCGACCGGATACGAACCATAGAGGTCGATGCTCCCATCTCGTCGTTCACCGGATGCTACGCGGCAGCTCTGGCTGTGACAATGGTGAACCTCGACCGGACGAACGACGTCACGAAAGGGTGACCACGCGTTCGACCCTCGGATCGGACGCGAGGAGCGCTGCGAGCGCATCGGCGTCATCGCGGGTCGCCGGCGTCACCCTCGTCGTGGCCATGACCACGCGGGCCTCGCTCGGGATGCCTTTCAGGCCTCCATCGGGATGGAGCAGCACCGTTGCTGCGCCCTCCGCCGTCAGCAGGTTGTCGGGGTGGGTGCCGATGATCTGACCCACGAGCATGTGGCGGTGCGCCACCTCCGCGATCGGATGGCCGACCGCATCGATCGATGCGACGACGATCACCGTCGTGGATGCGCTCGGGATGACGGGTTCGTGCGCCGCAGGTGCCTTGATGGCCATCCCCCGCGCACCGTCGGCCTCGACGAGGACATGGTCCGCCAGCGTCATCCGGAACAGACGGTCCGCAGCGGCGGGTGACACCCCGATGACCTTGCCGGGAATACGCTCCGTCGCCACGAAGAGAGGTGACCCCGGCTCGAGTGCAGCATCGACGACGGCCGGATCGTCCGACCAACAGGTCGGCTGGGTGACCTGGTCCTGTGCCATCCGAGTCGTCGTGGTGACGATGACCCGCAAGTCGGAGAGCTCCCGTGCGAGTGTGGCGAGGATGGTCGATTTGCCTCCCGCGCCGACCAACGCAACCAGCTCGTGCGATCCGAGGCCGAGCCGGTCATGCAGTGGGGACGTCATCGGCCCTGCGTGTTCATCCAGACGAGGACGGCCTCGAGTGCACCGCCCCCGACAGAGATGGCCTTGTCCGAGACCTCGGTGATCGCGTCCGGATCGACCCGCGGGTCGACGTCCCCGATCTTCAAGCCCTCAGTCACCGGTCCGGGGACGATGAGGCCGCGCACCATGCCGCCGATCCCGGCGAGGACGGGCAGGCCGTCGATCGAACCGAGCCGCTGGCCCGCCTCGACGACCTCCCCGAACGACACATCCCAGGTCAGGACTCCCGAGGTACCGGCCCTGACGACGCGCTCGGCCGACGCTCCGCCGATCTCGCCGGGGATTCCCGAGTTCGGCGCTGCCGGTCCGTCCCAGATGACCCGTCCGAGCCTGTGCCCTCGCATCGTCTCGATCACGGCATGGCAATCGACTCCGGCGACGAAGCCGGGTCCGAGCCCGATGACGAACGGTGCTTGGTCGATCGTCGTGTCCATGGGCACCTTTGCGAGCCGCGCATCCACCATGACGGACACCGGCGCCGGGAGCACTGGAACCCCCTCGGATACGAGGACGGGAACGACGCCCCGACGGGTCGCGGTCACGGCATCGGCGGCCGATGTGACCAGCATCCCTTCGATTCCTTCGATCACGACGTGGTCGTCGGACACGGCAGTGGAGAAGGCGACCGTGCGTCGCACCGTCAGGGGCCTGGCGAGCTCGAGCACGATGACGGGGAAGCCCACCCTCCGCAGGCGCCAGATCACGCCAGAGCCGATGTCACCCCCGCCGCGGACGACGACCAGATGGTCCGCAGGGGACGTCACGAGCCCTTTCCTGCATTCGAGGCGATGATCTCCGACATGATCGACACAGCGATCTCCTCGACGGTCTCCGCCCCGATGTCGAAGCCGATCGGATTGCGGATGCGATCCAACGCAGCTTCGGGTACACCGGCCTCGTCGATGGCCTCTCGGGTCACCTCCCATCGGCGTCCGCTCCCCATGACACCGATGTACCGCGCCGGGGTGCCGACGAGGAGCGGCACGATCCGGGCGTCGAGCTCGTGGCTCCTGGTCACGACGACGATGGAGGTCTCCGCGGTGATCGGATGGGCGGAGAGGGCATCGTCGACGGAACCGTGGAAACGAACATCCGCGTTCGGCACGGCGTCCACACTGACCTCGCTCTCACGCTCGTCGACGAGGACTGTGCGATAGCCCAGCCAGTGAGCGAGATCCACCACCGCCTTTCCGACGTGGCCTGCTCCAACGACGAACACGGTGTGTGGGGTCATGTACGGCTCCAGGTAGACGGTCATTGTGCCACCGCACACGCCGGGATCCCCGACTCCGGGATCGTGCAGTGTGTACTCGCGGAGGCTGGGTTTGCCCCGTTCGAGGGCTGTGAGCGCGTCGGTCCGTATTGCGGCCTCGACCTCACCCCCACCGATCGTTCCGACCGTCGATCCGTCGGCACGCACGACCATCTTCGTTCTCGCGTGGCGGGGGACCGAACCCGTTGTGGCGACGATGGTGGCGAGGACGACGGAACCACCTCCGTCCACCGCGGAGGAGAGCTCGGACAGGATCCGATCGGTCCCGATCGCGCTCACGATGCCTGCAGCGCCCGCCAGACGCGTTCGGGGGTGAATGGAATGTCGTTGATACGAACACCGGTGGCGTCGGTGATCGCATTCCGCAACGCAGGGGCGACACCGTCCTTCGGGATCTCGGCGATGGCCTTTGCCCCGAACGGCCCGCTCGCCTCCATGGTCTGCACCAGGATCGCCTCGAGCCTCGGCATCTCATCGGCGCGGTAGATCTTGTACGGTCCGAACGCGGCGTTGACCATGCGCCCGTCCTCGTCGTAGGCCATCTCCTCACAGTGTCCGTACCCGAGGGCCTGCACCATGCCACCCTCCACCTGTCCTGATGCCGTGACAGGATTGATCGGGACTCCGCAGTCGACGGCCATCACGAGTTGGAGGACGGTCACCTGACCGGTCTCGATGTCGACCTCCACCTCGGCGAACTGTGCTGCGTACGGCGGTGGCGACTCGGGGGACACGTACGAGGCCGTCGCCATGATCTGGTGCTGATCCCGTTGGTGCAGGCTCGAGAGCGCGATCTCCCCGAGCGTCACCGTCGCGCCGTCGCTCGTCCATGCCGCACCGTCGTGCAGGTCGATCGTGTCGGGATCCGCCGAGAGGAGCATCGCGGCCCGATCGATGATCTGTGCGCGGACTTGCTCGGCGGCACGCTTGACAGCGGTACCCGAGATGTAGGTCGTCGATGATGCATATGCGCCGGTGTCGAAGGGCGTCATGTCGGTGTCGGACGAGTACACGAGGATGTCGTTGGTCCCAACGCCCACCACCTCGGCGGCGATCTGGGCCAACACCGTGTCCGAGCCTGTCCCGAGGTCGGTTGCACCGACGAGGAGGTTGAACGATCCGTCGTCGTTGATCTTGAGGCTCGCTCCCCCCATGTCGAGACCAGGGATCGCGGTTCCGTGCATCGCCATCGCGAACCCGAGGCCGCGCCGTATGTGCGGCCGGTCGGGCGGCTCCCTCCACTGCGGGTCGCCCCGCCGCTCCCAGCCCACGGCGCGCTTGCCCTGCAGGACCGCCTCCTCGAGGCCACTCGACGTGATGACAGGCATGACGCCTGCCTCGAGGTCCCCTTCGCCGAGATGGGGCGCGATGTCGATCGGATCCCCCACCTTCGTCCAATTGAGGCGTCGGAACTCGATGGCGTCCATGCCGATGTCGGCGGCGATGTCCTCCATGTGGGCCTCGAGGGCGAACAGCGCCTGTGGCGCTCCGTACCCCCGGTATGCGCCGGGAACAGGGATGTTCGTGTAGGCGACCTTGCAGTCGAAGGCCTTGACGGGGGAGTTGTACGAGCTCAGGCCGCGCAAGCCGGACACCATCTGGACGGTCAGGCCGTGCGTCCCGTACGGTCCCGTGTTCGCGACGATCCGCATCTGCTGGGCGGTCAGTAGCCCGTCAGGGTCGACCCCGGTCGTGAACGTGATCGTCTGGGGATGCCTCGTACGGGAGGACATGAACTCCTCCTCGCGCGTCAGCTCGAGCCGGATGCGCCTGCCTGTCGCCATCGTGAGATGGCCGACGATGTCCTCGATGAGCATCTCCTGCTTGGCGCCGAACCCGCCGCCGATCCTCGGCTTGATGATGCGGATCTGCTTGACCGGGAGACCGAGCAGCGGTGCGACCATGCGCCTCACGTGGAACGGGACCTGCGTCGAAGTGGTGATGACGAGACGTTCGTCGCTGTCCCACTCCGAGATCGCGATGTGGGGTTCGATCGGGGTCTGTTGGACCTGGTGCACCCTGAAGGTCTGCTCGAACACTCGTGCCGCTGCTGCGAGGCCGGCATCGATGTCACCCGTCTTCGCCTCGATGTGGTGGACGATGTTGCGAGAGGCGTCGTGGGCGCCTTCCATGTCTGGCTCGTCGTGGATGATCGGCGCTCCCTCGAGGATCGCCTCGTTCTCGTCGAACACGGCGGGTAGGACTTCGTAGGTGACGTCGATCAGGTCGATGGCGGCTCTGGCGATCTCTTCGGAGTCCGCGGCGACGGCAGCGACGCGGTCACCGACGTACCGGACCTTGTCGTCGAAGCTGACCTGGTCGTACGGGAGCGGGTTCGGGTAGCTCTGGCCTCCCGAGGCGTAGCGGACCCTCGGCACGTTGCCGTGATGCAGCACGGCGTGCACGCCCGGCAGGGCCCGTGCGGCCGAATCATCGATCGAAACGATCCGGGCGTGGGCGTGGGGGCTGTACAGCACCTTCGCGAACAGGGTGCCGGACAGGTCGGTGTCGTCGGTGAAGGCCGGGTTGCCCTTGACGAGCTTGATCGCGTCGGTCTTCGCCTCGGCGTGCCCGACGATGCGTGAAACGGGCACGTCGTCACTCGGCACGACCCTCGGTGCGATGTCCGAGATGCCATCGCGGTCGCGGTGCGGGCGGTCCTCGGCACCGAGAAGTTGGTCGAGGTGCACGATCGAGATGTCGTCAGGGTCCTCCCCGAGCATGGTCGCCGCCGCCCGCAGCACGGCGTGGACCGGCCGGAGGTACCCGGACTCGCGATCGAGGACCCCCGACAACGCTCCACGAACATCGGCCTCTGTCGGATTGGCGTTCTGTTCGAGGAGCTCCTTGGCTGCGAGGATCATCGCCGGAGTCGAGTACCCCGATTGCATGGCTCCGGTGTCGATGAAGGCCTGTTGGATCGGGTGCATCTCGCCGGGACCTGCCAGCCCCTCGACTGTCTCGATCGAATGGCCTTCTGCCTGGACGGCCAGCATCACGTCCGCAGACACGAATCGACCGTCCACGAGGATGCCAGCGGCTCCCGTCTCGCCGGTATCGGATCCGTACCTGACGCTCGAATAGCCTGCGCGTCGCAGAACGGTCCGAAGGGTTTCGTGGGGCTCACAGGTCAGCGTCGCCGCAACGCCGTTGATCATCAGGTCGATGGAAAGGCTCACGTGTCGCCTCCGACGGAACGGACGGCGCGTCCGGCGAGCACCGATGCGATCTGGGATCGGTACGACGATGAACCACGAAAGTCCGACGGTGGATCGAGATCCCCGATGCGGTCGGGGTCGACGATCACCGGGTGGTCCGAGACGCCGGACATCCCGAGTCGAAGGACGCCGTCCTCGCTGTGGTGGGCGACAGCCAACACGATGGGCTGATCCATCGGTGTGCGTCCGGTGCGCTCCGCGGCGGCACGACCTCCGAGGGGAATCCTGACACCGGTGATGATGGCTCCGGTGAGCAGGCCCGGATCCTCCAGGATGTCATCGAGAGGATGCTCTGTCCTCGATTCGACGCGAGCGACAATCACGGTCGCACCGAACGCGAGGAGGCCTGTGAGGAGCTGGCTTTCGGGGTCGGCAGTGCCGATGGTGCCTCCGATCGTCGCCGCGTTGCGCAGAACGCTCGGCACTTCGCGCCTTGCGAGATCCCCAAGCGCGGCTGGCACCCGAGGAGAGTCCATGAAGTCCCGGAGTCGTGTCGTCGCTCCGACGTGGAGCGCTCCGTCCGTCGCCTCGATCGTCGCAAGGGGAAGCGCCTGCAGGTCGACGGCGATGACGGGCGAGGGATCCCTGGAAGCAGCGACGGACGTTCCACCCCCGATGAGGACGACATCGTGCCGTGATGCGAGGGTGAGGGCGTCCTCGAGCGTGAGCGGTCGTCGATAGTCCGTGATCACGACGTCCCTGCACCTCCTCCACCCAATGGTACATTGTCGGGAGATGGCCTCCCTCCTCCTTCGCCACGCGCAGTTCCTCGCGACGATGGACGATGACGGCACCGAGGTCGTCGACGGTGGGCTGTACGCCGTCGACGGGTTCATCCAACAGGTGGGTCCCACGGACGAACTGCCGGAGGAGGCGGATGAGGTCGTCGACGTTCGGGGCCACGTCGTTCTTCCCGGTCTGATCAACACCCACCATCACTTCTACCAGACACTGACGAGGGCCTTTCCCGGTGCACAGGACGTCGGCCTGTTCGATTGGCTCCGGACGCTGTACCCGGTGTGGGCGCGTCTCACGCCCGACGACGTGAGGACCGCGACACGTCTGGCGCTCTGCGAGCTCGCCTTGTCCGGGTGCACGACGACGTCGGACCATCAGTACCTGTTCCCGAACGGCTCACGCCTCGATGACCAGATCGAGGGTGCGGCGCCCGTCGGCCTCCGGTTCCATGCCGCGCGCGGTTCCATGAGCCTCGGCGAGAGCGATGGCGGCCTGCCACCGGACTCGGTCGTGGAGGCTGCAGACGCGATCCTCGCAGACACGCAGAGGGTCATCGAGGCGTTCCACGATCCGAACCCCGGCTCGATGACGCGTGTCGTCGTCGCGCCGTGCTCGCCGTTCTCGGTCACACCGGAGATCATGCGTGAGTCGGCAGTACTCGCACGCCACTACGGGGCCCATCTCCATACCCACGTTGCAGAGACGCTCGACGAGGAGCAGTTCTGTCTCGACACGCACGGCATGCGTCCCGTAGAACTCATGGAGGATCTCGGGTGGGTGGGTGACGACGTGTGGTTCGCGCACGGCATCCACGTCAATGATGACGAGGTGGATCGCCTCGCGGACTCCGGCACGGGAGTCGCGCACTGTCCGTCGTCGAACATGCGCCTCGCCTCTGGTATCGCACCCGTCCGCCGGTACCTGGATGCCGGTGTTCGGCTCGGTCTCGGCGTCGACGGTTCAGCGAGTAACGACGCCAGCCACATGATCGCCGAGGTCCGCCAGGCGATGCTGTTGTCGCGGCTTGCTGCGGCGCCGACGCTCGAAGGCGGACGGCTGCTCACGGCGAGGGATGCCCTCCGGATCGCCACCCGCGGGTCCGCGAGTGTCATCGGGCGGGACGATGTCGGATCCCTGGAGGTCGGAAAATGCGCGGACTTCATAGCGATCTCCCTTGATCGCATCGAGTATGCGGGAGCGCTGCAGGATCCCGTCGCGGCGGTCGTCTTCGCCTCATCGGGGCGCGTGGACCACAGCTGGGTTCACGGCCGTCGCGTCGTGCGCGACGGTGAGGTGGTCGGCGTCGACGTACCGCAACTCGTCAGCCACCACAACCATGCTGCCGCCCGGATGGCCGCAGGGTGAGCCGGGGCGTCCCTGCTGCCGAGGATCCTGCGGACGACTAGCGTCGGCCCTATGGAGTTCATCGCTGCTCGCGATCTCGACGAGGCGCTCCGGGCGAGGGCCGACCACCCCGATGCCGAGCTCCTGGCGGGAGGTACGGACCTGATGGTGGAGGTCAACCTCGCCGACCATCGACCCGCCCGTGTCATATCCATCCGCCGGGTGCGCGAGCTTCGCGATGTCACCCCCGGGCGTATCGGCGCGGGTGCGACATGGGCGGATCTCGAACGGTGCGAGCACCGCGGCCTCGCGCAGGCCGCCCGTACCGTTGGCTCCCCCCAGATCCGTGCCGTCGGCACGATCGGAGGCAACGTCGGGACAGCCAGCCCCGCAGGCGACGGCCTGCCCTGGATCGCAGCCGCCGATGCAAGCATCGTGGTGCGGTCCGCTGGGAGGGGCGAGCGATCCATCGCATGGCGCGACTTCTTCGTCGGGGTGAAGAGCACCTCCCTCGGGCGGGACGAGGTGATCGTCGGCGTCGAGTTGCCGCCCGACCTCCCACGAGTACAGGAGTTTGCCAAGGTCGGTGCCCGCAACGCCATGGTGATCGCAACGGTGAGCTGTGTGGTCATGCGTGACGACACGGGGTTCCGGGTGGCGCTCGGATCCGTGGCGCCGACGCCGATACGCGCCATGCGGGCGGAGGCCATGATCAACGCCGAGTCCAAGGTGTCTGCGGCCGTCCTCGACGCGTTTGCCCGGATCGTCTCGGACGAGGTGCGACCGATCACCGACCACCGGTCGACCGAGGCGTACCGCAGGCATGCGGCAGGGGTCCTCGCCCGGCGGCTCGTCGAACGGAGCATGGCATGGACGTGAGGCTGAACGTCAACGGTGCGGAGCGGGTGGCGGACATCGCGGGCCACGAGAGCCTGCTGACCGTGCTGCGCTCCCACCTCGCCCTGCTCGGGACCAAAGATGCCTGCGAACAGGGCGAGTGCGGTTCGTGCAGCGTCATGATGGATGGGGAGGTGGTCTGCGCCTGCCTCGTGATGGCTGCCGACGCCGAGGGTTCCGAGATCACGACGATCGAGGGCCTCACACCCGAGGGAACCTTGGGTCCGGTGCACGAGGCCCTGCTCGAGCACGGTGCCGTGCAATGCGGCTTCTGCACGCCCGGGTTCGTGGTTGCAGCGACCCACCTCCTCGAGACCGATCCCCATCCCACACGGAACGAGATCCGCGAGGCCCTCTCCGGCAACATCTGTCGGTGCACCGGCTACGGGGCGATCCTGCGTGCCCTCGAGCAGCTCGCTGGTGACGCCCCATGACGGTCGACACGCCGGTCGGCGTCAGGGGCGGAATCGGCACGAGCGTTCGGCGACCCGACGGTGAGCCGAAGGTCACCGGCAACTTCGCATACGCCTCGGACCTCGTCGCGGACAACATGGTGTGGGGTGCGACGTTGCGCAGCCCGCATGCCCGCGCGCGGCTGACACGCCTCGACATCACCCCCGCCCTCGCGATCGACGGCGTGCTCGTTGCGCTGACCCAGGACGATGTCCCCGGCAAACCGGCGTTCGGGCAGGAGGAACAGGATCAACCCGTGCTGTGCGACGGCGTTGCCCGGTACTGGGGAGAGCCTGTCGCGATCGTCGCCGCTGTCGACGACGAGACCGCGCGTCGCGCGGTGAGAGCGATCATCGTCGAGTGGGAACCTCTCGAGCCGCTTGTCGAGCCGGAGGCCGCGATCGCTGCCGACTCGGTGTATCGGGACCTGGTCATTCGCCGTGGCGACGAGACAGCGGAGGGGTCCATCGTCGTCGAGGGCTTCTACGAGACCGCGACGCAAGATCAGGCGCCACTGGGGCCGGAGGCGGGCCTCGCCATCCCCGACGGTGAGGGTGGCCTCGACCTGCACGTCACGAGCCAATGGATCCATGTCGATCACCGCCAGATCGTTGAATGCCTCGCAATGAAACCCGACGAGGTCCGCTGCCATCCCGTCGGGATCGGCGGTGCCTTCGGGGCTCGGGAGGACATCTCCGTCCACATCCACGTCGCCATGCTGTCGCTCGCGACGGGGCGGCCGGTGAAGATGGTGTACGACCGGCTGGAGTCCTTTGCAGGCCATGTCAAGCGCCATCCCTCGATGATGTGGTACCGCCACGAAGCCGACGAGGATGGAAGGCTCGTGAAGGTGACGGCCAGGGTGATCCTCGATGGTGGAGCGTATGCGCACACCAGCAGGGCCGTGCTCGCGAACGCGGGGTTCTTCACCGTCGGTCCGTACCGCTGCGACAACGTGTTCGTCGAGGCGATCGCAACACGCACCAACAACCCCCCGGCAGGAGCCATGCGCGGATTCGGAACGGTGCAGGTGTGCTTCGGGTACGAGATGCAGATGGACAAGCTCGCCGAGGCGCTCCGCCTACATCCGATGGAGGTCCGACGCCGCAATGCCCTTGGACCCGGGGACGCGATGGCCACCTCCGGACAGATCATCGAGGGTTCCCTCCCGACGGTGGCGGTCATCGATGCGCTCGAGGCGATTCCCCTCCCTGAACCCTCGACGAGCGATGATCCTCTCCTCCTACCGGGAGGAGCCGGTTTGACCAGCCCGTCGTCCTCGGTGGTCCGTGGCGTCGGGTACGCCCTCGGGCTGAAGAATCTCGCCTTCTCGGAGTCCTTCGATGACTACGCCGAGGCGCGCGTCACCCTCACACCTGCGGGCGTCGAGGCCCACACCGCGGCCATCGAGGTCGGCCAGGGCCTCGTGACCGTATGCCAGCAGATCGCGCGAACGATCCTCGGAACGGAACGGGTCGTGATCGTGTTTGATGACACCTCCCGGATCGGGTCGGCAGGGTCGACGTCGGCGTCCCGCCAGACCCAGATGACCGGCGGCGCTGTCCATGCGGCATCCATCGCGCTGAGGGACCGCATTCTGTCCGACCACGGTGGCGACGAGCTGCGTGACGACGGGGTGTACCTAGGAGGTGTGTGCGTCGCGACGATCGAGGACGTCTGCGCCGATGGTCCTGTCTCCGAGCACGTGCGGTTCCGCCATCCGCCGACCGAGGTGCCTGACGAGAACGGCCAGGGCGACGTCCACGCGGGATTCGTGGTCGCAGCCCACCGGGCCGTGGTCGACGTGGATCCCGAGTTGGGGCTCGTCCGAATCGTGCAGGTCGACACCGCCCAGGACGTCGGGAGGGCGCTGAACCCCCAGGCGATCACGGGTCAGCTCGAGGGCGGCATCATGATGGGAGCCGGGTTCGCCGTGATGGAGCGCCTCGTCATCGACGATGGCATCATCCTCAACCCGTCGTTCACCGACTACCTCATCCCGACCTTCATGGACGCACCGGACGTCGAGACCCGCATCATCGAGGAGGGCGACCACTGGGGCCCGTTCGGCGCAAAAGGGATCGGGGAGTCGCCGACGATCAGTTCGACACCAGCGATCGTGTCGGCCATCCGAGCCGCGACCGGAAGGGACCTGACCAGGGTTCCGGTCCTCCCTGAGGACATCGTCGGTGCCTGACCGACCCCGGGAGCCACGATGCGCGAGGTGACGGGCATCGTCCTTGCCGCTGGTGCGTCCGAGAGGATGGGTGAACCGAAGCTGGTGCTCCCGTACGCCGGTACCACCATCCTGAAGGCGACACTCGGCGCGGTTCTCGCCAGCCGCGTCGACAGCGTCATCGTCGTGACGGGCGCAGATTCCGACGTCGTCGAGGCGTCACTGGAGTACCCGTCGATCGTCGTGGTGCGAAACCCTGACCACCGGCGAGGCAACATGTCGTCACTGCTCACCGCAACCGATCGTGACACCGACGCGGGGGCGTTCATCCTCGTCGCCGGAGACGTCCCGACGATCACCACCGCATCGATCGATGCGATGGTCGAGCTGTGGGCCGACACCTCGCCATGGGCCGCCGTGACCGTGTACCGGGACCGGATCTCGCACCCGATCCTCCTGTCACGTGCTGCGGTGGGAGAAGCGCGTGGAATCGAGGGGTCCAAGGTGCTGTGGCGGGCACTCGTCGAGTCCGGCGACGACAGGGTCGTGCGCATGGACGCGTCCGGCGATGCCCCACCTGACATCAACACGCGCGAGGATTACGAGGCGCTTCTCAAGCACGTCCGCTGACGCACACGCCAACGGAGCCCTGCCCCTTACATGGTGAGGGCCATGACGGCCTTCTGGGCGTGCAGGCGGTTCTCTGCCTGGTCGAAGACCCGGCTCCACCGACCGTCGATGACGGCATCGGCCACCTCGACGTTGCGATCAGCGGGGAGCGGGTGCATGTAGATGGCGTCCTCATCGGCCATCTCCATCCTGGCGGGATCGACGATCCAGTCGGTGTAGTTCGCCGAGATCCTTGCGGACTCCTCGTGGTCCGAGGTCGTGAGCATGGAGCCCCACGCCTTTGCATACACGACGTCCGCGCCTCGCATGCCCTCTTCGAAGTCATCCATGATCTCGAACGAGCCGTGGGCCTTCTTCGCGTTCTCCTCGGCCTGCGCGACGATCTCGGGCATCAGCTTGAACTCCGGCGGATGCGTGAGCCTCACGTTCGCGCCGTAACGAGTCATGAGCAGGATGACGCTCTGGGGGACACTGATGGGCTTCTGGTAGCTCGCCGCGTAGGCGTAGCTCATGTTGATCGTCAGCCCTCGCGGGTCGCCCTTCTGCTCGATGATCGTGAGGAGGTCGGCGAGTGCCTGGTGCGGGTGGTACCAGTCACACTGCATGTTCAGGACGGGAACGCGGCTCGCCTCAGCCACCGCGCGGATGTAGGCGTTTCCCACACCCCAGTCGACGTTTCGGATTGCAATGCCGTCGTCGTAGCGACCGAGGATCTCACCGATCTCCTTCCACGTGTCTCCGTGG
This sequence comes from Acidimicrobiia bacterium, assembly GCA_035461905.1. Lineage (GTDB taxonomy): Bacteria > Actinomycetota > Acidimicrobiia > Spongiisociales > UBA5794 > SZUA-442. The sequence continues at coordinate 1,368 of DATHUV010000007.1, read as the reverse complement.
CCGATCTGGGTGCTCGTCGAGTCGAGGAACATCGCGTGGCCCCCGAGCTGCGCCATTCCTGCCTCGAAGCTCGCCCGGGTCCGGGTGCTCGAGAAGAAGAACAGCATCGCAAGGACCTTGTCGCGGAGGAGGGCGTGCGGCTCGCCGAGCGCCCGACGGCGCTTGAGGTCGATGGCGACATCGATGATCGTGTCGAGCTCGTCCTTCGTCCATTCCTGGGTGGTGATCATGTCCCGTCCGTGCAAATGGGTTTGCATCAGGTACTCCTGGGGGTCTGTTCGATGGCGTTCATGGTCGGGTTCTGCGGCGGATGAGCCGGAAGCGGAGGAGATCGTCGCGGAAGTACGACGTCGCCCTCACGATCGGCTCGTTGTTCTGGTCGAAGCCGATCTCGTCGAACGAGATCGAGGGCGTCCCCGGGGGGACGCCCAGCTTCATGGCGAGGTCGCCTTCGACGGCGACGGGGACGATGTCCGAGAGGTAGTACCCGAGCGCACGATTGCAGTGCTGTTCGAGGAACTCATACACAGGGGTGGCTTCGTCGTCTGCGTACTCGGTGTCGGTGAGGAGGTGGCTGGGGATCCGATTGATGGCCAGGATGACGGGAACCTCGTTCTCGAGGAAGAGCTTCTCGATCGTGAGCACGGTGTCGCCATCATCGAGCCCGAGCGCCTCCGCCGTCGAGGCGTCGGCAACCTCGGTGGTCTCGGAGAGCACGCGAACGGACGGTACGTAGCCATGGTCCTCGAGAACCTGCTCGTAGGACCAGATCTCCTCGAGCCTCGACTTGATCTGGAGCCCTTGCTCGTTGACGAAGGTTCCCGCCCCCTGCCGACGGTAGATCGAACCTTCGTTCTCGAGGCGACTGAGCGCGTCCCGTACGGTCGTCCGGCTCACTCCGAGGTCGTTCGCCAGCTCGGTCTCGGGAGGAATGCGCCCATCCTCGAAACCGTCCTCCGCGATGCGTTGTTTGATGTGGGCCTTCACCTGATCGGTGAGGGAGGGGTTCCGCGTGATCATCGAGAAATGTTCTGATAGCGTAGGGTCATCAGGTTGTAGTATAGTATGACCAATAGCCTCTCGGCAATTCCAGACAACAGTCCCAGGAGGACACCATGCGCAGCTTCGCCGGACGCGACATTCTCTCGCTCAAGGGATTCGAGAGGGCCGAGTTCTTCCACCTCTTCGAGATCGCGGACTTTCTCGAGCCGATCGCGAGGGAGCGGCGCAACACCGATCTGCTGGCGGAGAAGACCCTCGTGACCGCCTTCTACCAACCATCCACCAGGACCCGCCTCGCCCACGAAGCAGCCATGCATCGCCTCGGCGGCCACGTGACCGGCTTCTCCGACGCGAAGATGACCCGTG
>DATHUV010000006.1:0-9270 GCA_035461905.1 Acidimicrobiia bacterium | reverse complement strand
GTGGGCATCGATCCCCGTCATCAATGCAGGTGACGGCTGGGGCGAACACCCCACCCAGGTCCTCACAGACCTCTACACGGTCATGAAGGAGAAGGGCACGATCGACGGGCTGACCTTCGTTGCGATCGGCGACCATCGCATGAGGACGATGCACTCCCTCGGGTACGCGCTGAGCCAGTTCGATGCCGAGATGGTGATCCTGTCACCCGAGGACATGGCGCCGCTGCCCGAGTTCCTCGCGGAGCTCGACGACAAGGGCACGAACTACCGCATCGTCGACCACATCGACGAGGTCATCGGAGAGGCGGACGTCATCTACATGGAGCCGGTCGTCCAGCCCGACTACACCAAGTCGGTCGACGAGAAGCCCGAGGAGTACGGACGGACCCCAGCCAACTACCAGATCACCCAGGACGTCATGAAGCGCGCCAAGGGCGACTCCATCGTCCTGCACTCCCTGCCCAGGATGGACGAGCTGTTGCCCGATGTGGACGACCTCAAGCACGCTCGCTACTGGCAGGAGGCCTACTACGGAGTCGTGATGCGCATGGCGCTCCTGTCCTCCGTGCTGGGAGCGATGGAGTAGTGCCGAGGCTCGTCATCGCGATCGGCGGGAACTCACTGATCCCCGATGGGGACCACATGACGGTGCAGGATCAGTATCTCGCGGCAGCCGAGACCGACGATCACATCGCGTCCCTCGTCCAGGACGGATGGGAGGTAGCGATCTCGCACGGCAACGGGCCCCAGGTCGGATTCATCCTTCGTCGGTCGGAGCTCGCGAGCAGCGAGCTCCACGAGATTCCGCTCGACTACTGCGGCGCGGATACCCAGGGAGCGATCGGCTACATGCTCCAACAAAACCTGGTCAACGACTTCCGTCAGCGGGGCCTCGACGTGAGCGTCGCGACCATCGTCACCCAGGTCGAGGTCGACGCTGACGACCCTGCGTTCAAGAACCCCTCCAAACCCATTGGATCCTTCATGGACGAGGCGCAGGCCATGCGCCGTCGTGATGTGGAAGGGTGGGACGTCCGCGAGGACGCAGGCCGGGGATGGCGCCGGGTCGTTGCGTCGCCCCATCCGAAGAGGATCGTCGAGATCGAGGTGATCAAACGCCTGCTCGATGCGGGCGTCGTCACCATCGCCGTGGGTGGCGGAGGCATTCCCGTCGTCGCCGACGAGAACGGAGACCTCTCGGGTGTCGCCGCGGTGATCGACAAGGACCTTGCATCGGCACTTCTCGCCACCGAGGTCGGGGCAGATCTCCTGTTGATCTCCACGGCCGTCGAGCAGGTCGCGTTGGACTACGGGACACCGAACCAGCGCTGGGTGGATCGTCTCACGCTCGCCGAGGTGAAGGCATACCTCGCCGAGGGTGTGCACTTCGCAGAGGGATCGATGGCGCCGAAGATGCGCGCCGTCGTCCAGTTCCTCGAGGCAGGCGGGAACGAGGCGCTGATCACGAACCCGGTGAACCTCGAGCGTGCAATGGCGGGGGAGACGGGCACCAGGATCGTCCGATGACGGCCGCTGCGTCGATGGTCAACGTCGTCGGGCTCACCTGTGTGATCTGCGGCGCGGTCCATCCTCCCGACTTCGAAGGCTACGTCTGTCCTGATCACGGAAACGAGGGCATCCTCGACGTCGGGTACGACTATGGACGGATCGCGAGCGGCTTCACCCGCGAGACCCTCGCCGCAGACCCCGATCGAACCATGTGGCGGTACCGACCGCTCATGCCCATCGACCCGGCAGCACCGACTCCGCCGCTCACCGTCGGGGGAACCCCGATGTACGACGCGGGGACGCTGGCGCGCTCACTCGGGCTCGCCCGGCTTTGGGTAAAGGACGAGGGTCGCCAGCCGACGGCGTCCCTGAAGGACAGGGCATCCGCGGTGGCTGTGATGAAGGCCCGTGAACGCGGGGCCGAGATCGTCACGACCGCATCCACCGGAAACGCCGCAGCGGCCCTGTCGGGGATCGCCGCGAGCGTCGGGCAGGCCAACGTCATCTTCGTTCCTGCATCCGCCCCCGAGGCCAAGGTCGCACAGCTCCTCGCCTACGGATCGACCGTTGTCCTCGTGAACGGGTCGTACGCAGCGGCATTCGACCTGTGCATGGCGGCTGCCTCGAAGTACGGCTGGTACAACCGCAACACCGGATACAACCCATACATGACCGAAGGGAAGAAGACGGCGGGACTCGAGATCCTCGAGGATCTGGGTTGGGACCCTCCCGCAGCCATCTTCGTGAGTGTCGGGGACGGGTCGATCATCGGCGGTCTCCACAAGGCGATGAAGGATGCGATGGCGCTGGGTTGGATCGACCGGACACCGCGCATCTTCGGCATCCAGTCGGCAGGGAGTGACTTCCTCGTCCAGGCATTCGAACAGGGTGAGGATGTGCTCACGAAGCCCCCGATCCAAGCAGACACCGTGGCGGACTCCATCAGCGCCGACCTCCCACGCGACCGCATCAAGGCGATGGCCGCTGTCGTCGAAACTGGTGGCGCCTACCTCCGGGTGGCGGACGACGACATCCTCGCGGCGATCCCCACGCTTGCGCGTGGCTCCGGCGTGTTCTCCGAGCCCGCCGGGGCAGCATCGTTCGCGGGTCTCATCGAGGCACGCGATCGGGGCCTCGTCGGTCCCCGGGACGACGTGGTCATCCTTGCGACCGGAAGCGGACTGAAGGACGTTCGGTCCGCGATGAAGGCCGTTGGTGCCATCGGTACCGAGCCGCTGCGGGTCGACCCCGACCTCGATTCACTTGACGCTGCACTCAACCACCGAAAGGAACACCGGCCATGATCGACCTGACCATCAACGAGACCGTTCTGCGGTCCGCCGTCGACCAGGCACGGACGCGTGACTTCAAGATCCCGACGTTCAAGCAGATGCGTGATCCCGGGCTCATCCCCGATGACGTCAAGAGCCGCCTCGGGAGCGTCGGGTTGTGGGATCTCGATCCGATCAACCTCTATCGGATCACGTGGCACAACGAGCCCACGCCCACCGGAGGCGGTTTCGGCGGGGTCAACTACTTCGAGGTCCCCCCCGAGGTAAGCGGCATCGACGCCCGCATCATCATGCTCGAGGGCAAGTGGTTCCCGACGGGTGCCCACAAGGTGGGTGCGGCCTTCGGGTGCCTGGTGCCGAGGCTCGTCACGGGCCAGTTCGACCCCGCGACGCAGAAGGCGGTATGGCCGTCGACCGGCAACTACTGCCGCGGCGGAGCCTACGACTCGCACCTGCTCGCATGCGAGTCGATCGCGATCCTCCCTGAGGGAATGAGTGCAGAGAGGTTCCACTGGCTCGAGAGCGTGGCCGGTGAAATCATCAGGACACCGGGGAGCGAGTCGAACGTCAAGGAGATCTTCGACAAGTGCAACGAGCTACGCGCTTCGGGCGAGGACCTCGTCATCTTCAACCAGTTCGACGAGTTCGGGAACTACCTGTGGCACTACTCGGTCACGGGCCCTGCGATGGCCGAGGTGCTCGCCGAGGTGATGGGTCCGAACGACCGGTTCGCCGGTGTCACGCTCACGACGGGGTCTGCTGGAACGATCGGTTCCGGCGACTACCTCAAACAGCAGTTCCCGACATCGCGGATCGTCGCGGGCGAGGCGACCGAGTGCCCGACCATGCTCCTCAACGGGTTCGGATCCCACCGGATCGAGGGAATCGGTGACAAGCACATCCCGTGGATCCACAACGTGCGCAACACCGACATGGCGATCGGGATCGACGACGAGTCCACGATCAGCCTGATCAGGCTCTTCAACGAGCCTGCCGGCCAAGAGTATCTCGCCGACCAGGGTGTCTCGGGTGACTTCATCGAGAAGCTTCCCCTCCTCGGCATCTCCGGGGTGGCGAACATGCTCATGGCGATCAAGTTCGCAAAGTGGTACGAGCTGACAGGCAACGATGTCGTGATGACGCTCGGAACCGACTCGATGGATCTCTACTCGTCGCGGCTCGAGGAGCTACGGGACGAGCGGGGCGCCTTCAGCGCACTCGATGCCGCTGGTGCCTACCACCGGTACCTCATGGGGCAGGGCACCGACAACGTCGAGGAGCTGGGGTACAGGGACCGCAAGCGGATCCACAACCTGAAGTACTACACGTGGGTCGAGCAGCAGGGCAAGACCTACGAGGAGATCCAGGCCCAGTGGTACGACCCTGACTATTGGACCGGTATCCAGGCGATGGCCGACCCCATCGACGAGATGATCGAGGCGTTCAACGAACGGGTCGATGCGCCGTCGTCGGCGTGATCCGAGTTCGGGCGAGGCGCGCTTCGCCCAACTTGCCACTGGTTTGTCAGCTGCTGCTAAAGTAGCGGAATGTCCGTTGAACTGTATGACCCCGTCGCCAACCCCTACGCACCGGGTGCAGGCACACCACCGCCTGCCCTTGTCGGGAGGGACCGTGTCATCGAGGATGCCGAGGTCGCCCTCCGGCGCCTGACGTCCGCACGTACGAGCCAGCACCTCCTCGTGACGGGTCTGCGCGGCGTGGGAAAGACGGTCCTGCTCGGCAAGCTCGCCGCCGTCGCAGAGCGCCTCGGGTATCGAGTGATCAGGGTCGAAGCGCTCGGCGGTGAGGACACCGTTCGTAGCGTCCTTCGCCAGGCCCGCAGGATCGTCGAGGAAGCAGGGGGCGCGAGGGTCGGTAGGGCCCTGCGGTCGATCGAGTCCGTGTCGCTGACCGTCGTCGGGACCGGCGTCGCCGTCGGCCGCCACGTCGGACATCCAGATCGGGATGCATTGGCCGACGTGGTCGCCGACGTTGCCGCAGTTGCGTCCGACCGTGGCTTCGGGCTCATGATGGCGCTCGACGAAGCACAGATGCTCGACTCACACGACCTGCGAAGGCTGCTCGCCGGGGTCCATCGCTGTGGTCAGGATGGGCTTCCCCTGTATTGCCTGCTCGCGGGGCTTCCGAACCTCGTCGGCGACGTCGCCAAGGCGGCAACCTACGCCGAGCGGATGTTCACGGTCGCCGACCTCGGGCCCCTCACACCGTCCCAGGTCGTCGAGGCGATCGTCGATCCCGCCGCCGAGATCGGCGTTGAATGGTCGGACGGGGCCACCGAGAAGATCGTCGACCATTCGGACGGCTTTCCGTTCTTCGTCCAGACGTGGGCGTATCACACCTGGAACGCCGCAACCGATGCACCCATATCCGTGGCTGACGTCGACCGGGCAGCCCCCAATGCCGAGCACGCCCTCGATTCGTCGTTCTTCGCGGCGCGGATCGCCCGCATCCCCTCATCGGAGGTCGCGTACGTCCAGGCGCTTGCGTCCCTCGGCTCAGGGCCTCACCGATCAGGGGAAGTGGCGGCGGCCGCGGGCCGTTCCACACCCCAGGTCGCCGCATTCCGCGATCGGTTGATCGGCGAGGGCGTCATCTACTCCCCTCGCTACGGTTGGGTCGAGTTCGCGATCCCCCACTTCGACCGGTACGTCCGGCGCGCACTTCCCCCTACCGACGGGTGAGCGGTCCGAGGCACTCCGGTGACGGGTCCGGTTTCCCTATCGTTGGAGCGGAGCTTTGGAAAGGACCTCCGTGCAGCAACTGATCGCCTGTGTTCCGAACTTCAGTGAAGGCCGAGACCCTGCGGTCATCGCCGCGATATCGGCCGCGATCACGTCCGCGGGTGATGTGAGGCTGCTCGACGTCGATCCAGGCCAAGCGACCAACAGGACCGTTGTTACGTTCGTCGGTCCACCCGAGGCCGTGGTCGACGCTGCCGTGCGTGCCGCGGCGAAGGCGGCTGAGACGATCGACATGCGAAACCACACAGGAGAGCACCCACGGTTCGGGGCGATGGACGTATGCCCGCTCGTTCCGGTCAGCGGCATCTCGATGGAGGAAACCGTCACGCATGCCCACACGCTGGCCGAGCGCCTCGGCGATGAGGTGGGCCTGACGGTGTACTGCTACGAGAACGCTGCGCTCACACCCGAGCGAAGGAACCTCGCCACCGTGCGAGCCGGCGAGTACGAGGGTCTCGCAGCCCGCCTTGGGGACGCGAAATGGAAGCCGGACTTCGGCCCTGCGACCTTCAACGCTCGTTCCGGTGCGACCGCAGTAGGTGCACGGGGATTCCTCGTGGCCTACAACATCAACCTCAACACCACGTCGACGCGGATCGCGAACGCCATCGCCTTCGACGTCCGCGAGCGGGGGAGGCCCAAGCGCATCGGCGATCCGCTGACCGGCGAGATCGAGCTCGATGGGAACGGTGAGCAGGTGTGGATTCCGGGATCCCTCGAACATGTCAAAGCCATCGGATGGTTCATCGAGGAGTACGGCGTCGCCCAGATCTCGATGAACCTCACCGACATCGAAGCGACGCCCGTCCACGTCGCGTTCGATGAGGTCTGTGCGCGTGCCGAGGCGCGGGGCGTCCGCGTGACAGGTTCCGAACTCGTCGGTCTCGTTCCGCTCGATGCGATCCTCGAGGCTGGTCGCTACTTCCTTCGCAAGCAGCATCGATCGACAGGGGTTTCGGATTCCGAGCTGGTGAAGATCGCGCGAAAGTCGCTCGGGCTGGACGACCTGGGCCCGTTCGATCCGAAGCAGAAGATCATCGAGTACGCGATCGACGACCGCACAGATCGGCTCGTCGACACGTCCGTGAGGCGGTTCATCGACGAGACGGCCTCGGAATCCGCTGCACCGGGCGGCGGATCGGTGGCCGCGACCGTCGGTGCGCTCGGGGCCGCCCTGGGTGTCATGGTCGCGAACCTGTCCTCCCACAAGCGGGGCTGGGACGATCGATGGGAGGAGTTCTCCGACTGGGCAGACAGGGGAAAGGCCTGCCAGGACGAGCTGGTTTCGTTGATCGATGCGGACACGGAGGCGTTCAACGGTGTCATGGCCGCGATGGGCATGCCGAAGGGGAGCGAGAGCGACATGGCCTCCAGGGATACGGCAATCCAGGCTGCCACGCTGAACGCGACCGAGGTGCCCCTCCGCGTGATGGAGGTCGCCCTATCGGCCATGGAAGTGATCCATGCGATGGCTGAAATCGGGAACCCTGCATCGGTGTCTGACGCGGGCGTCGCCGCGCTGTGTGCGCGCACAGCGGTCTCGGGTGCGTTCCTGAATGTCCGCATCAACGCGCAAGGTCTCTCGGACAAGGTTGCTGCCGAAGACTGTCTCGAGCGCGGCCGTGACCTCGAGGGGAAGGCGATGGAGCGGGAGGCAGAAATCCTCAAGGTCGTCGAGGGACGCCTCTGACATCAGGTGGTCTGGTCGTGGCGCGCCCTGGTCACGAGAGGAGTGTGTCGGGACACCAGCGAGATTTCGCGTGCTCGCACGGTCGAGAGTGTGTAGGTTCCCCATGCACGGCAAGGCGTACGACAAGAGGACAACCATGATCGACTTCGTCCCCCATTTCACCGTGGAAGAGGCCAGGGCGCACGGCACGTCCGTCGGGATCGACTGGGAACAGGCCGCCTTCTCCGATGATGAGTTCCGGCGCGCGATGTGCATCGAGTACGAGTGCGCGCTCGAGGACCCCGACACGACGCTGACACCGCAGGAGACGGCACGCGTGGTCGTGAAGAACCTGTTCGAGTTCCCCGACTTCTACACGCGGGAGGACATGCTCGAGGCGGCCTACGACGTGTACTGGTCGGAACGCACGGACTGACACGGAACACGCGCGCGCCACGGCGCTGCATGTATGGCGTCAGCGGCAGTGCGCGATGAATTGGCAGGTTGACGTCATATGGAGGGCACCGGAACCAGCGCCAGCGCTTCACTCACGATCCTCTTCACCGACATCGAGGGTTCGACCTCACTGTGGGTGGACCACCCGGATGTGGCAGGAACTGCCGTCGGGATTCACGATGAGATCGTGTCCGATGCAATCACCGGACGTGGCGGGAGGATCATCAAGACGACGGGTGACGGATTCCTCGCGTCGTTCGCCTCGGCTCGAGCGGGAGTGGAGGCAGCGATCACGGCGCAGCTCCGCCTGGGAGATCGTGCCGGTGAGCTCATGCATGCCGCACACGTCCGTATGGCGATCCACCTCGGCAGTGTCCAGGAGCGAGGGGGAGACCTCTTCGGCCTCGCGATCCACAGGTGCGAGCGGATCATGTCGGCCGCCAGTGCGGGTCAGGTCCTCGTGTCGAGTTCGGCGGCTGCGGTGCTTCGTCACGATCTGCCGAGTGGGGCGGACCTGATCGACCTCGGCGATCAGACGCTGCGCGGCATTCCCGGCGTCGAACGTGTGTACCAGCTCGCCCATGAGGGGCTTCGCCGCGACTTTCCTGCACTGACCACCGTTGCGACCGCCCCCTCGAACCTGCCTGCCGAGCTGACATCCTTCATCGGGAGGGAGAGGGAAATGGCCGAGGTCCTCTCGCTGATGGACGATCACAGGCTGGTCACCCTGACCGGCGAAGGCGGTGCCGGCAAGACCCGTCTCTCCGCGCAGGTCGGAGCGGCACGAGCGACGGCCTTCACCGGAGGTGTCTGGTTCATCGGCCTCGAGTCCTTACGGGACCCCGAGCTGGTCGCCGAGCGCTTCGCCTCCACCCTCGGCCTCGAGGAGCGACCGGATCGATCGTATGAGGATCTGTTGGTCGATCACCTGCGTGACAAACCGGCGCTCCTGATCGCGGACAACTGCGAGCACGTGCTCGCATCGATGGCACAACTCGCGGGTACATTGCTGAGACAGCTGCCGGACCTCCGGATCCTCGCGACCAGCCGGCAGCGTCTCGGCGTTCCGGGGGAGATCGGTTACCGGGTACCGTCGATGTCCATGCCCGGCGTCGGTGCGGACATCGCAGAGATCGGCACATACGAAGCCGTTCGACTGTTCGTCGATCGCGCGGGACTCACCCGTCCGGGCTTCGCGCTCTCGCCAGCCAATGCACCGGCGGTCGGGCGGATCGTGCGCCAGTTGGATGGCATCCCGCTCGCCCTCGAGCTCGCTGCAGCAAAGACAGCGGCGTTCACACCAGACCAGATCGCCGACCACCTCGACGATCGGTTTCGGCTGCTTTCCCGTGCATCGACTCCCGATCGCCCTCGCCACCAGACGCTCGGAGCTGCGATCGACTGGAGCTTCGATCTCCTTCCGCAGAACGAGCGCCGGCTCTTCGCGAGCCTTTCGGTCTTCCGAGGTGGATTCGACCTCGCGGCTGCGGGAGCTATCTGCGGTGAGCGCGATGCGCCCGACGATGTCATGCCGATGATCGCTGAACTCGTCGACAAGTCCCTCCTGGTCGCCGACGGCGAC
>DATHUV010000005.1:0-23140 GCA_035461905.1 Acidimicrobiia bacterium | reverse complement strand
GCGTGGACCTCGTAGGTGGGGGTGAAGCCGTGGTCGACGTCGACGCCGAGCCCCTTCGCCGGGAGGTCACGGATGTGCCCGATCGAGGACTCGACGATGTAGTCGTCGCCGAGGTACTGGTTGATCGTCCTCGCCTTTGCGGGGGACTCGACGATGACGAGTTTCTTGGTCATGGTTGGATCTCTCGTCGCTTCCGACGTACAGGCCTAGAGCACACCCATCGCGATGTCAAGGGCGATGGCGTGCGGGACGCTACCGCAAATGCGGTGCGAACCCCGCATACAGGCGCTCGATCACGCGCTCCCACGTGTACTCGTCCTCCACGAAGCGACGGCCCGCTGCACCCATCGCGCGGGCGGTATCGGGCTCGGACAGGAGGAGGCGAAGGCCTTCGACGATCGCATCGACGTCCGAGACGATGAACCCTGTGACGCCGGGGATGACGGTTTCGGGCGACCCGCCTGAGTCACCTGCGAGGACGGGCAATCCGGTTGCCGCTGCCTCGAGATAGACGAGCCCGAGGCCCTCGACCTCGAGTCCTCCCCAGCGGGAACTCGTCGGCATGCAGAAGATGTCCATGTCGCGGTAGAAGCCGGGTAGGTCGCCCCAGGGGACGTCGACGGCGAACCGCACATCGATGCCGAGCTTCGATGCCTGGGCGCGCAAGGCATCCTCGGTGCGTCCCTTCCCTACGAGGAGCACCGACACCGGGACGTCGAGGCGGGCAACGGCGTCGAGCAGGCGGTGTTGGCCCTTGCGTGGGACGAAGCGGCTCACGCATCCGACGACGGGCGGGTCACCGAAGCCTCGCTCCTCGCCGGGGACGAAGGTGTCGATCTCGACGCCCGCACCGACGAACACCGTTGCCTCGCCGGAGAGCCGCTCGACCCGGCTCGCGGTGAACCGACTCACGGCGAACCTCACGTCGGCCGAAGCGAGCATCCGGGCGAGCACCTGCCTTGCGCCCGGTATCGCAGCCGGGATGGTGACCTCTGCCCCGTGGCTGAGGATCCCGAACGGGATCCCCAGATCCTCCCTGAGTGCCGGACCAAGCCGTGGGAGGGGATGCGGCGCACCGAAGAGCACCGCATCCGGCTGGAACGACCTCGCCACCGAGACCAGTCCCTCGAGCGTCGACCGGCTCGGCATCATGTAGCCCTTCGAGCCGCGCACGACGCCCTCCTCACCCGGATCCGCGAGCTCATCTGATGGCCCATAGACGAGGACCTCGTCGGGGTACGCATCGACGAGGTTCCGCAGGTACATCTGGATGCCGCCCGCTCTGGGCGGATAGTCGTTCGTGACGAGCAAGAGCCTCACGAGTGATCCATGTGGGGGGCGACGTTGTACGACGCGAGCACCGGCCGTCCCTCGGTGTAGATGACGCCGGTCATGGACGAGTTGCGCGGCACGGGGAATCGATCACGATCGGCGAACGAGAGTCCCACGATGTTGACGGCGTAGGCCCGTATCACGGCACCGTGTGACACCGCACCCAGCGAGGACGCACCGTTCTGCTGGACGAGCCATGAGATTGTTTCAGCGAGCCTCTCGCCTGCGCCGGTGAAGGACTCGCCATCCCCACCTCGCGGGTGATCCTCACCCCTGCCGTAGAGCGCCTCGAACAGATCAGGGTGCTGTGCCGCCGCTTCGGCCGACGTCATGTCCTCCCATGCACCGAAGGACATCTCGACGAGCCCATCGTGGGCAACGGCGGGAACGCCTGCACGCTCGGAGATGATCCGGGCCGTGTGCATGGTCCTCCCGAGTGGGGACGAGTACAGGGCGTCGATGCCGGGGGCGATCGCCGAGGCGTTCGCGACCTGAACGAGGCCGAGTTCCGTCAACGCGCTGTCCGAGCGGCCCTGCCATCGCCCTCTCACGTTCCCCTCCGTCTGGCCGTGGCGGAACAGCGTCACATGGGTGCCCGAAGGACCGAACTGCCTCGGTACGGTGTCGAGATGGGATGCGTCGTTGAACACCGAGAGCTGAAGACCGCCGTCGTCGAACACTCGGACCCTCGTGATAGCGGTGTTGTGCGAAGGGATGACGGGCACCGCTCCCTCGGGCGCACCGAGGACCTTGTTCACGACCGACCAGATGACCCCGCCGTGCGTGACGACGACCGCCTCGTCTCCGTCTCCGAGGTCACCAACGAGGTCATCGAACGCTCGATCGATCCGTGAACGGAACACCGACATCCTCTCAGCGCCCCCGATGGCGAAGTCGTCTCCCGAGAACAATCGGGCGAGCTCCCCGGGGAATCGGATGTCGACTTCGTCGCTCGTGAGCCCTTCCCAGGCGCCGACGTCGAACTCCCGCCACTCCGGATCGGGGACGGCGTTCCCGAGGGCTTGTGAGGTGTGCATCGTGCGCGGAAGGTCAGACGCGATCAGTCGCTTCGGACGGTGATCCGCGAACCTCGCTCGAAGCCTTGCGATCTGATCCTGACCGGTGTCCGTGAACGGCGCGTTCGACGATCCCTGCCAGCGGCGCTGCGCGTTCGCCGTGGTCTCGGCGTGTCTGATGAAGGTGACCGTTCGTGGCACGGGATTCTCCGGATCGAGCACCGTAGGCTAGGAGAATGGATTGGGCATCAATCGTGGCTCAGATCGTCGACCTTCCGGAATCCGGAGGTGGAGGCGTCGTGTACTGGCTCATCGGCGTCGCCGTGATCGTCGGACTGTGGGTCCTCATCAGCAGGACGCGCAAGAAGTCGTACGACGATTACTGGGCCCGCCGGCGACGCGACGAACTCCGACGCAGGAGCGACCCCGACATGGCGCCGGTGGACGAGGACGACGAGGGCGAAGGACGTCCCGGCGCCTGAAAGCCTGTGCCGGGACGGACCGTCACCTCCTCCAGACCTCACGGTTGAAGAGGATCACGATGGGGAGGATCTCGAGGCGGCCGACGATCATCAGCGACGCAAGTATGTATTTGCCCGCCCACGGGATCGCGAGGTAGTTGCCCGCCGGACCGACATCGCCGAGACCGGGCCCCACGTTGCCGATCGCCGATGCGACCGCTGACACCGTCGTCACCATGCCGAGGTTCGGTTCGGCGATCGATCCGAAGATGGCGAGGAGGAACGTTCCCGTCATGAAAGCGAACATGTAGAGCAGGAAGAAGGTCTGCACCGTCTCGACCACCAGGTCAGGGACCGGCTCGCGACCCACGCGTGTCACGAACACACCGCGGGGATGGATGAGGCGTCGCACGTCCATGCGGGACGCCTCCGTGAGGATCTGGAGCCGATCGGCCTTGATGGCGCCCGACGTCGAGCCTGCCATGCCGCCGATGAACATCAGGCCCACGATCATGATCTCGAGGGCTGGTATCCACTGGGCGAAGTCGGACGTTGCGAACCCTGTGGTCGTGAGGATCGTGGCCGAGGTGAACATCGCCTCGCGGATCGAATCTGCGGCACCGGACGCACCCCAGTTCCCGATCGCGATCATGGCGGCGGCACCGAAGGCGATGCCCAGGTAGACCCGGAGCCCGGACGATTGGAAGTACGCCTTCCGATCGCGCCTCACGAACCGGTAGTGGAGCGCGAACGATGTGCCTGCGAGGAGCATGAATACGATCACGACCCATTGCGTGTACGCCGAGTACGCGCCAATCGAACCTGCGTTGGTGCTGAAGCCGCCCGTCGAAAGCGTCGTGAAGGAGTGGACCACCGATTCGAACAGGGACATGTCCCCGACCCACAGGAACAGGACCTGGGCGAGCGTGAGAACCACGTACACGAGCCAGAGCCGCTTCGCCGTCTCCGAGAACCGCGGTGTGAGCCTGTCGGGCATGGGGCCCGGTGATTCGGCCCTCGCAAGCTGCACCGCACCCATTCCGAGAAGTGGGAGCACGGCGATCGACAGGACGATGATCCCCATGCCGCCGATCCACTGCGTGAAGGATCGCCAGAAGGCGATGCCGTGCGAGAGCGTCCCAGGGTCCGGAACGATCGACGCACCCGTGGTCGTGAACCCCGCCGCCGACTCGAAGAAAGCATCCGTGAAGTTGCCGATCGCACCGGTCAGCAGGAAGGGGAGCGTACCGAAGACCGAGATCGCGATCCATGCGAGCCCCACCGCCGCGAAGCCCTCCCTGGTCGACAACTCGCCGGGTTGGTCGAATCCCTTCCACAGGCCGAGTCCGACCATCGTGGTGAGAGCCGCGGCCCCCAGGAGTCCCGGAAGGTCCGACCATTCGCCGTAGATGATCGTGACGATGGCTGGAGTGAGCATGGCGACGCCGATGGCACCGAGCACGGCGCCCACGACATGGAGGAGGTGACGGAACGACATCTCAGCCGGAGAGCTTCTCAGCTGCACCGATCGCTTCAGGGAGGGCGATGGCGATGATGTGGTCACCTACCTCGATCGTCGTCGTTCCCCTCGGCACGAACGCCTCCACACCTCGTTGGATGCCTCCGATGATGAGCGAGTGCGGCAGCTTCAGGTCGGCGAGTGTGCGCCCGATCGCCTCGCTCCCCGGGCCCACTTCCAGCTCGATGGCCTCGGCATCGGAGTCCGAGAATGTCACCACGGAGTGGATGACTCCGCGTCGGACGAATCGGAGGATCTCGTTGGCTGCGGAGAGCCGTGACGACACGGTGGCGTCGAGCCCGATTCCCGCAAGAAGGCCTATGAGGTCCGTGTTCGTGAAGCGGGCGATGACTTCCCCAGCGCCGAGGGACTTGGCAACGAGCGCTGCAAGGACGTTCTCCGAGTCCCATCCCGTGAGGGCCATGACGGTGTCTGTGGTGGCCACACCCTCGGAGCGGAGCAACCGTATGTCTGTCGCATCGCCGCACACCGTGAGCACATCGGGTAACTCCCTCGCCATGATCCTGCACCGGTCCATGTCGGAGTCGATGATCGTCGTCCGGATGCCTTTGCTGGCGAGCAACTGCGCGGTGAGTCGTGCAACACGGGTCCCGCCGATCACGATGGCCTTCTCGGCTGAGCGACTGGAGAGGCCGAGCCATCGATAGGCCTCCTCCGTGCTCTCCTTCTTCGCCATCATCAGGACATGGTCGCCTGCCTCCATCGTGGTTCCGCCCCGCGCGATGATCGTCTCACCATGGCGGATCACCGCGACGACGAGCCAATCCCATCCCACGACTGTGTCCCGGAGGTCGGCGAGGGACCTGCCGACGAACGGTGCCCTCGAGTCGACATACGCACCGAGGAGGACGAGCTCGCCGTCGGCAAAGTCGATCCTCTCCGAGATGTCGCCGCTCCTCGCGAGCTGGAGCAGTTCCCGCGCAGCAGCCTCACCGGGATCGATCACGAGGTCCACCCCGAGCGCCTCGACCTCGGCTTTGAGCTGGGAATCCTCGACACGCGCGACCTTGCGCGGGATCTCGAGTTTTGTGCCCGCTGCACACGCGAGGACGTTGACCGCGTCCGACGACGACACCGCGATCAACAGGTCGGCGTCATCGAGGCCTGCACTCTTCAGCGTCTCCGCAGATGCACCGTTCCCGTTGATGACGAGGCAGTCGATCTCGGACTGCGCGACCGCAGCACGCTCGGGGTCGGACTCGATCACGACGACGTCCTGGCCCTCGTATGAAAGCTTCTCGGCGAGGTAGGACCCAACGGCCCCCGCTCCGACGATGACGATGCGCATGGGCCGAGAGCCTAGGCGATTCCCCTTACAGCAGTCCCCCCGCGCTGACGAATGCGGATGCGAAGATGAGCGAGACGATGGTCATCACCTTGATGACGATGTTCATGGACGGCCCCGAGGTGTCCTTGAACGGGTCGCCGATGGTGTCTCCGACCACAGCAGCCTTGTGTGCGTCCGAGCCTTTGCCACCGAAGGCTCCGGCCTCGATGAACTTCTTCGCGTTGTCCCATGCGCCACCGGCGTTCGCCATGTAGATCGCGAGCAGGAAGCCCGAGATGAGCGCACCTGCGAGGAGGCCACCGAGCATCTCGACGGAGATGAACCCGACGACGAGCGGCAACGCGACGGCCGCGGCTCCCGGGATGATCATCTCCCTGAGCGATGCCTTCGTCGAGATGTCGACGCACCGCGCATAGTCGGGCCGCACGCCCGGCAGGCCTTCACGCAACCCTGGGATGTCACGGAACTGTCGACGGACCTCCTCGATCATCTGGAACGCGGCACGGCCGACGGCCTGGATCGTCATGGCAGCGAAGAGGTACGGGAACATTGCACCGAGGAAGAGGCCGACGGCGACCTTGATGTCGAGCAGGTCTAATGCCGCGATCCCCGCTGCCTGGGAGAACGAGAAGAACAGGGCGAGGGAGGTCACAGCGGCGGACGCGATGGCGAACCCCTTGGCGACCGCCGCCGTCGTGTTCCCGAGCGAGTCGAGCTGGTCGGTCGCCTCCCTGACCTCGTGGTCGAGTCCCGCCATCTCCGCGATGCCACCAGCGTTGTCGGCGATTGGGCCATACGCGTCTACGGATACCGTGATCCCGAGGGTTGCGAGCACGCCGATCGCGGCAATGGCGACGCCGTAGATCCCCCCACCCTCGATCGCAAGGTCACCCGTCCAGAATGCGGCACCCATACCGAGCGCAACGACGATGACCGAGTATGCGGCCGAGCGCTTTCCCTCGGAGATTCCTGCGAGCACGACCGTTGCAGGCCCGGTCTCGGCCTGTCGGGCGATCTCCTTGACCGTCTTGTAGTGGTCGGACGTGTACCACTCGGAGATCTTGCCGACCATGAGGCCGACGCCGAGGCCGATCACAACCGATCCGAAGAGGCCCCACCCGTTGCTCTCGACGCCAGCGACGTCGTTGAACATCATCGGTGTCACGATTGCGACCCCGATCACCGTGAGGACCGCCGCAGACCAGGTGCCGATGTGGAGTGCCCTCGCGAGGTGGTCACCCTGGGGGCGGACGAGGAACGATCCGAGGATCGATGCTCCCATGCCGATCGAGGCAATCATGAGCGGGTAGAAGATCAGGTGCGGCAGAAAACTCTGGCCCGCAAAGACGATCGACGCGAACGCGATCGGTGCGATGAGCGAGCCCACATAGGACTCGAACAGGTCCGCTCCCATTCCGGCCACATCCCCGACGTTGTCCCCGACGTTGTCGGCGATGGTTGCGGGATTCCGGGGGTCATCCTCGGGGATTCCCGCCTCGACCTTGCCGACGAGATCAGCGCCGACGTCCGCGGCCTTGGTGTAGATGCCGCCACCGACCCTGGCGAAGAGCGCGATCGAGGAGGCGCCGAGGCCGATCGCGGTGACGATCTGCACCCAGTTCTCGTCCTCGAGGACACTGTCGAAGAGGAAGACTCCGAGCCCGAACCCGAGGAGCCCCAGCCCAGCCACCGTGAATCCCATGACCGCGCCACCACGAAACGCGACGGGGAGCGCCTTCGCCGTGCCTCCGACCCTCGCAGCCTCCGTCGTCCGGGCGTTCGCCGCTGTTGCAATGCGCATACCGATGAAGCCGGCAAGGCCCGACAGCATGGCGCCGAACACGTAGGCGACGGCGCCCCACGGACGACCCCAGTCGAGGAACACGAGGATGAGAGTCGCCATGACGACGACGAAGACGCCGATTGCGAGGTACTCGCGCCGCAGGAAGGCCATCGATCCCTCGCGGATCGCTCCCATCAGCTCGACCATGCGATCGTTGCCGGGGGACGCCGCCATCACCAGACGGCCGTAGATCAGGGCGACGGCGAGGGCTGTGAGGCCCATGGCCATGGCGACATAGAGCCATACGTCAGGGTTCACGGACATCACTCCTGGGGTCTCGGGGAGGGCTGAAGTCGGCGGCAGTATAGGAGAAATGGCGCAGGGACGATGATCCGGTCATTCTCGACGGGTGCGCCTCCGAGCACCGAGGGCAACGACGGAGCCGAGGATGAGCAGCCCGCCGACACCGTACGACAAGAAATCCGGTGGCTCGGTCAGCGCTCTGCCCCCCTCGACCGTGACGAGGGTCGTCACGTCGAGGAACGACTCCCCGGATCGCTGCGGATCGTGGAACCTCCACGTCCCGGTGACCTCGACCGTCGGGCCGACCATCCGATACCGCCCCGGTCGATCGAGGCCCACCACGAGGTCCGTGGGAATCCGTACACCGATGCCGATATTCGAACCCGCGAGTGCACCGCCCTCACTCACCGGGTTCTGCGCGTAGGAATCCTGATTGAGTTGGGTCCACGTCGTTCCGTCACGCCTCAACCCGTAGTCGCCGACGAGTTCGCCCGTGACCGTGACCGTCTGTCCATCAAAGCTTGCACCACTCTCGATGAGGTTCGCTACGTCGACATCGACAGCACCGGCGGCCGGAACCGCGACGATCATCGCCATGATGACGAGGATCGAGAATCCGATGCTCCTCATGACTTCCCCCGAACGAGGGCGTACAGGAACCCGAGCAGGACGAACGCAGCGATGAACTCGAGGCGACCCAACCACATCTGGAGGATGTAGGTCACCTTCAGGAGGAGAGGCATCGTCGCGTCCGTCACGCCGACCGACAACCCAACATTGGCACTGGCGCTCACCGACTCGAACAGCGCATCCTGGAGTGGAACTCCGTATGCGACGCCCACCCCTGCTCCCAGGAGGTACAGCGCGACGAACAGCAGCGAGACCGTCATCGCAGAACTCGCCACCTCGGCCGTGAGCCTCCTTTGGCCGAACTGGTGGTATGTGTCATCGACGATCGCCCCCTCGGGGAGCAGGTCGCCGCGCACCTGGTTGGCGATGCCCCTGACGGTCACGCCGATGCGGATCGCCTTGACACCCCCTGCCGTGGACGACGCCATACCACCGAGGGCCATCGCGATCGCAATGGCCCCGAATGCCAGGCCGGACCACATCGCCAACTCCGATGAGGGGATGGTTGAGAACCCCGTTCCCGTGTGAGCGGACAGGATGTGGAAGAAGCCTTGCCTCGACAGACCGGTGACCGACGAGTACGCACCGATGGCGGCAAGGCCGAACATGGTCATACCGAGGGTCAGGACGAAGGTGGTGAGGATCGTCCGCGTCTCGAGGTTCCTCAGGAGCGAGCGTCGCCCCGCGGAGCCCGGAGCGCGTGTGGATCTCGATCTCCCGCCGTACCGGCCGTCGGACCGGCTCCACAACCTGAAGTGAAATCCGAAGCTCAGAGCCCCGGCAACCATCAGGACCGCAGTGACCGCCTCGAACACGGCCGAGTGGTAGTAGCCGATGCTGGTCGACTGTGGGGAGAAGCCCCCCGTATCGAATGCGGCGAAAAAGACCATGAGGCCATGGAACAGGGCCCGGTTCCACGTGAACCCGAGGAGGATGAAGGCGACGGCGCTCAATGCCACGACTCCGGCTATCAGGTGGAGGAACGACACCGCCCAGATCGCCTTTGCGGTCGATTGGACGGAAGGGAGCACGCGATCATCCCTGCCCTCTCCGTGGAACAAGGTCGTACCACCCCGACCTGCGAAGATCACCAGTGCGGCCATGATGATGCCCTGTCCCCCGAGGAACTGGAGCAGGTGGCGCCAGAAGTTGAGTGAAGACGCGAGATGGTCGACGTCGGCGACCAGAGCGAGGCCCGTGGTCGTGAGTCCGGACATCGCGTCGAAGTACGCATCGAGTGGTGATGCGAAGTGGCCGGACAGTGCGAAAGGGATCGATCCGACGGCGGGCACGACGAGCCACACCACTGCGACCACGACCATTCCGTGACTCCAGTCGAGATGGCCCTGCTCCGTTCCCAGCTCACTCCCCTCACGGGACGAGACCGACACGAGGGTCGTACCGATCGCAAGGAAGACCCCGGCCATGAGCACGAACGATCCGAGGGGATGCCACTCGCGTGCGACGAGTGCCCATGCCAACGGAATGCCAGAAGCGAGACCGGCCATCACGAAGATGCGACCCAGCGCGTCACCGACGACGCGGAGATCGTCGGCGGCAGGACGGAGCAACATCTCAGAACACCAGGAGTGCTGCGGCGGCGAACGCGAGGCCGATCGCGGCGAGCACCGCGACGATAAGCGCCTCGCTTGCGAACAGGATGAACGAGTCGCGGGGATTCGGTGCCCACAGGGGCAGACGTCGCTCCTTGGACCTCACTCCTCGTCCTCCGCGTGGCGGAAGGTCTCCACGAGGCTCGAGATGCCCTCGGGGAGCGATGCGGCAACGATGCGATCGCCTGCCTTCACCTTCGTCGAGCCGTGGGCGATGAGGATCTCACCATCTCGTTCTATGGCGATCACGACCGTCGCTTCCGGAAGGCCGAGATCAGCGATGCGGGTCGTGGTGAAGCCCTTGCCGACGTCGAGCTCCGAGATGGTCAGCCTCCCGTGGGCGACGAGGACCGTCGCGCTCAGGTCACCAGCGAGCACATCGCGCTCGATCACATCGACCATCAGGTCGGTGAACGCGACGGTGCGGATGCCGAGTGCGTCGAAGGTCGGGGCGTTCGACGGGTCGTTCAGGCGTGCGAGCACGTTCTGGGCGCCGAGGGTCCGCGCGAGTTGCGACGCGACGAGGTTCGCATCGTCGAGGCCCGTCACCGCGAACACCCAGTCCGATCGATGGACGTCCGCTCGTTTGAGAAGGTCGACGTTCGTGCCATCGCCCTGGAATACGAGGATGTTGGCCCCCGCGCCGACCTTCTTGGCCAGGGACTCCCTGGGCTCGATGACGGAGACGGTGTGGTGCGCCCCGACGAAACGTCTCGCGAGGTACGAACCGACCTTTCCCCCTCCGATGATGAGGATCCTCACGCATCACCCCTGGCGAGAAATCCGGCGATGCGGTCCTCGACTCCCTTTCGGACCGCTGCGACGACGAGGTCACCTGCACGGAGCTCCGTCTCGGCACCCGGGATGATCGTGATGCCGCCACGTTCGATGGCGCTGACCCGCAGGCCATCCTCGACCTGAAAATCCGCCACGCGGATCCCATCTGCCGTGGGGCCGAGGAGCATCTCGACGATCTCGACATCTCCGTCGCTGAACGTCACGTGGAGGTCGAGGCCGGGGCTCGTGATCCGCTCGTGGATCACGACAGCGACGAGATGGGCACCGAGAACGTACTCGACGTCGAGTGTCCTGTACACGTCGGCCCTGGCAGGGTCGTCCAGCCTGGCGATGGTCCTCGGGACGCCGAACACCTTCTTTGCGAGCTGCACGGCCATCACGTTGGCGTTGTCGTTACTCGTCACCGCGACGAACGCGTCGGCGAACTCGATGTCCGCTGCTCGGAGCGTCCGGACGTCGTATGCGAGCCCGACCGTGGTCCGACCGTTGAACGAGGCACCGAGGGCATCGAGCCGTGACTTCTCGTCATCGACGATCGACACGTCGTGCCCCTCCTCGGAGAGGGTGAGCGCGAGCTCGGAACCCACCCGGCCGCATCCAGCGATGACGATCAGCACCCGCTCAGGCTACCCGTATCACGCCATGACGACGCTGCACACCCCTCCCGAATGTGATGCGACAGGTCAAGGCTCGGGAATCAGCAAGGCAGGGTCGAAGGTCGCCTTCGATGTCGCCGAGATCTCGAACGAGCCGACGCCCGGAACCGCCAACGTCCGGGTGACGCGCACGGTCACCGTGCGCTTCGCCCAGGACCGATCGACGCGGCATACACACGACACAAGGGTCGCGCCGTTGCGTGCCGCGAAGACCGCTGCCTCCCTCGCGGGCGATCCCGTCGCTCCGAAGGGCCTGAACGTCACGGGCGCAGCTGCCAAAGCCGCTGCATCGGCTGCGTTGGAGGCGGCCGCATACGCGGCGAGCCCGGCGCCCGATATCGCGACACCGACCGCGAGCATCAGTACGAGGACGGCGATCGACAACCCGACGAGAACCGATCCAGCCTCACCGTTCGGTTCGCATCGTTGATGATGCTGCGAGCTCAACGGTGAACCCACCCATGAACGGTGCTGCGACACGGTGGCGCAGCCTGACCCTCACGGTTGCCGGTTCGCCCACACCGGATGGCCTCGAAACCGCGATCCGGGCGTCCCCGCCAGCGGTACCCAAGGCGGTGCGCACCGCGGCCGCCGCCCTCGCCGTGTCCGGCGACGTCGCTGCCTGCCGGGCGCCCTCCCGAGCGGCGTGAACCAGCTCGAGCTCTGTTCGGGCGACGACGGCGACCTCGGCGATCGAGATGACGAGCAGCAGCATGAGCGGCACGACGAGCGCGAACTCGACGACCGCGCTCCCCCGTTCGGTCATCCGATGCCATCGGCGACCGAGATCACCTTCTGCATCACCGAGTTGAAGAACGACGGCAACATGTCGGTCGTCGACGCCCAGGTGATGAGGGCCAGTGCGACGATCGCCGCGGCGACGAGGACGAGGGCGTACTCGGCGGTGGCCTGACCGGTCTCCCGGTCGATGGTGGCGTGTGGTGTCTGTCTCAAGGGGTCTCCTTCGATCGGATCGGGATTCGCCCGGCGTGCCGATCACGCGCCGAGCCGCGCGATGCCCGAGATGACGGCGGGACCGACCGTCATGAGGATGAACCCGGGCAGGATTGCGAATGCAAGGGGAAACAGCAGCTTGACGGGAAGCCGTGCGAGCCGTTCACGCTCGGAGGCCGCTCGTTCGCTCCGGATCAGGGATGCGGTCCTCCGGATCTCTGGACCCAACGGCGATCCCGAGGCGTCGGATCGGCGCGCAACGAGCGTCATGGCCTCGATGGCGGGCACCTCCGAAGAGACCTGCACACCCGATCTGCCCGATCGGACGCACCTGGCGAGTTCCGCTCCGACCGTGCCCCCGACGATGGAGGCGGCGAAAGCGGCCGCCTGGGGGAACGCGAGACCTCCGGTCATGCCGAGGGCGACGAGATCGAGGATGCGAAGCTCGTCGCCTGCAGCCCGTCGACGTGACAGCGTCGTGATCCGGGCCCGGCGGGCCGCCCACACGGCCGTGATCGTCCCACATGCGATCACGACGGCAAGCGGACCGCCGACCACGGCCGCTGCCAACACCGCCACGGTCGGGATCGCCAGATGCGGCCGCGCCACGACCAGGACTGCTGCGACGGCTGCAAGAACCACCATCACGCCACCCGTCTCGACATCGAAAGCACGATTCCCGATCCGATCACCATGAGCGTTGCCCCCACGGCCATCGGGACGATGATTTGTGCGCCTCCGGGTTCGGGAACTCCCCTGATCAGGACGACCAGGATCGCGACCGCGAGCGGTACCACACCCACGACGAGGGCTGAGAACCTCGCTTGGGAGGTTGCGACCCGTCGGTCCCGTTCGAGCGTCTCCTCGAGCTCCATCTGATCCGCGATCGCGTCGAGGCTCTCGGCGAGCGCACTTCCCGTCGCATCGCTCAGCGCGATCGCACCGACGAGGGATTGCGCTTCGACGCCGAGGCGGTCACCGAGGACACGGCCAACGTCCTCGAGCGGTGCGCCAACATCGCACAGGCGTCGGATGGTCGCATCGATCCGCCCGTCGGGGGATTCGAGGAGTGCTTCCCTGAGGCTTCGGCCGGCTCCCATGTCGAGCGCGAGCGCCCGGATCACCGACGACGCGGAAGCGCCGTGCCGATGATGCCGCCTGTGACGCCAAGCTTCCCACATCACGCCTGCCGCGATCGCTGCGACACCCGTGGCCGGTGACACGGACGCTGCGATCAGGATGGCGGCGAGGGGCCACGGACCACCCGTCACGATGACGGCGGCACCGAGTGCGATCAGTGTGAGGGTCATGGCCGGTCGCCGATCCGCTCGATGTCAGCGATCCGTCGACCGTGTGCGGTGCGCTCGACAACGACGACGACGTCGATCGCGCTCCGCACGAGAGCCTCGAGGGGTCGGTGCGGCACCGCTTCGGGTGCCATCGACGCGAGCATCTCGAGTCGGAACAGTGCCTCCGCGGAGGTACTCGCGTGGATCGTCGACATCGACCCGCGGTGACCCGTCGTGAGGGCCTGGACCATGTCGAGGGCTTCGGGCCCCCTCACCTCACCGACCACGATGCGGTCGGGCCTCAGGCGCAGGGCGTGCCGGACGAGCTGGCGCATCGTGATCGCACCTGCACCATCGACATTCGCTATGTGGGCTTCGAGCCGTACCGCATGGCCCTTCGGACGCAGTTCTGCGGCATCCTCGATCGTCACGACACGATCAGACGATGGGACCGCGCCACACAAGACGTTCAGGACCGTCGTCTTGCCCGCTCCGGTCTGACCGGCGACGAGGATGTTGGATCGATCAGCGACGGCGGCATGGAGGTCGTCGACCTGTGCCTGGGTTGCAGCGCCCCGCGCGTGGAGGTCCTCCACGGTGCGGACGGCCTCGGTGAACCTCCGAATCGCGAGGATCGGACCATCGACACTTGCCGGCGGGATGATCGCATGCAGGCGCGATCCATCGGTGAGCCGTGCGTCGACGGCGGGATGGCTGCGATCGATGCGCAACCCGAGTGGCGCCACGACCCTGCGGATCAAGGCGATGACGTCGTCGTCCCGGCGGAAGGTGATGTGTGTCCGTTCGAGTGCTCCGTCGCGTTCGACCCAGACCTCGTCGGCGCCGTTGACGAGGATGTCCGTGACGAGGGGGTCTTCGACGAGGGGCTCGAGCGGCCCGAGCCCGACGATGCTGTCGACGGCCTGCTCGACCGCCTCGGCGGGTGCCAGGGGTGCGACCTCCGGTGCGATCGCACGGCCCGTCGCGAGCAGGGCGGAGCGGTCGAGTGGCGCATCCGACCGGACGAGCGAGGCAACGAGGCGGTCGACGTCACCCACCGTTGCCCCACAAGGGCTGCAGGGCACGGATCCACCGATCCGACCTCATCGGCGTTCGACCCCTGAGGAGGTGCTCGACGGTTCCGCGGCGGGGGACCGGAAGGACCAGGCCAGCGGGGGCATGGCGGGGTGAGAACCCGCATCGCTGGTATACGGCCGGCGAGGCGGCGACCAACGTGTGCGGGTCAGGGAGGAGCGGCAGGACCGCGATCGATCCGACGGGCCTGTCGAGTCTGGGAGGGCATCGGAGGACCACCGCGGGCCACCGTTCACACAACCCTGCGATCAGCTCCTGTGCGTCGGCAGCTTCGATCCCGCCGTTCGGGAGAAATGCCGGCCCTCTGCGGCTCGGTTCCAGTTGCGCCCTCGTGGCCCCTTCCCGGACCAGATCGGCCAGCGTCGGCGCGGAACCGACCGTCGCTCCGTCGGGGTCGAGGTCGATGACGAGCGCGGTACCCGCGGCGACGGCGAGGCCGAGGGGCACGAGCGTGTGGAGTGCGGCATCGGCGGGTGACCACGTTGCGATGACGGACATCGAGACCTCCGAGACGTCGGAGGGGAAGCGTCGACAACGTACCCATGCCGTCGGTGCCATACAAGGGGTTCGACATCCCTCATGGTGCGTCCCGCGAACGCCGATACACTCCCATCATGCGCGAGGCGGCCTTCTTCGATCTCGACAAGACGATCATCGCGGGGTCGTCGACACTGGCGTTCGGAAAGCCGCTGTACCGGGCGGGTTTCCTCCACCGCGGCACCCTCCTCCGATTGGGTATCGCCCAGATCTCGTACATGCTCTTCGGGGCGGACGAGAGCAGCCTCGAGCGGGCGAGGGACGAGATGCTCGACCTCGTGTCGGGATGGCACAAGGCGGAGATCGAGTCGATCATCGCCGAAACCCTCGACGATGTCATCGAACCACTCGTGTTCGCCGAGGCACTGTTCCTCATCGATGAGCACAAGCGCGCCGGACGAGCCGTGTACGTCGTGTCGGCGAGTCCCGAGGAGTTTGTGACACCGATCGCGGCGATGGTGGGCATCGAAGGGGTCATTGCCACGAGGATTCGCACGGACCGACTCGGTCGCTACGTTCCCGAACTCGAGCAGTACGTCATGGGTCCCGGCAAGGTCGATGCGATGCGGCGCGTGGCCGAACGTGACGGGCTCGACCTGTCCAAGTCCTTCGCATACACCGACAGCTACACCGACATCCCGATGCTCGAGATCGTCGGGAACCCGATCGTCGTGAATCCCGAAAAGGAGCTCAAGGAGGAAGCCGAGTCCCGCGAATGGCCGATCCTCGAGTTCCAGAGGCCCGTCAGCCTCGGTCCGAGGGTGCAGTCACCCCCGCCGAAGGTGTGGGTCGGCGTCGCCGCCGGCGTGGCGGCAGCAGCCGCAGTCGTGGTGTTGAGCAGGCGCAGGCTCGCGTCCTGACGGGCGCCCTGACGACGAACCGTGCGGCGACCGGTCACTGGTCCTCGGACGCTCCATCCCCCTGTGCCGAAGCCCGTTTCGACGCGACGCCTTCCATCCGTGCAGCCTCGATCTTGTCGGTCGTCAGCTTCGGTGCCGCGTAGATGAACAGGACGACGTAGGCGATCGCAGCGAACCACCACGGCGTCCGGAGGGCCATCTCTCGGCTCGCTCCGAGTGCTTCCATGCCCGACACGATGACCCCGCCGACCGCGAGTCCGATCGGCATCATTCCCCATGCGAAGAAGCGGTAGACGCTGTTCACCCTGCCGAGGAGCCCGTCGGGGATGATCGTCTGGCGGAGTGACACGGTGATGACGTTCCACAGCACAGCCGAGAAGCTGAATACGGCGAACATCACGAACACCACGGACCAGTGGGTCGCGAACCCGATGATGGCGTTCGTCAGGATGCTCATCAGCAGGGTCAGATGCAGTGAGGTGCCAGAGCCGAGGCGCTTGGAGACCCTCGGGGAGACGATGCTCCCGATGACACCGCCGACGGCACCGGACATGGCGAGGATCGCGAAGACGAATGCATCGATGCCCAGCACTTCCTGGGCAAACAGCACCAGCGTTGCGAACGTCACCATGCCGAGCCCGTTGAGGAGGCCGAGGATGATCGCCATCGGGCGAAGGAGGGGGTGGTGCCACAACCAGATGACCCCTTCCTTGATCTCCCCCCACCATTGGACCTTCGGCCCGCTCTGGGCGAGGGACCTGTCGCGGCTTGCGAAGGAGCCAGAGATCAGGAAGATGAGCAGGGCAGCGACGGCGAAGGTTGCCGCGTCGAATGCGAACGGCAGGGCGAAGGCAACCGCGATGAGCACACTGCCCAGGGGTGGGCCGAGGAAGGAGTTCGTGACCATCTCGGCTCCCCACAAGTTTCCGTTCGCACGTTCGAGGCCATCGGGTTCGACGATGGCCGGCAGGATGGTCTGGGCCGAGTTGTCGTAGAGGACCTCCGCCATCCCGAACAGCAGCGACACGACGATGATCATCCCGTACAGCACCATGTTGTTCGATACCGCACCCGCCTCGACCGAGGTCGGATCCGGCAGCGACGACTCGTAGTACAGGACGGTCGCCGCAGCGACGAACATGAGAAGCGACCGAACGATCTGTGAACCCAGCATCAGTTTGCGCCTGTCGACACGGTCGGTGATGACCCCTGCCGGCAGGCTGAAGACGAGCCACGGGATCCGCCCTGCGACACCTACGAGGGCGATCAGGATGGCATTCCGTGTCACGGCGGACGACAGCCACGGGAGTGCGATGGCGGTCACGCCGTCGCCGAGGTTGGAGACGACGCTCGAGGTCCACAGCTTCCAGTAGTTCGCGCCGAGCGCGACCTTCCCCTTCTTCTTCGTGTCAGGCGCTACATCAGTCACCGGGAGTCTCCTCCGTCCGTCAGCGCGGGATGGTCCGTCGGAAAGATCCCGGCGAGGAACCCGAAGACCGTGTCCCCGGATCTCGGCAGGTCGAGGAACTCCTCGGACAGTTCGAGGATCCGTTCGGAGAACTCGACCGCGCGCTCGACCGGAATGCGTGCGACCCGTGACGTGAACATGGGCAGTGGGTCTCCTTCGACGGCGACCATCGACCGCAGCGCATCATTGACGAACCAGTGGGGGTCGTCGGGTCGCGGTGATCCTCGAAACTGGATCGTCCGTCCCACACGGCCGTAGTACTTCTCGGTCATCGCTCTGACCTTCGCTGTACGCACCACGCGTATGAGCCCGACGTCCTCGAGGATCTTCGCGTGGTATCCGACCGTCCCCTTCGGCTTGTCGAGGGCATCGGCCAGCTGGCTCACGGTCGCCGCTCGTTCGAGGAGCAGGTTCAGGATGTCCATCCGCGTGTCGTCGGCGACAGCCTTCATGGCGGCGGCGTCCTCGACATAGACGACCTCGTCGAGGTCGTAGTCGAGGGTGTGTTCGCTCGATGCACGGGATTGCGGCACTGTCATCGGACTAATGGTCGGTGATTCCCGACCATTTGTCAAGGTGCGCCGCGGTCAGGGGGTTTCTGGGACCCCTGCCCAGGTTCCTCGTCGGACGTTGCGATCGTGTCCGTGTCGTTGGCGGCTTCGTCCCCACCGTCCCCGGTCCCCGCAAATGTCCACCACGCCAGCGCGGCGAGCGCGCCAGCCGCGAGGAGGACGCCGGCAATGAGCCATAGCGTCGATGCATCGACTCCGCGTGAGGGCACGGGTGCGTCTGGCGGACCCGCCACAACGACCGGGTCGACGCCGAGGGCGGTGAGCGAGGTCGTGTCCGATCGGAACGCCTCCCCATCGGGGTCGATCGCGTCGAACACGATCGACCAGTCCTCCGCACTCGGCAGGACGACGAGCCCACCCCACGTTCCGTCCCCGCGGTCGACGAGTGCGGTTGGAGGGAGCTGCTCGAAGCTCGAGAAGGGCCGCACGATCACCACCGAGACCGTCCCCGATACCGCAACCGACATCTCGACGGTGAGGCCATCGTCATCCGCGATCGCAGTAGCTTCAGCGGTTCCGAACGGGCTGGAGAGCACGACGGAGGCCAGCACGAGGAGGAGATGCACGATCACGGCGCCAGCGTAGGGGCGCTCCCGGATCGGAGCAGATTTCTCCGACGTCGGGGGACTCGCTAGCCTCCCGGAACCCACCCAGAGGCCCAATGGACACACCACTCACACTCCTCGACAAGGTCTGGGACACCCACGTCGTTCACACCGCGCACGACGAACCCGACCTCCTCTACATCGACCTCCATCTCATCCACGAGGTCACGTCACCCCAGGCGTTCGAAGCCCTCCAGCTGTCGGGACGCGGCGTTCGCCGACCCGAGCTCACCCTTGCGACCATCGATCACGCCGTTCCGACGACACCTCGAGAGCAGGGCATCGCTGACCCGATGTCGGCGCTCCAGATCGCGACACTCGAGCGCAACACCCAGGAGAACCGGATCCCGCTGTTCGGACTCGACGACCGACGCCAGGGGATCGTCCACGTCATAGGGCCCGAGCAGGGGGTCACCCAGCCAGGCATGACGATCGTCTGTGGCGACTCCCACACCGCGACGCACGGGGCATTCGGTGCCCTCGCGTTCGGCATCGGGACGTCGGAGGTCGAACACGTGCTCGCGACCCAGACCCTTCCCCAGGCCAAACCCAAGGCGATGGCTGTCACGGTCACCGGGGATCTGCCACGCGGGGTCACCGCAAAGGACATCATCCTCGCCGTCATCGCACGCATCGGAACGGCCGGGGCCACCGGCTACGTCATCGAGTACCGCGGATCGACCATCGAGGGCCTCTCGATGGAGGGACGCATGACGATCTGCAACATGTCGATCGAGGCAGGTGCGCGCGCCGGCATGATCGCCCCCGACGAGACAACTTTCGCCTACCTGGAGGGCCGCCCATTTGCCCCGGCAGGGGAAGACTGGACAACCGCGGTCACCGCATGGAAGGAACTGCGGACGGATGACGGGGCAGTGTTCGATCACGAGGTCGTGATCGATGCCACCGAGCTCGTACCGCACGTGTCGTGGGGGACGAACCCCGGTCAGACGCTTCCCGTGACGGGTCGGGTACCCCACCCCGACGACGCGTCCGACCCTGTCGAGCGTGACTCGATCGCCCGTGCACTCGAGTACATGGCCCTCGAACCTGGGATCGCGGTTACGGACATCACGATCGACAGGGTGTTCCTGGGATCCTGCACCAACGGTCGGATCGAGGACCTCCGGGAGGCGGCGGCCGTGCTCGCAGGCCACCGGATCGCCGACACGGTCTCGGGCCTCGTGGTCCCTGGGTCCGGCCTCGTCAAGGATCAAGCGGAGGCCGAAGGGCTCCACGAGGTGTTCCTCGCTGCGGGCCTCGAGTGGCGCGAACCGGGGTGTTCGATGTGCCTCGGCATGAACCCCGACCAGCTCGACCCCGGCGAACGATGCGCCTCGACGTCGAACCGGAACTTCGAGGGCCGCCAGGGACGCGGAGGGCGCACCCACCTCATGTCGCCCGCGATGGCTGCTGCAGCTGCGATCGCCGGCCACATCGTCGATGTACGGGCGGCGAGCTGATGCAACCGATCACGACCATCACCGGATCGGCTGTGCCCCTCCCCCGCGCGAACATCGACACGGACCAGATCATCCCGAAGCAGTTCCTCAAGCGTGTCGAACGCTCGGGATTCGGTGAGTTCCTCTTCTACGACTGGGCACGCGACGCCGAGGGCGAGCTGGATCCGGACTTCGTGCTCAATGACCCCGCCTACGCGGCTGCGACGATCCTCGTGACCGGCCCGAACTTCGGTTCCGGCAGCTCGCGCGAACACGCACCATGGTCGCTGGAGGATTGGGGATTCCGGGCGGTCATCGCTCCGTCGTTTGCGGACATCTTTGCGAACAACTGCACGAAGATCGACCTGCTGCCGATCGTCCTGACCGATGATGAGGTCGCCGCACTGATCGCCATCGCCCGTGATCCCGAAGCGCAGGTGACGATCGACCTGCCCGCCCAGACGGTCAAGGCATCGGGTTTCTCTGCGTCGTTCGACATCGATCCGTTCACGAAGCACTGCCTCGTCAACGGGCTCGACCACATCGCCCTCACCATGCGCAACGAGGAGGAGATCGATCGCTTCGAGGCGGTCAGGGAGGCCTACAAACCCGTCACCGCGTGATCGGTGCGACTGATGCATGATGTACACGAGATCTGAGCAGGCAAGGGCGATCCTCGAACGTCGGGTCCGGAAGGTCGCGTCCGAGATGCTCGGACGCCAGGCGACCACGGGAAGCGACTTCGCTGAGGCGCTCACCCTCGAGCGCATCGACCTGATCGCCGAGATCCCCGACCACGACGCCCTCATGGGACTCGGCCGGAACGTCCCCGGACCGCGCAACGACCTGTACGTCCTCGACAGGCCAGAGGGGTACACGGTCTACCACCAGCACAACGGAGAGCCGTATGAGGTCTTCTCCTCCTGCACCTTCGACGAGGCACGGAACCACGCGATCGACAGCCTCGTGATGCTCAACGGCGTCCCGTACCGGATCGCCTGACGCGGACCGGATCAGGGAGCGGGGATCCCGAGGTGGACCGTGTCACCGACACGGACCTCAATGGGGTCAGGGGCATGGTCAGCCGAGACGATGAAGCCCCTCCGACCATCGTCGAGATCCCCGAGAGGACCCGCGATCTCGCGGAGGGGTGCGACATGGTCGAGACCCAACATGAAGCTCGTGAACTCGACGCATGGCGCAGCCACACGCGGTCGTTCGAGCGCGACCTGCGCGCCGTCCCCCGTGACGATGACCACGCCGTCCCCGAGGTCCGCCAGCGACATTGCCGGTCCGTCCACGATGAGGTTCTCACCCGCCACGCCGATAGGAGCACTTCCGAATCGGCGGGCCATCTCGGCGTAATGGCCGGTGAAACCGATCGACAGTTGGCGACGGCCGCCGCCGCGACGCGAGGGATGGGCCTTGTTGTGGGCGTCGACGACCCAATGGTCCCCGTTCCAGCCCATCATGCCCCACGCGTCGACCGCCGCTCGCTCGACGACGAGGATGTCCTCAGGGACGTAGCCCTCACCCCGGCGTTTGATGGCGACCTTCTGCACCTGGAGGCGCACGATCCTCCCGATCTCGTCACCCGGCGTCAGCATCCATTCCCTCCACAACCACGTTCAGTAGGTCCGGCCGATCGGTGACGATACCGTCGACCCCCATGTCGAGGAACCGAGCCATTTCGTCCGGATCGTTGACGGTCCACAGGTGGAGCTGGGCGCCTGCGTTGTGGACGGCGTCGACCAGCTTCGTGTCGACGCTCGCTCCCCGGGCATGGGACGGGAGCTGATACGCGGCGACGCCTCGGTGCACCGAGCGGCCGAGGCGCGATGCGGCGTACATCGCCATCGCCGCCTGTGGACCTGCCGAGGTGGCAACGCGACCCCTGGTGATCCTTCGGAAGCGTGACAGGCGCCGATCGGAGAAGGAGCCGATGAGCACCGAGTCCTGGCGGGCGCACCGGGCGATGACCTCGGCAACCGCCCATTCGCAGCCCTTCGCCTTCAGGTCGATGTTGAATCGCACGTCCGGGTACCGGTCGAACGTGTCGTCGAGCCTCGAGATCCTCACCCCCGAGCCTCGGAGCGGAAAGGAGACCCCGTCCGGCGAGAAGTGGTACGCAGCGTCGAGGTGCGCGAGGTCCTCCCACATCCAGTCCGCGACGGCGCCGAATCCGTTCGTCGTTCGATCGAGCGTGTCGTCGTGGAACACGATGACGACCCCGTCCCTTGTCACCTGTACGTCGGTCTCGATGTAGACGTAGGAGAGGTGGTTCACGGCGGCATCGAACCCGTGCCAGGTGTTCTCCGGCCACAGCTCCCTGCTGCCGCGATGCGCAAGTCTCAGTGGGTGTTCTGCATCGAGGAATGAGGATGTCGGCACCGTCACAATCTAGGTGTACCCGAGAGCGCCGACTTCGCAACGGTCGCGGTCCACGCTCTCGCACGGGCCCCATCGAGCGACGGCTACTGGCGAGATCGTGCGAACTCGTCGACGTACTCGAGGACGAGCGGCATGCTCTCGGCAGACGGGATCTCCGCCGATCCCTCCGGATGTCGTGAGAAGGAGACGTACGAGATGTCACCGGCGACGTCACGGTGGTGTGAGAACATGAAACCCCTGAAGTCGATCGTGTAGTCCCACCAGGTGGAGAGGTCTGCCACCGAGTTCACAGCGACGACTTCTCCGTCGGCGACCACCCACTCGAAGGACTCGGCGAGTGACAGGTTCGATGCGCCACGGAAGGCGTCCGTGAGAACGGCATCGCAGGTGAAACGGTGGCCCACGATCCCTTCCTGGTCAGCCGGGCTCCACATTCCTTGGTCGGTCGTATCCCACGTTGCCTCACCATAAGACCGGCATCCGATCACGTCGTAACGCGAGCCGGCC
>DATHUV010000004.1:0-100581 GCA_035461905.1 Acidimicrobiia bacterium | reverse complement strand
GATCAGTTGCCCGTCGACGGTGATGTCCGCTGCCGTCACCTCGGCGTCGAGGAAGAGCGTCGTCATGAGGGTCATCGGGTGCGGTGAGTCCGATGGCGTGAGCGGTCCTGTGAAGACGAACGCCTCCGTCCGGGACTTCGTGACGATGTACATGGCGGGCTCGAGGGGATCGATGAACAGTGCCTCGGCATCGAACGGGCCATCGTCGAGCTGGTAGGGGATCGACATTGCGCTCGGGAAGACGCCATCGACCGTGGATGGATCGACGTCGGGAACCTGCCACACGTTGACGATGCCGTCGCGGATGCCGAAGTTGTCACCGAGATCCCCGACGTAGAGAAATGACCCCGTCCCGTCGGCCCCCGGACCAGCCCCCATGTCCTCCCAGTCGAAAGCGAATGCCCCCGGGATCTCGACGTCGCCGAGGTCCTCACCAGCGGAGGTGAAGGCGTGGAGCACGGGATCGCCGCGAGAGTCATTGTGTGCCCAGAGGACGCCCTCGGTTGTTCGACTCATGGCGAGGCCAGACGCCTCCACGAGCTCGGTCGACGCAACAACGCCCGTGACGGTGATGTCCCCGTAGAGGTCGCACACCGAGACACCAGGTGGGAGTTCGGGGGCGGCTGTTGTCGAGGGAAGCGTGGTCGCGGTCGTGCTCGTTTCCCCCGTCGGGTTGGGAACCGTGGTCGACGGCGCACCCGTTGACGCGTCGTCGTTCGATCGGACCGCAAGGGCGACGGAGACGACGATGACCGCGATGATCAACAGTGCTGTGGTAGGTCTCCGCATCCGGGAACGGTACCCGGACCGACGCCTATGTCCCGAGAAGCCTGAACGTCACGGCCTGGGCGACGATCGCCGACTCGAGGTCCGGAATCTCGAGGCTCTCGTTCGGGCCGTGATATCGGCTGGTCGGGTCCGAGACGCCAACGAGGAGCACCTCTGCGTCGGGATATCGTTCCGAGAACGCGGCGACGAAGGGAATGGATCCCCCCATGCCGAACTCGACGGCATCCGTACCGTACCCCTCGAGCATTCCGGCACGATACGCGTCATAGGTCGGGCCCGACGTGTTGAGCTCGAAGGCCTCACCCGTCGACCCTTCCGATACGGTGATCTGGACACCCCACGGCGCCGAGCGGATCAGGTGATCGGTCAACGCGTCGAGGGCGCTTCGTGCATCGTCCCCGGGTGCGATGCGCATCGACACTTTCGCCCTCGCCTCGGGGACGATCTGGTTGATGGCCTCGGACAGGGGTACTGCCTCGATGGCGAGCACGGATACGGAGGGTTGACGCCAGAGCCGCGACGCGATCGAACCCGTCCCGATCATCTCGAGGCCGTCGACCGGCAGGGTCTGATCGACCAGATCCGCCGCGGTGACCTCGGGCCCGTCGACCTCGTGAGATATGAGGCCTTCCACGGCGACGGAACCATCGTCGTTGTGGAGCCGGGCGAGGGTTCGGGCGAGACCCGTGATGGCATCCGGGTACGCACCACCGAAGCTGCCGCTGTGAACCGCATAGGTGAGGGTCCTCGCGGTCACGGTGCAGTCGACGAGTCCACGGAGCGAGGTGATGAGGCCCGGCACACCCGGTGCCCAGTTGCCTGCATCCCCGATGATGATCGCGTCGGATGAGAGGAGGTCCGCGTAGGTGTCGAGGAATTCGACGAGGTGCGTCGAGCCGATCTCCTCCTCGCCCTCGATGAACACCTTGACCGTGACGGGAAGGTCGTCACCAAAGGCTCTGATCGAAGCCAGATGCAGGACAATGCCGCACTTGTCGTCAGCGGTACCCCGACCGAACAACCGACCATCGACCGCCGTTGGTTCGAACGGATCGTGATCCCACTGGTCGCGCGGTCCGGGAGGCTGGACGTCGTGGTGTGCATACAGCAGGAGCGTCGGAGCGCCCGTCGGCCCGCACTTCTCGCCGTACACGGCCGGATGTGCGCCTTCGAGCTCGAGGAGCCGCACGTCGTCGAGACCCGATGCGGTCAACAGCTCCGCGACGTGTTCGGCCGATCGGCGAACCTGGGCGGGATCGTATCCCGGAGCGCTGACGGAAGGGATGCGAATGAGGGCGTCGAGCTCGGAGCGGACGCGCTCGAAATCGGATCGGACGGCGGAGCGAAGGTCGGGGTTCATGACCAGCAGAGTAGGTGATGAAACCAACCGTGGTATGAATGCGGCTACTCGGCGTCCTCGGACTGCGTCTGAAGGTCGATGATGGCCCCGACGATCAACCCCAGGCTGACTCCGATCGCCGGTCCGATCCACCAATCGTCGATGAACAAGAGCCCAAACACGAGCCCAAGTCCGGCACCGATGGCCATGCCAACGCCGGCACGGAAGCCTTTCAACACGAACCTCCTCTGCGTGTTGTCGGACTCTCCAAGGTACCACGGGCACGTCGGGGTGATGGGGAGAGGACTCGCGAAGCCAAGAATCATGCGTGTTCGGTGATGAAGGAGAGGATGCGCTGCCAGGCATCGGCGGATTCGGCCGAGTAGTCGGCCTGTTTCCGGTCGAAGAACGAGTGGGGTGCATCTGGGTACTCGATGACGGTCCCATCGATACCGGCAGCTTCCATCGCTGCGCGGAAGCGGTCGTTGGCCTCGGTTGGTATCCCGGGATCGTCCCCTGCCTGGAGTGCGAGGACCGGGCAGGAGATGTCCGTAACAGAGGCGATGACAGTGGGAGCCCCTTGGGGAACACCGGTTCGATCCGGATGACCGTAGAAGCCGACGACACCGCTCAGACCGAGGTCACTCGCGCCCATGTACCAGCTGTTCGATCCTCCGAAACAGAATCCGACGATGAAGACGCTCCGTTCGCCTGCGTCACCCCTGAGGTGGTTCAGCGCGGCACGGACATCCTCCCGGATCCTGTCGAGGGTGGTCTGTCTCACGTGCGGCATGAAGTCCCAGTCCTCCGTGCGCTTCGCGGCGCCCGCAGTTCGGCCGAAGTAGTCGATCGCGATCGCATCGATTCCGTGCTCTGCGAAGCGCAATGCGAGTTCCTCGTAGAACGGGAACAGGCCGCGGACGTCAGGAAGGATGAGAACCGCGGCCTCGCCCCCGTCCGTCGCCTCGAAAGCAGCGAACCGCGTTCCGTCCGAGGAGGTGAGCTCGAGGTCAGCGTGCGCCACGGAGCCGCCCGTGATGGGGGTAATCGGCGGAGACGCATCGATGTCGAAGCACATGGGATCCTCCAATCGGTCGGGTCAGCGGCCACGGTACCAGTGGGGGTACGTCCGGACTGACGGTGTCGCCCGATTCGGGTACCTTGTCCCGATGGAGCGGATGCGCGAGAGCGATCAGTGGTTCGACGGCGACGAGACGGCGGACATCCTCGACCTCGCAGGGGCGATCGAGTCAGCCGGCAACGATCGCCGTCACGGCCTGTCGCGAGCGGACCTCTACCGCATCGCGGATGAGCTCGGCATCTCATCGGCCGCCGTCGATGAGGCGGTTCGCCGAATGTCACGCCAGGATCGACGGTCCGTCAAGGAATCCCGATCGGCCGTGCGGCGTCGGATGAGGTTCCTCCGCCACGTCCTCGCGTACACGGTCACCGTCTCCATCCTCGCTTTCGTCGATGCCCTCGGCGGCGGAGGCTGGTGGTTCTTCTACATCGCGGGCCTGTGGGGCATCATCGTCGCCCTGCACGCGCTGCGATTCATCACGAGACGCAACGGCCCCCTCGAACAGAGGATTGCCGGACCGCGGAGGTCCAAGAACTGACGGCGACCGTGTCGCGCTCGTCGGCAGCGGCGTCAGCCATTCCCCGGACCCCTGCTGAAGATCCCTGCGACGATGGAAGCAAGCGCGGTCAGGACGGCCGCGGCGAGTGGGGCCACCATGGCGCCGAAGGGGAGCGTCGTGGGGTCCGTCCCAGTCTCGAAGGCGGGCAGGGTAAGGCTGAGGACGGTGGCGACGAGCCAGATGCCACCCACCGAGACGCTGAGCCCGATCCAGATCGGCTTCCGATCGGCGTTGCCGCGCAGCTTCGCCATCCCCCACAGGAAGCCGATGGTGCTGACGAGGCCCCAGAGCCACGCAGTCAGGGCGGCGATGGGCAGGTGCTCCTGTTGACTCCCTGTCACAAGGTCGGGCGAGAACACGCTGATCGCCAGGACCGCGATCCAGATCACGGCCAGTCCAATGGTGGTCCACAGCATCCATGAACCGTCTGCCGTCGCCTCACGTGTCGACCGGGTCACGATTCCTCCTCGTCGGCCAAACGCTACTCGTGGGCCACGCACGGATTGCGGGAATCTGGCGTTGCCTGTCTGGTAGGTACCACTCGAGTCGGGCCGCCGTGCGCGGCACGCGACGTTAGAGGCCTCGTCCCTTCGACACGGTACAGGTTGGCATCCGTCCGGCAGTGCTCGGTAGGGTGTCGCAGCGTCGAGTCGACCACCGATGAACGGGAGCACGACATGTGGAGATTGGGAGTTCTGGTCGTGATGGCCTTGTTTGCGGCTTCGTGCGGTGGCGGGGACGGCGCTGAAACCGGTGATCCCACGTCCACTACCGGGACGTCTCCTTCGACCACAGCCGCAGGTGGCGGTGACTCTGCTCCCGATGATGCACCTGACACGGCCGTCGCCGTTCCCATCGCCCGGTTCACCGCGCACGGCCCGCAGGCTGCGAACACGATCGGGCCCGGATGTGCCGATGGGATCGACACCCGAGGCGGCGATGTGTTCCGCTTCACACCGCTGCCGACCTGGTCATGGCAGGGTACGACGGGCGGCTCCGGCTCCGATGAGGTCTCCCTGGACGCCGACGGTGTGCGGATGTACGTGACCGAGTCCGCCTTCGACTACGACACCGCCATCCTGCCGGGGTGGGAAGTCGTCGGACCATCGGGCGTCGACCTCGACATCGACGGCGTGAGCGTCCCGATGATGGAGATCAGGCTCGAAGGCGCACCCGGATACGCGATCGTGGACCTCCCGTACCTCGGCCCGCTGCCTCAACTCGGTGCCGAAGGGGCTCTTGGCACCGTTGCAATCACTTCAGATGCAACGGATCGCCCGACGCTCGACGAGGCGGAAGAGCTCCTCGGATCCGTGCGGATCGAGCGTTGCGAGGCTGTGTCGATCGCCATGATCTGGGGACCTGCGGGAGGCGTCCACCTGGTGCCCCGTTTCGATCCCGACCCGCTCGGCAAGCTGTACCCGGACCAGCCGCAACCCGCCTTCACAGCGACGCCGGTGCTCCAGTCCTACTCGCTCGAGCAGATCGCCTACCTCATGCCGGTCACCGCCGACGTCGCGACGTGCGCCGCCGAGAAGGCCCGCGAAGTCGCTGCTCAGAACCCGATTGGACACCTGATGATGCTTACCCCGTCAGGAACCAACAAGCAGGCGCTCGCTGACATCGTCGCCCTGTGCTGACCCTCCCCGCCCGCCGGTAATTGTCCCGCCGCGACGCTGAACATGGGTGAAGCTAGGAGGCGATCTCTCGGGTGAACCGGATTACGGGGGTGAATCGGTCGCCGGACATCTCGACAGGGGCGATCACGGAATTGCGTCCTGCGGTTCCGGCGGTCCGTCGACCTTCGGGAGCCCTCTGCCGGGGCGTATTGAGGTTCACGTCCTCGGGGGCTGCGGGAAGTTCCACCACGATGTGGGACACACCGAGCGCTTCTGCGTAGCCGATCGTGCCGCCCATGCTGGCGGCAGCTGCTCGGGCGTCCCGAAGGATGAGGTACTGCTCGTCCATGAGGTCACCGCCGTGCGCGTTCCCTGTGAGTGCAGCGATTCCCTCGGCGGGCAGGAGCTCACATCGTCCCGAGATCGTCGCCGCCACACGATCACCTCGCCGGTCCGTCTTCAGGACGAGCGACCTGCAGCCATTGGACCGGGCTCCTGAGAGGATCGTGCGGAGGATCTGGCGCACCAACGCCGAGTCTCCCCATGCGCGCGACGGCGCGAACCAGGTTTCGAACTCGAGGTCTCCCACGATCGACGATGCGATGGACATCAGCTCGTGGTCGAGGAGGACGACACCGTCCACGCGTCCGGTGACACCGATCGAGCCTTCGGATGCGAGGCCCGCCAACGCCTGATCGACCTCGCGGGCGTTGGCCAACAACTCTCGCGTCATCGCCCTTCGCTGATCGGTCGACATGTCATCCCTTTCGACGAGCGCGTCGGCAAACCCGACGATCGTCGTGACCGGCTCGCGCAGCGTGACGGCCACGCGGGTACGCATCGCGCGATCGGACTTGTGGGCCTCCTGCAGCGACCTCGAGAGGACACGCATCTCCGCCACGAGCCGATTGTGACGGATGACGGTTGCGACCGCGTAGAAGCCGAGTAGGACGAAGGCGATGGCGCCGGCAGCCAGCACGGCGCGCTCGTCTGACGACGCCGCTGTGATCAGGCCACCGAGCATGAAGAGGAGGCCGCCGGCAACGGCGAAGACGACGAACGCGGGTGGTGTGGTGTGGTGGTCTTCCATGATCTCTCACGATGCCATCGGCTGGTTGGCGCGA
Source organism: Acidimicrobiia bacterium (assembly GCA_035461905.1). Taxonomy (GTDB): domain Bacteria; phylum Actinomycetota; class Acidimicrobiia; order Spongiisociales; family UBA5794; genus SZUA-442. Next base: position 94,070 of record DATHUV010000004.1, on the reverse strand, counting down.
TCGGACGAGAAGGCTTGTGGAGTGCGAGAACTGACTAGTGCCTCAACGGCAACCGGCGCCGCGTCGACGACGGCCGGATGAAGCCGCTGGCGCGACCTCCTGCTCCGCGACATCGCGAACCGGTACCCTGAGCCCCATGGACGAATCCGTGCTGATCCCGGTCGACGTCCCGGTCGTCGGCGACGAGCGCCGCAAGAACTGGGCGAAGGTCGTCACGAACGTCGACGGCTCCCTCGCTTCGGGATGGGCGTTCGAAGGCGAGTTCATCGCTACCGGGGGCATCCAGGACGTCCCGGCTGGAGCGATCCTCCTCCTCTACGGCGAGAAGGGGTCGAGGACGAATCCCCAGATCGAGGCGAGGGTCCTTCGCGTCAACGCCGACGGGACGACGTCCTTCATCACGAGCGCGAAGGGCAGGGCGTGGGCACGGACCCTTCGTGATGGCGTCCTGGAGCTGCTCGACGAGCAACGCGGCACGCCCGTCGGTGAAAAGTCGTGGGATCCCGTCCTCATGCAGTACGCGACCGAGGCCCTCGAGAGTGAGCTCGACCGTAGGTCACGGGACTGATCGGTGCCGATGGGTGGGGTTCGGTGCTCGCCGGTGCCGCGTCAGTTGGATCGGCTGATCCTGTACACGTTCCCGCTGAGCGAAAGGACATACAGCTCACCGGAACCGTCGGTGCCGAACGAGCTGAGCAAGCTGACGGTTCCGAGTTCGAGCGTGTGGTCGAGGTGGTTGACGGCCGTCGTGCCAACGATCTCGAAGCTGCGGATGAAGCCGGTGCCGAAATCGCCATAGAAGTACCGGCCGGCAAGCTCAGGCATCTCGGAACCCCGGTACACGTAGCCGCCTGTGATCGATCGGCCCTCGGCGTGGGTGTACTCCACGACGGGCAACACTTTGCCGGCCGATGAGCAGGACGAGCCCTCGGGGTAGCACAGCGATCCCTCCATCGACGGCCACCCGTAGTCGAGGCCACCGACACCGACGGGTACCACGTTGACCTCTTCGCGGCGATCCTGGCCCACGTCGGCGACGATGAACGTCCCGGACGCCTCGTCGATGGAGGTCCGCCAGGGATTCCTCACCCCGATCGCCCAGATCCGGTCGTCACCCTGGGCACCCTCGTACGGGTTCCCTGGTGCCCCGTTGTTCGGTGCGGAGGCGTCGACGTCGAGGCGGAGGATGGAGCCGAGCAGGTCGTTCGTGTCGGACGGCCGGTTTCCTGGGGAGCCACCGCCATCGCCGAGAGAGACGAAGAGGCGATCATCAGGGCCGAACTCGATCATGCCGCCGTTGTGGTTCGACGCCGGTTGGCCGACCGTGAGCAATGTCCTGAGAGGGCTCGGATCGGCAACGTCCGCGCCTGCGGCCGCGAAATACTCCACGACTCGGCTCGTTCCGGACCCGTCCGTGTAGTGCACGAAGAACCGTCCGTTGACGGCGAAATCGGGGTGGAACGCCATGCCGAGAAGTCCGCGCTCGCCGTCCGTCGATATCCCGTTGATCTGGAGGAACGGCGTCGGAAGGACCAACCCGTTCTCGATGATGCGGATGCGGCCGCCTTTCTCGGCGACGAAGAGGCGCTCGTCCCCGGTCGGAGCATCGAGGAACAGTGGCTGTGACAGGCCCGACGCGACCAGGTCGAGTGTCAGGGGAGGGACGGTTGCGACCTCCCCCCACCGCCCGGCGATCGGCAGCCACGATCCGATCCCGAAGGGGAACGTCACGTCGGCGTTTCCCTGGGTGTTCGTGTTCTTCAGGTGGAATCGCGAATCGGATGGTCGATACACGCCGGGCGAGTCGATTCCGTCGCCATCCCAGTCGCCACCGACGAACCGATCTCCTGGGTCTCCGAAGAAGAACTCGAGGTCTGCGTTTCCCTGCGTGTTGGTGAGGCGCATGTAGGTCAACCCCGTGGTCTCGCGGTACAGGCCCACTGTGTCGGTGCCGTCTGCGTTGAAGTCGCCCGTGAACGGTGTGTCTCCGGGATTCCCGAAGAAGAAGTCGAACTCCGCCGATCCGAGCCCCGCATCGGCGTCCCCCAACTCGTTGATGATGAACACCCTGCTCTCGGACGGCCGGTAGATCGAAACGGTGTCGCAGCCATCCATGTTGAAGTCACCGGGTAGCGGGATATCCCCGGGATTCCCGAAGAAGAACGAGACGTCGGCGGTCCCCTGCGTATTCGCATTGCGAAGGTAGACGTACCCGTCGGATTGCCGATACAGCCCCGGTGTGTCGATCCCGTCGCAGTCCCAATCACCTGCGAATGGGACGTCCCCGGGATCACCGTAGAAGAACGTTGCGATGGATCCGGTCTCGGATCTCAGACGCCAGATCCCCGTGTCGGGATCGACGAGCCCCACGGTGTCGACAACATCGGCAGCGGATGCATCAGGCCCAGGTCCGAGGGTCGGCGACACGAGGAGTATCGCTGCCACCAGCACCATGCGGGACCGCCTGCGTGCGTTGGTCATCATGTCGAGAGTGTGCCAGTTCCCGCGACGTAGTCAGGCGTTCGAGCTGAGTCGCCCGGACATCACCTCGTGGTAGGGTCGCCGGTTTCAGCGCGGGGGCTGGCCGTCCACCTGGTCCGTCTCGATGATGCCGAACAGGGCCCCAAAGGGGTCCGCAACCACGGCCGAGATACCGACACCCGTCTCGGAGGGTTCGCGAACCACGGTCCCGCCGAGTTCGGTGACCCACTCCGCCTTGCCCCTGCAGTCAGACACTCGGAACCAGTTCAGCCAGTGCGGGGCAACGTCGTCGCCCATGGAGCCAGTCATGTCCCACGCTCCGCCATTCATGCGACCGGCGTTGGAGAACGTCCAATAGGTGCCCTCACCCATCGGCATCGGTGAGGCCTCCCAACCGAGCAAACCCATGTAGAAGGACTTCGCGGATTCGACATCACGCGTGGCGAGGTCGTTCCACGTGACGGTGTCCGGTTCGTTGAATACCTCGGCTCCGTCGTGCGTGCCCGACTGCCAGAACCCGATTGCGGCACCGGTGGGGTCGATCATGAAGGTCATCCGCCCCGCATCCATGATCTGGTGCGGTTCCATGAGCGGCGTCGCACCGAGCTCGACCGCCCGCGCCTGGATCTCATCGACGTCGTCGACGATGATGTAGGCGGACCATGCCGGCGGCTGACCCGCATCTGCCTGATCGGGTCCGAGGGGTCCCATTCCGGCGACGACTGCGCCGTCCTTCGTGAACATCGTGTACGGCATCGAATCACTCGGTCCGCTATCGAATCTCTCCCAGCCGAACAGGGCCGTATAGAACGCGGCACCGGCCTCCATGTCGGGTACTGCGACGTCCGACCAGCCGTGGATTCCGTGTGTGAGCCCCATCCATGCCTCCTCGTGTCAGCGCGCCACATTGAAACGCCGTAGTCCACCCTACGCCACGCCTGTGACACAGACCCCGTCGCCTGTCGGGTGTTCCGGCCCGGGCGCGCTGTGGGTTGCACGCGAACGCGACGGCATGCGGTACCCTTGCGCCCGATGTCCGGTCGTTCCCGCCTCGCCGTATTCGTGACCACCATCACCGCGGTGGCGATGCTCGTCGTGCCGGTCTCGGCCTCGACGGGGAGCTCCGAGGAGGCCCAAGGGCCCGAGTGCGTCGTCAATACGGCTGCGACAGGGGTCCGTGCATCCCTCACGCCCGGCGACACCGTCGGCGAGGACGCGGCCTTCAACAAGGACGATCCCGACGCCGTCGACTCCCCACTCGAACTGATTCGGTTCCCTGATGAGGCGGCGCTCTGGGCTGCTGCGGGAGCCGACACTGCGTCTGCCGGCGTCCTGGCAGGTGCAGACCTTCCCGCCCCTGCCGTCAGGGCGTTCGCCTTCACAGGTCCCGATCGCCAGGACAGGGACGTCTCGGACTCGATCGTGCGGCTCTATTGCGCACTCTTCGAACGCAGGCCGACCTCGTTCGAGCTCGAGTATTGGGCCGGCCGCTACTGGAACGGCCTGCCCCTCGTGACCATCGCAGAGGCCTTCACCCATTCGAGGGAGTTCCTCGGTCGCTACGGCAACATCACCGATACCGGACTGGTGTGGATGCTGTACCGCGACGTGCTGGGCCGCGAGCCCGGCGCGGGCGCCATCGAGGCCTTCAGAACGCGGATCGGATCCGAGTCCATGCATCGCGGCGAAGTCGTTGCCCAGTTCACCGAATCCGCCGAGTACGTCGCACGAACGGGAACCGTATCCCCGGTCAAGCCGGAGCTCCCGTACCCCGCGGTGGGGTCGGGTCGGCGCATCATCATGACCGAGAGCGGACAGCGCGTGTGGATGATCGAGGGCACCGGTGAACTCGCAAAGACGCATCAGGTGTCCGGCCGGCGCGGCATTCCCGGCGTGGGCCGATACAACGTGTACTCGATGTCTCGCTACGCCTACGCACCCTATGACGGGATCACGATGGAGTTCATGGTCCGCTTCGCGAGGGGTGAGTGGCCCTACGGCTTCCACTCCATTCCCGTATGGCCGGACTCTGCACCGCTCCAGACCCCGGCACAACTCGGAACACATCGGTCCGGCGGCTGTGTCCGTCAGCTCTGGGACGACGCGGAAGCGATGTTCGAATGGGCAGAGATCGGCGACAGGGTGATCCTCATCCCCTGAGGGACGTCAGTGATCGTGGTGCTCTGCCCTCGGTGTCACGATGGCTGATGCGACACCCGCAACGACCAGTGCGATCCCGGCAAGGACCAACGCGACGACCTGAAGGTCGTCTCCGGGGGCTGAGGTCGATTCCGCCGCGAGGATGAGTGCGTTCATGCGGGCCAGCATACCGCTCCGTGACCCCTCACCCGTTCTTGCGTAACTGGGTTCCACCCAGGGCGGAACCCAGTTACGCAAGAACAGGGTCGTGCCGCCGCATGGCCACCTCCGTCGTCTGCATACCTAGCATCGACAGGTGACCGAGAACAGCACCACGCCACCACCGCTCTCTGGTGTCCTCGGAGGCGGGCTGGCCCTCACCTGGAGTTTCGTCAAACGGCGACCCTGGTCGTTCGCGTTCGCCGTCACCGGCGCGATCATGTTCGTGTCGGCGATCGTCGCATCAGCCATCGTCGTCGGCCGGGTGACCGACTCGCTCATCATTCCCGTCCTCCAGGGGGGTGAGAGCACTGCGGGCAGGCTGTGGCAGGCGATGGCCCTCATCATCGGGGTGGCGGTCTGGAAGTCCTTCGGCATCACCCTGCGCCGCTCGGCGGCAGGATGGTTGCAGTTCGGCACGCGCGCGGACGCCCGCAAGCGCCTCATCGATCACCAGATGCGCCTCGATCTCGCATGGCACGATCGCCGTTCGACGGGTGACCTGCTGTCCGTCAGCGAGGTCGACACGAACCAGGGGACGTTCGTCCTCGCCCCCTTCCCCTACGCCACGGGATCGCTGTTCCTCCTGATCGGCACGATCGTTCTCGTCTCTTTCTCCGACCTCGTGCTCGGCGGTGTGATCCTCGTCGGTCTCACGGTCACCCTCGCCATCGACATTCACGGCGCGTTCCGCACGTTCGGTCCGTTCGTCGAGGTCCAGGAGGAGCGCGGGGTCGTGAGCGAGATCGCCCACGAGTCGATCGACGGCGCGTTGACGGTGAAGGCACTCGGTCGAGAAGCCCAGGAAACGGACCGGTTCGCGACAGCGGCGAATCGGCTCAGGGATCGGATCATCAGGGTCAACTCGCTGTGGATGGCCTATCGGGCAATCGTCGAGTCGATGCCTTCCATCATGACGATCGCCGTGCTCGTGTTCGGTGCGTTCCGGCTCTCGGAGGGCGCAGTCTCGCCTGGTGACCTCGTCACGGTCGCCTACCTGCTCTCGCTGATGACCATGCCAATCTCCCTCCTCGGTTTCGTCATATGGGAGATGGCCCATTCGATGGCGGCATGGCGCAGGGTCCAGGCAGTGCTCGATGCCGATGAGCTGACCGTGCACGGCGACTCCACGGCAATCGACGACGGGACGGGCGGGACCGTCGACTCGGAGGACGTGTCGTTCGGGTACTCGATGGACGAGATCGTGCTCGACCACGTCGACCTCGACATCCTCGGTGGCAAGACCGTTGCGATCGTGGGTCCGACGGCGAGCGGGAAGTCGACGCTCGCCCGCCTTCTCGCACGACTGTGGGATCCGACGAGCGGATCGATCACGATCGACGGCAGGGACCTGCGGGACTTCGCACGCAGTGAGCTCGCCGGCGAGGTGGCGTTCGTCGCCCAGGAGTCGTTCCTTTTCGACGACACGATCGAGGGCAACATCACGCTCGGGGCATCCATCCCTCGCGAGGACGTGCTCGCGGCAGCGGAACTGGCAGGCGTCGCCAGGTTCATCGACGAGCTCGACTACGGATACGACACCCGCATCGGTGAGCGGGGTACCTCGCTCTCGGGCGGTCAGCGACAGCGCGTCGCCCTTGCGCGGGCACTCGTACGCAAACCACGCGTCCTGGTGCTCGACGACGCGACGTCCGCCGTCGATCCCTCCGTCGAGAGCGAGATCCTTCGAGGCCTGCGCAGATCGGAGCTTCCCTCGACCGTCGTCATCGTCGCATATCGCCGATCGTCGATCGCGCTCGCCGACGAGGTCGTGTTCATGGAATCCGGTCGGGTCGTCGCCCAAGGAACCCATGAGGAGCTCCTCGCCACTACACCGGGCTATCAGAGGCTCCTCACGGCCTACGAGGCCGACATGGAGGACCGAAGGCGCGAAGGAGTGGCGGGATGACCGACGCGCCTGCACCCATGCGCACATCGACGGCGTTGCGCCGCTCGTTCGCCGTTGCCCCGGCGCTCGGCAAGGGACTCTGGCTGACCCTCGTCCTCGCCGTTCTGGGAACGGCGCTCCAGATCGTCGTGCCTGTCGTCCTGCAGCAGATCATCGACAACGAGATCCTCGGGAGCGACAGGATCGACACCGGGGCGGTCCTGTCGAGGGGCCTTGTCGCGTTCGTCGCGGTGCTCCTCGCGATGGCTGCCCGGTGGCTCTCCCTCCGGCGCCTCGTCGTGTCCTCCGCGACCGGCCTCGCACAGCTGAGGATCAGGACGTTCGGCCACCTCCACCGGCTCTCCCTCCTCGAACTCCAGGCGGAACGACGAGGAGCGCTCGTCGCACGCGTGACGTCCGACGTCGAGACGATCCAGCAGTTCATGGAGTGGGGCGGTGTGGGCATGGTGCTCGGCGTCTCGCAGGTGACCCTCGCGATCCTGGTGATGGCCATCTACAGCTGGCAGCTGACCCTCGTCGTCCTCATCGGTGTGCTCATCTACACGGCCCTGATCGTCGTGTTCCAGAGGGTGCTGGGGCGGGCACACGACCGGGTCCGCGAGCGCGTGAGCGACTCGTTGGCCGTGACCGGCGAGGCGATCTCCGGCCTCTCGACGGTCAGGGCCTACGGCATGGAGGACCACGTCAGGGATCGGGTCGATGAGACGCTCGATCGCCAATTCTCGGCGGAGGTCCGAACGGCGATCCTGGCCTCGTCGTTGTTCTCGAGTGCAGAGCTCTTCGCAGGCCTCCTCACGGCTGTCGTCATCGGTGTGGGGGTGGTCTTCGGAGGCGAATGGGGGATCACTGCGGGAGCCCTCGTTGCCTTCCTGTTCCTCGTCAACCTGCTCATCGAGCCCATTCAGCGCCTCGTCGAGACGATCGACCAGGCACAATCAGCAGGCGCGGGACTGCGCAAGATCCTCGGGATCGTCGACCTGCCCGTTCGCATCGACGACCCCGACGATGGCGTGGAGCTTCCGGACACGGATCTCGGGGTGGCCTTTGAGCGCGTGACGTTCGCCTACCCCGATGGTCCGAACGTTCTGTCGGACGTGTCGGTGGCGATCGAACCGGGTAGCCGTGTCGCGGTCGTGGGGGAGACGGGCTCGGGGAAGACGACGTTCGCCAAGCTCGCCACGCGCCTGCTCGCACCGGATTCGGGGTCAGTGCTCGTCGGCGACCTCCCCATCGACCGCATCTGGTTGTCGTCGCTGCGAAGCCGGCTGTCGTACGTACCCCAGGAGGGCTTCCTGTTCGATGGCACCGTCGCGGACAACGTTCGGTATGGAAAGCCCGGCGTGTCCGACGAAGCCGTCCGGTCCGCCTTCGCCGACCTCGGGCTCCTCGGGTGGCTCGATGGTCTCCCGAACGGGGTCCGGTCGACGGTGGGCGAGCGCGGCGGGAACCTCTCCGCAGGCGAACGGCAGCTCGTCGCGATCACACGTGCCTGGATCGCCGATCCGAGCGTGCTCGTGCTCGACGAGGCGACGTCGGCTGTCGATCCCGCACTCGACGTCCAGATCCGCCGTGCGATCGATTTCCTCACCTCGGGAAGGACATCGATCACGATCGCCCACCGCCTCTCGACCGCAGAGGCCGCGGATCGGGTGCTCGTGTTCGATGAAGGTGTCATCGTCGAGGACGGCGCTCATGCAGATCTCGTGACCCGGGGTGGCGTGTACACGTCGATGCACGCCGATTGGGAGGGGTCGACCGCGTCGCAGTGACCAGAGGCGATCGCGCCAAGAACGCCCGCCGACGGCGGGATGACGGCGACCCTGACGACGACAGCGGCCCCGGTTTGACGGGGGCCGCTGCTCGAAAAGGGTGGGTGACAGGCTTGGATCGGATCGCCTCGGTTGAGAACAAGTAGCCTCGCCGGCCTCCCACCTTGGCTCAGTATCGGAATACCTCGACGGATTCTTGAGCATTTGCGGACTCATCGGGCTCCCGGGGAGGTGCGGGGGGCCTCGACGGTCGGGCCCACTCCGCCATTACCGTGATACCCATGTTGTCCGTACAGGCCGTCTCGAAGCGCTTCGGCGATGTCGATGCCATGCGAGAGGTGACATTCGATGTCGTCCCCGGCAGGATCACGGGCTTTCTCGGCCGCAACGGGGCAGGGAAGACCACGACGATGCGAACCGTGTTCGGGCTCGTGACACCCGACAGCGGCAGCGTGACGATGGACGGTCAGGCGATCTCGTCTCAGCGACGACTCCGGTTCGGATACATGCCCGAGGAGCGCGGCCTGTACCCGAGGATGAAGGTGAAGGATCAGCTCGTCTACTTCGGACGACTTTCGGGGATGACCGGGGCGGACGCAGCGTCGGGCGTCGATCGGTGGCTCGCGGAGTTCGATCTGTCCGATCGAGCCGATGCCCGCCTCGAGGAGCTCTCGCACGGGAACCAGCAACGCATCCAGCTGACCGCCGCGATCTTGCACGAACCCGACGTCCTCGTGCTCGACGAGCCGTTCGCGGGGCTCGATCCCGTCGGTGTCGAGTCGCTCGGGTCCGTTCTCGAGTCGTTCTCCGAGCGCGGCGCCGCGATCCTGTTCTCCTCGCACCAGCTCGACCTCGTCGAGTACATCTGCGAGGACGTGGTGATCATCCATGAGGGCTCCGTCGTGGTACAGGGCTCGCTCGACACGATCCGTCACGAAGCCGACTACCGACGGGTCGAGATCTGGGTAAACGGTGCGTTGTGGGATCCGCCGATCGACACCGCCCGCAAGGTGGGAACCGGGAACCGGTCGCACCACATCATCGATGCATCTGTCGACGTCGAGGCCGTCCTCCGCCTCGCCCAGGAGGCGGGAACGATCACCCGGTTCTCCTACGAGCCCCCGGCCCTGTCGGACATCTTCCGAGAGGCGGTCACGACGTGAGCTACTGGAGGCAGGTCGCGATCATCGCGCGACGCGAGTTCATCGAGAGGGCGCGGAGCAAGATCTTCCTCACGACGATGGGCTTCATCGGTCTGCTGATTGTCGGCGGCATCGCCCTCCTGTCCCTCATCGGAACCGATGTCCAGGCAACCCCGCTCGGTATCGCGGGCAACTCGCCTACGGATATCAATCAGTACATCGAGGAAGCGGCGCTGGCGCTCGAGCTCGAAGTGACCGTGACAGAACTCGGCACGCGCGAAGATGCGGTGGCTGCTGTCGAGGCGGGGGATGTCGATGCAGCGCTGGTCGACGGTTCCACGATCGTCTCGAACCAGGGTGCCTCTGCCACTGTGACTGCCGTCTTCACGGCCGCCGCAAACGCTGCCGTTCGCGCCGACCTCGCTGCGGAGCTCGGATTGACGGGGGAGGAGGTCGCCCAGATCCTGGCGCCGATCGATATGAGCGTCCTCGAACTCGATCCGACGGACCCCGACGAGATCGCGCGCGGCATCGCGTCATTCGCCGCAGCCCTCATCCTGCTCACCGCCATCATGATCTTCGGCCAGTTCGTCGCGATGGGCATCGTCGAGGAGAAGCAGAACCGGGTTGTCGAGGTCGTCCTTGCGCGGGTGAAGACGACCTCGCTGCTCATCGGGAAGGTGCTCGGCATCGGAGCGCTCGGCCTCGTCCAGATGTCGGCGATAGCGCTTGCCGTGGTGATCGGGCTCACGGTGGTTCCCCTACCCGACCTCGGTGTTCCCGGGCTCACGACGATCGGCATCACGGCTGTGGCATGGCTCGTCTTCTGGTTCGTCCTGGGCTACCTCGTGTACAGCTTCATCTATGCGACGCTCGGTGCAACGATCTCACGGCAGGAGGACCTGCAGTCGGTGGCGTACATTCCGGCGTTCGCGATCATGCCCGCGTACTTCTTCGTCACCATCAGCTCGACCGGCGCCACTGAGGTGACTCCGCTGGTTCGCGCCGTTTCCTTCGTGCCCCTGTGGTCCCCCATCGTCATGCCGTGGCGAATCAACGCCGGGAATGCAGAGTGGTGGGAGGTCGTGCTGGCCGTGGCCATCGCGGTCGCGACCATCGCCCTCCTCGTCGCATTCGGAGCGAGGGTCTATCGCGGTGCAGCCCTCCGCACGGGAGCCAAGGTCTCCCTTCGCGATGCGTGGAGATCGGCGTCCGATTAGCGGGTGCTGCCGGTGTCAGTCGTGGCCGGCATCCCACCTCGCCGCCGCGCCGACTGCAGGGGGCGGGCGTCGGAACGTCACGCCGTCGGGCATCTCGGCCCCGACACGCTCGAGCCCCAGCCACCAGGACGGTGACGAGCCCATGGACCACCGAAGCATGGCGATCATCGACCTGCCTGCGGGGATCGCGCCGGGGACGATACGCACTCCGAGCAGCGAGGAGATTCGATGGGGCAGGGTCGCTGCGGCGGCGTGGAACAGGATGCGATATCCCGCCTCGATGCCGAGCGGAAGCGGTGGTTTCCGGAGGAATGCGACCGCGCTCTCCATGCCGGGCGACCAGCCGACCTCGGCGTGCGATGCCACCCACAGGGCGAGGTCGTCGCCGGTGATGGGAAGGTCCCTGGCGTGGAGCATGCCTCCGAGCACGGCCTGCTCGGCGACGAACGCATCGGCCCTCGACGGTTCGAGCGGTCGCGGGCCGAACACCTGATGTGCGGTCAGGAACGAGTCGATCAGCGCGTTGTGCACCCATGCAGCGAACGGCGAGCCGGAGGCCGAGTACGTCTCACCCCGGTGCGATACCCCCCGAACGGGACGGTGGGCGCCACGAACGACTTCGATCGCGCGCTCGACCTCCGGCATCGCTCCGAATGCTGTTGCGGTCACGTACGCGCTCGTCCGCGAGAGACGCCCGAGTGGGTCGTCCTCGTACGACGAGTGGTCTGCGACCCCGGCGACGACCTCGGGATGGGCGGCTTGGACGAGGAGCGCGCGGATCCCTCCGATGAACGTTGCAACGTCGCCCATCACCTCCCACGTCGCCGAGTTCGGACCGAAGAGTCCCGGATCGCCGGGATGGTCGAGCGAGTGCGAGAGGGGATACTCGGCGTGGGCGAAGAGGCCGGCGGTCGCGTTCGCGATGCGCGAGCGGATGTCGATCGAAGGTGGCATGCCCATGGCCTTTCTACGGCGCAGGGTACGGCAACGGTTGGGGCGTTCTCGCTGCCACTCAGGTCGGCGTCCTCCGAACTCCGCCGACGAGGGCCACACCGATCGAAGCGAGGGCGCCGCCGACGAGGATCACGCCCGTCAACTCCTCGTCGAGGAGCATGACACCGCCGACCACCGCGACGAGCGGTGCGATGTAGCCGGTGATCGCGACGATCATGGCTGATGCGTGCTTCGATGCGTACAGGGTTGCTCCAAACGGCAGGAGCGTCGAGCCGAGGCCAAGGATGACGAGGAGTACCCACAGGTCCGCACCCAATCCGTTTGTCGCTTTGAAACCCGTGACGATGCCAACGACGAGTGCCACGGCCAGTCCCGAGATGAACATGGGAAGCGCGAGTTCAGCGGTGTCGTGGAGGGGAGCGAATCGTCGCTGGAGCACCCCGGAGAGGGACCCGACGATGACGCCTGCACCTGCGAACAGGAAACCCGTGATTACATCGCCCTCCGCGCCGAGGCCGCTCTCACCCGAAAGCGCGATCAGCGTGGTGCCGACGAGACCGATCAGGAGGCCCGTGATCTGGCGTCGAGTGACCCGTTCGTTGATCAGTACGGCCGCCATCACCGCCGTGGTCGCGGGGACGAGGGTGATGATCAGTCCCTCGACGCCGGCAGAGATGTAGTTGAGCGAACTCATGAACAGCAGCGGAGCGAGTCCGATCCGCAGCGCTCCGACGAGGCCGCCGTGGCGCCAGGCGAGCCGGGTGGGCGTCACCCGTGTCACGGTCGTGAATGCGACGAGGGCAGCGGTGGCGACCGCGGTACGAATCGCGAGGACGGTCAAGGTGGATGCGCCGAGCTCGTACGCCGCCCTCGTCCCGACGCCCGCGAGCCCCCAGCCGACTGACGCGGTGAGGACCGCCAGGATGATCCGATTCCGCATCGGGATGACCGCCCTCACACCCGGCTGGATCGTTTCAGGCACCTAGCCGAGATCCGGACTCGTGAGAGGACCGACATCGCGACCGGCGTCGCTGAACGCGGCCATGATTCTCGACTCCATCTCCTTGATCTCGGCGATGACCTCACTCGGATCGTCTGTGTCGAGCACATGGACGTACAGGAGGTTGCCGTGGAGCTCGAGTGAAACGGTTCCCGGCGTGAACGAGATGCAGTTCATGAGCAGCGTCACCTCGTTGCGGGAATGGACTCGCAGGGGGATCTCGAGTATCGCCGGCTTGAGCTCGTCCGTCGGGACCCACAGCGAGACGATGACCTCCCAGGTCGAGACGATCATTCGGCCCGTGAAGTGGACGATGAACCGCAGCGCGCCGATGGGATGGACGAGCGCTCCGGGCCACCGGGGTGCCAGCGCCCGGAGGGACCACGCGAGGCCGCTTGCGGCGATGATGCCGCCGATCACGATGTTCGGGGCGAGCGATCCGAACGCAGCGAGCCAGACCAGGAGGAGCCATACCGCCAGGAATGGGCTTGCCCCGCGCCCGCGGGTGGTCGCAGTGGTTTCTTCCTTCGGGAGCGCGACCGAGAGCTCACGCGTGTTGCGGAAACGCGGTGTGTCGACGTCGTGGTATGCGGCCCGAGCGAGCAGGCTGATGCCGAGGGGACCGGAAAGGAACAGCAGGGCGACGACGATCAGGAGGATGAAGGTCCCACTCAACCCACCTGCCTGGAGGGTCGCAGCCATCGTCGTTCCGATCACCCCTACCGCGGCTGCCTTGGTTGCGGCGTGCATCCGCGTGAAGACGTCAGGAAAGCGAAGGAGGCCAAAGGACCCGAGGGCCATGAGCGCCGCACCGGCGACGACGACCGTACCTGTGAGGATGTCCAGGATCATCGGGGTCTCTCCGTCTCGATGTACCTGGCGACCACGATGGTGCTGACGAAGGCGGTGACCACGGCAATGACGAGGACCGGAACGTAGGTGACGTCACCGGTCTGGACGATGTACAGGCCGATTCCTCCGACACCGATGAACACGAGCGTGTCGAGTGCGACCATCCGGTCGGCGATCGACGGGCCGATGGCAGCACGGATCACGGCGGGCACTGCTGCAACGACCAACAGGGCACCTGCGACGGCAACGGCGATGGTCATCGGCCCACCCCCAGCACCATCTCACCGTACGCACCCTCCGTCATCAGGTCCGTGGCCGCGCGTCCCGCGTAGTCGATCAGGGGCTGTGCACCGATCGCGATGACGATGCCGACGATGACCAGCGATCCGGTGGCGAGGGCCATTCCTGGGGGGAATCGAGCAGGTCGGGTGTCTCTGGGCTTTCCCCAGAAGATCCCCGACCAGATCTTGGTCATGGAGAACAGGGTGAGGACGCTTGCGAACAGTGAGACGCCGACGATGGCCCATGCCCCTGATTCGAATCCCGCCTCGACCAGTGCGAGTTTGCCGACGAATCCCGAGAACGGCGGGAACCCGGCAAGGCTGAGGGCAGCGGGGAGGAAGAGGATCGCGATCAGCGGGGACCGACCGGCGACGCCGTCGACCTTGTCGATCGCCCCCGTGCCCTCGGACTCCTCGACGAGCCCTCCGACGAGGAACAGCGAGGCCTTGACGATGATCTGGTGCACGATGAACACGATCGTGGCCGTCACGCCGGCGACGGTGAAGAACCCGAGTCCCATGATCATGTAGCCGATCTGGCTCACGATGTGGAACGACAGGATGCGCTTGATGTCCTTCTGTGCGATGGCGCCGAGGACCCCGACGACCATGGTGAGGCCGGCGATCACGAGCATCAAGGTCACGGGGCCGTCGCTCGGAAAGAGCAGGACCTGGGTTCGAACGATCGCGTAGACGCCGATCTTGGTCAACAGACCGGCGAAAAGGGCGGTCACGGGCGTAGGGGCGAGGGGGTACGAATCCGGCAACCAGAAGAACAGTGGGAAGATCGCCGCCTTGATGCCGAACACCATGAACAGCAGCCAGCCGAGCCCGGTCCGCAATCCCGATGGGACCTCATCGAGCTTCACGATGAGGTCCGCGATGTTCACCGTGCCCGTCACCGAGTACAACAAGCCGATGGTCGTGAGCAGGAGGACGGACGCCACGAGGCCGATGACCACGTAGCTGATCGTGGCCCGCGTCTCACCGCCGGTCGCCCGATGGGTGAGGAGCACGTAGCTCGATGTGAGCATGATCTCGAACGCCACGAACAGGGTGAAGAGGTCGCCGGTGAGGAGCGACAGGGCGACACCTGCGGCAAGCATCTGGTATACGGCATGGAATCCGTTGAACTCCTCGTCGGTCGAGCGCTGGCTGACCGCGTAGACGAGGACTGCGAGCAGGGCGATGGTCGACGTCGCGAGCAGGAGGACGGCCAGGCGGTCGGCGACGAGGGCGATGCCGACCGGGGGTGCCCATCCGCCGACCTCGACGACGATCGGGCCTTCTTTGTCGACCGTCGCCACGAGCCACAGTGCGATGGCAGCCGACGCCGCGGACGCGCTGAGTCCGATCACCCGCTGCGCAGTCAGGCTGCGAAAGACGACCAGGGTCGACGCTGCGGCGACGAGGGGGATGATGATCGGCAGGGTGGCCATCGTCGTCATGATGCGTCGCCCCGCCTGGCGATCCTCAGGTCCTCGATGTCGTCCTCGACCTCGTCAGAGCCCTGCTCGGTCGAGGTTCGGTATGCCAGCGCAAGGAGGAACGCCGTGATCCCGAAGGTGATCACGATCGCCGTGAGCACGAGCGCCTGCTCGAGCGGATCGGCATACGGCCCGCTGACGCCCTCCTCGATGACGGGCGGAGCACCTGCGGGGTCGCCGGACCCGAGGATGATCAGGTTCGCGCTGTGACCGATCAGGCCGAGGCCGACGACGATGCGGGTCAGGAGCTTCTGGAGGATCAGGTAGGTGCCCGCAGCGAACAGGACCCCTGCGGTGATCGCGATGACCCACGTCATGGCCGCTCCGATCCCAGGCGCAACGTCGCTGTGGCGATGAGCCCGACGACGACGCCATAGACACCGAGATCGAAGAGCAACAGCGAGGACAGTTTGATCTCTCCGATGAGGGGGACGGTGACGGCTTCGTACGTGTAGGTGAGGAATGTTCCCTCGACGAACAGGCCGACGAGACCGGCGAGGATCGCAATGCCGAGACTCACCCCGATCATCGTCTCGGGATCGATCGGCAGGAACTTCCGAAGCCCGCGGGCGCCGAACGAGAGGAACACCAACAACAGGGCCGCCGATGCGATGAGCCCTCCTGCGAATCCGCCTCCCGGTACGTCATGACCGACGACGACGAGGTAGATCGAGAAGAGCAGGAGGGTCGGGACCATCGTGCGGGTACCCGTGGCGAGAAGGGGTGATGGGCGGATGTTCACGATGGGCCCTCGTCCCTGCGCTTGGCCACCGAGAGGACAAGGGCCGAGATGCCGATTCCCGCGGCGGCGAGGACCGTGATCTCGCCGAGTGTGTCGAGGGCGCGGAAGTTGGTGAGGATGATGTTGACGACGTTGTTGCCCCCCGCCGCAGGGGCCTCCTGGACGTAGATCCGGGTCAGGGATCGATCGGGTTCGACGGTGGTCGTGATGAGTGCCCCTGCGGTCACGACCAGGCCCGCGAACACGGCAACCGCGACCCTGGTCGCTTGTGGGAGCGACCCCGTGTCCCGCCCGAAGAACCGAGGGAGCTTGACGAGAACGAGCGCGAAGAGGGCGATCGTCAGGGTCTCGATGAGGAGCTGGGTCATTGCGAGGTCGGGAGCCGAGAACACGACGAAGATGCCCGCGAGGGCGTAGCCGACGACTCCGAGGAGCAGGGCGGCAGCCATTCGCCGCTGTGCCCTGGTGGCTGCAATCGCTCCGGCCATGGCCACGCCACCGAGCACGACCTCAGCTGGGCCGTTCAGAACCGGAAGGGTGAGTGGAGCCGTGTCGGCGAAGGCCCACGTCACCGCGGGTATGAAGAGCACGGACGTGACGATGATCGCGAGGTAGATCGGGAGCGATCCGGTTTGCACGATACCCGTGACCAGATCGGCCGTCGCGTTGAGGCCCCGCAGGCTCGCCTGATAGATCCCGGCACCGGTGGGGATGCGGAGCTGTGCTGCCGTCGGCAGGGAATCGATCCCCCTTGACAGGATCGCCATGAACACAGCGAGCCCTGCGATCAGCACGATCGCCGAGAGGGCGAGCGCCGGCTTGAGCCCCGGCCAGAGAACGAGTTTGAAGGACTGCCCTGCGGCGTCGGACACGGCGGTTCCGAGCCGGCCCGGGCTCAAACCCAGGAGGACGGTCGCTGCCGCGAGGATCGCTGGCGGGGCCACCATGAGCGGATATGCGGGACGGAGGTCGAGCGGTTCGGCCAGGGGATTGCGCCCGAATGCGCCGAGCCACCACTGCGCCGCGTATGTCACCGTGAGGACGGAGGCAGCTGCGATCGTTGCCAGCGCGACCCATGCCCCGTCAGCGATCAGCGAGTCGAACGCCGCCTCCTTCGCCACGAATCCGAGGAGCGGCGGCACCCCCGCCATGGATGCTGCCGCGATGGCACCAATGGTGCCGAGAAGCCGATAGCGGTCACCCACCCCGGTCAACGTGCGCACGTCGCGGGTGCCTGAGACCTTGTCCACGACGCCGGTCACGAGGAAGAGGGCGGCCTTGAACAAGGAGTGAGCGATCAGAACGGCGAGGGCCGCTGCCGTGTATCCGAGGCCGATGAGGGCCATCATGAATCCGAGCTGGCTGACGGTTCCGTATGCCAGCAACAGCTTGAGGTCGTGCTGTCGAAGCGCAACGACCGCGCCGACGACCATCGTCACCAGTCCTGTCCCGGTCACGAGCCACAGCCAGAGCGTTGTGTCGGCGAATCCCGGAGCGAGGAACAGGAGGAGCACGATCCCCGCCTTGACCATCGTCGCCGAGTGGAGGTACGCAGAAGCCGGGGTCGGGGCCGCCATCGCGCCGGGCAACCAGAAGTGGAACGGGAACTGGGCGGACTTGGTGAACGCACCGAGGAAGACGAGGCAGAGGGCGATGGTGACCGCCGTTCCCGTGGGCGGAGCATCCACGAGGGACGTGATGCTCGTCGTGCCGGCCTCGGTGGCGAGGATGACGAATCCGGCGAGCATGGCGAGCCCTCCTGCGGTGGTGACGAGCACCGCCTGGAGGGCAGCTGAACGCGCAGAGGCAAGCTCGTCGTCGAATCCGATCAGCAGGTAGGACGCGACCGTAGTGACCTCCCAGAACACGAAGAGGCCGAAGATCTCATCGGACGCGACGATCCCCGCCATGCCCGCCGTGAACACGGACATGAGCGCAAGGAACCTCCCGCGGCGGGCATGGTCAGCGAAGTATCGGTCGGTGTAGACGACGATGAGCAGGCCGATGCCCGCAACGACCGCGGTGAGCAGCAAGGTCAGTGTGTCGACGCGGATGCCGATCGCGACCCCGAGGGACGGGATCCAATCGATGACCTGCACATCCGTGTCGGTGCGCGAGGACCAGAGCGTTCCGACGAGGATGAGCTGGAGTGCATAGGGAAGGGATGCGACCACCGTGTTGCCGCGACCGAGCCGACCACCCAGCGCCCAAACCAGCGCCGCGATGACGAAGTAGCCTGCGATCGAGATCGTGAGTGTCATTGGCGGGTGTGGTTCTGCCTGCTGTCGCCTGTGCCTGTGGGATCGACGACCGCGCACTTCCGAGATCCCCGGTACCGATCGGACCCGGGGCCTCGGTGGGGACTCCCCGGCGCAGCCGGGACCGATGGTAAGCGAGACCGGTGGCGGTGGGTACCGTGTCGGTACAGGGAGCTCGACGGAGCACCGTGTGGGGCGTCCCGATCGACGCCTGCGACAGCCGTTGCGCCCGCCGTGGATCCGGGTAGGCTGACCCGGTAGACCACTGTCATCGGTTTCATGCAAACGAAGACACTCATCACACGCAAGGGTTCCGAGGAAACGAGATGGACGAGCAGCCACAATCGGGGGGGTGGACACTCCTCACGAATCACGCCCACGTGCTGTTGTGCATCGCTGCACAGCCGACGCTTCGGATGCGTGAGATCGCTGAACGATCGGGGATCACCGAGCGCGCAGCTCACCGCATCGTTTCGGAGCTCGAGGCGGCAGGGTTCATTTCCCACGAGCGCGTCGGACGGCGCAATCACTACCAGATCCACGATCGGAGTCGCTCCTCGCATCCGATGGAACACCACATCGACTTCATGGATCTCGTGCCGGACGCGCTCCTCCTCACCGAGACCGGACGATCCTCGTGAAGCGCTTCAAGAACCTGCTCGTCGTGGCGAGCGCTGACATCGACCCGACACCGCTCCTCGACCATGCGACCGATCTCGCGAGGAGAAGCGATGCGCGCCTCACCGTGTTCGACGTTGTTGATGTGGCCGGGCCCGAGTCGTCCCCCGTCGGGAGTGCTGGGGACTTCGACCTGCATGCCCACCTGATTCGTGCGCGCCGCGACGAACTGGAGGTTCTCGCATCATCGATCGCTGACATTCCGGTGGATGTGGTCGTTTCCGCGGGTATCGGTTTCATCGAGGTGATCCGAAGGGTCATCCGTGGTAGCCACGACCTCGTGGTTGTCGGAACAGACGTTTCGTCGCGTCGCATGGGCCTCGCCGGATCGTCCATGGCGATGCATCTCCTGCGGAAGTGCCCCGTCCCCGTGTGGGTCGAGACGGAGGACGCCACCCTCGGTCCGGATGTGGCCGTCGCCGTGGGTCCGTTTGATGGCGACGTCGGGCCGGATTCGCTCGATGTGACCCTGCTCGACCTCGGATCATCGCTTGCGTCGGTGCAGGGGGGAATCCTCCATGTGATCCACGCGTGGAGGCTCGAGGGAGAGTCGCTGATGCGGCGCGGCCGATACCGTCTGCCTTCCGAACAAGTGGACTCGATGGCGGGAGAGGCGTATCGCCATGCGAACGATCGGTTGGACCAGCTGATGGCCTTTCTCCCGGACGACGGCGTCGAGGTGCAGATCCACCTGGAACGCGGAGAGGCTGGCGTCGTCGTACCGAAAGCGCTCGAAGCCATCCGGCCGGGCGTCGTCGTGATGGGAACCATCGCTCGAGCGGGCCTCAAAGGCATGTTCGTCGGGAACACGGCCGAACAGCTGCTCGGAACCATCGACGTACCGGTGCTCGCAGTGAAGCCAGCGGGCTTCGAGACGCCCGTTGATGCCTGATCGAGTATTGACATGAGCGACCGGCCCGTGCCGAACAATGCAGCACTCCAGCGCGTTGCGTGGACGCGGGGCGTCGGATGCGCCGATGTCGCAGACCTCCTCGCAGGCGGACGCGCCATGCGGATCGAGGGGGACCTACGTGCGACCTGCATCAACGGTCGCGTCGATGCCGTCGTGACCCGCAAACTCACAAGCTTCGACCTCGTTCCCGTCGTCGTGCCCCAATCGGTCGAGGTCGCGTCGGTCGAGCGAATCGCCGTGGCGGTCGGTGAAGGCCCCCACTCCCCGTTCGCCGTCGCCGTCGCCGCTCGGCTCGGAACGACAATGGCGGTCCCCGTTGTCGCGTCATCCGTGTATCGATCGGATGAGGAGCACGATGCCACGCTGGCCCGACTTCGGGAACTCACGCGTCCTTACGCTTCCCTCGAGACGAATGCCGTGCTTGGCGACAGTGCTGTCAAGCTCGTCGAAGACCTCGATCCCACCACCCTGCTCGTCGTCGGCGCTCCCGGAGGATCGTGGTTCCAACGACAGATCTACGGTCCCGGGCATCGGCTCACGGTCTCTGCGCCATCGGGCGTCCTCGTCGTGCGGTCGGCTCCGGCGCGTTGTTTCCATGTAGCCGCCGACGATCATGAGTCGATCGTCGGCCCCCAGATGTCCGTAGCGGACGCACGGCGGGTGATCCGCCATTCGGTGGTGGCGGTCGCCGACCATGGCATGCTCGTGGGCGTGGTGCGTGCCGATGAGTTGGACGACGCTGACGAGGCGTTGACCATGAGCGACGTGATGCATCCTCCCGTCTCGGTCGATGCGGCCGAGCCGGTCGAGGCCGTGGAGGACGTTCGAGCGTTCTTCGACGGCTCTCCCATCCCGGTGATCGATGGATCGGGCCGGATCATCGGCATGGTGCCGAATGACCTCCTCGCCTGACGCCCGAGTGCCGTGACGGCGTGGGCACCGCTACGATTCGGCTATCCGAGCGGCGCGTGACACCGGTGTGACGCGCCGAACCGATTGGAGACGCTCATCGCAGGCAAGGACGATTATTTCAGGGCCAAAGGGGTCGTCGTCGAGACGCTCCCGAACGCAACGTTTCGGGTGAAGCTCGAGACGGGCCACGAGGTGACCGCACGCGCCTCGGGGAAGATGCGCAAAGGTCGCATGATTCGAATCATCCCCGGCGACGCCGTCGAGGTCGACGTCTCCGCCTACGACCCATCGATGGGCCGCATCGTCTGGCGCTATCGCTGACATCCCCTCGGATCCAGCGAGCTCGACTCGCTCCCTTCTCTCCGACCGAGGAATCATCCCGAGGTCGCCTCCCGGTCATGCTCGGTTCACACTCGCCTCGTAGGGTTCCCATTGTCAGAGAGCGGGTGTGCCGCCAGCACGTCTCCTCCGTTCGCTGATTCCCACCTCGCAGCGCGAGCGGAACACGGCACCTTTCAGGGGTTCGGTGCCGAGCTGCGGGAGAGGGTGGGGTGGAGTCCCATTCTCCACCCCACCCCCGAGGTTTGCCTCGGAGGTGGCTCCTTCAAGGTCGTTCGAAGGAGCCACCTTCCTCGTTCTGGACATCCAAGTACCGGAGCGATCCGTGGTCGGGTAGGTTGTGGGCATGGACCTCTACGCACGTGTGAACATCCTCGATGGAAGAGCCGTACGCCTCCTGCACGGAGACGTGAGCGATGCGATACCGCTCGACGACGATCCGGTCAACCGGGCGAAGGGATGGGTGGCCAAGGGCGCCGACAGGCTCCACATCGTCGACCTCGACGCCGCCGCGTACGGTGACTACAAGAACCGCGACCTGATCGCAGCCATCATCAAGGCGGTCAACGTCCCCGTTCAGGTAGGCGGCGGCGTTCGATCCCAGGTCGACGTCGAACGGGTCCTCAACATGGGCGCGTGGAGGGTCGTGATCGGAACCCTGGCGATCATCGATCAGGTCCTGTTCTGGGAGCTGAACCGCAAGCACCCCCACCGGATCGTCGTGGCCCTCGATGTGCATCCCGACCTCGAGATCTGGATCAAGGGGTGGACGGAGCGCACAGGCGAGTACCTCGAGGAGACCTTGATCAACTTGTCGAGCGGGGGCGCCGCCGCCTTCACGATCTCCGAGGTCGGCAGGAACGCGCTCGTGGAGCCTCCGAACTACGAAGCCCTCGAGATGGCGCTCAGTATCGTCGATGAGCCCGTGATCGCCGCTGGCGGCGTGCGGGACCTCGACGACCTTGCACGGCTCGCACGCATGCGTGTGGAGGGCAAGAGGGTCGCAGGTGTCGTCGTCGGACGTGAGGTGACGGCAGGTCGCTTCACGCTCGAGGAATGTGTCACCGCACTCGCCGACTCCGGTGAGGTCAGGGGACCGTGGTCGCGGGCCCAGCTCGATGCAGCCATCATCCGCTACCGCGGCCACGTGGGTGATGACCGAGCGGAGTGCGCATACGACTTCGTCAACTGGCTCGTCACGAGGAAGCTGAACGGGCCCGATGTCGAGTGACCTCCACGGTCGGCTACGGTTGTTCGCGAGGTGACATCATGAAGAAACTGATCAAGGCTCTGTTCCTCCTACTCATCGTCGTCGGTGTCGCGGCTGCGGTCGCTGCGACGGTGTCCCGCAAGAAGTTCGAGTCGATGAGCGACGACGAGATTCGTGACTTCCTGGCTGGGAAGCTCGACGGGAAGGTCGCAGACGACCAGCTGTCGAGCATTCAGGATGCCGTGGTCGCCGGTGTTCGTGGACGACGCCCGGGTGCTCCGGATCACTTCGTCGAGGAGGTCGAAGATGCGATCGACGAGCTCACAGGCGTCGCTGCGGAAGCTGCCGAGACGGCAGGCGACTCAGCATCCGATGCGGCCAAACAGGCAGGGGCCAAGGCCGCAGAGGCTGTCGAGGCGGTCACCGACGACGCGTCCTGACGTCGAATCATCGCCGCATCGTGCATTGCGCACACGTCTCGGTGGACGTGGGTACCGCGACCTCGTCGATTCATACCGCAGGTGCAACCACCGGACGTGAGCTCCGTACGTTGTCGTACGTGTAGAGGGCGAGGGCGGCCCAGACGAACGCGAACCCGATCAGTTTGGCGGGCGTGAGGACCTCGCCGAGCACGAGGACGCCGACGGTGAACTGGAGAGTCGGCGCGATGTACTGGAGCAAGCCGACCATCGAAAGTGGGATGCGTTTGGCCGCCGCCCCGAACAGCACCAAGGGGACCACCGTGATCGCACCCGCCGCGATCAGGAAGGCCGACACTCCGAGTGAGTCACCGAACGCCACAGCCTCGGGATCCCGTATGAAGGCGAGGACGGCGACCACGGGGACCACGACGACGGCGATCTCGCCGAAGAGGGACACGAGGGGAGGTGGCGTGTCCTGGCGCTTCTTCAGCAGTCCGTAGACGCCGAAGGAGCAGGCGAGGACGAGCGATACCCACGGAACGGAGCCGACCCTGATCGCGAGGCCAAGCACTCCAGCCGCGGCGATCCCTACCGCCCACCATTGGAGCGGCCTCAACCGTTCGCCGAGGAACACGACACCGAGGGCGACGGAGACCAGGGGGTTGATGAAGTAGCCGAGTGATGCTTCGACCACCTGACCGTTCGTGACTGCCCACAGGAAGACACCCCAGTTCGTCAGGAGCAGGACCGCAGCGATGGCGGTCACGATGAGTGTCCGTCGACTCCGGTAGGCCCCGGTCACGATCGGCCACTCCCTCTGGACCGTGATTGCCACGGCGAGTATCGGCAATGCCCAGAAGATTCGATGGATGAGCAGGTCGGGTGTACCCACTCCCGGGACCAGGTTCCAGAACAGGGGTGAGAGGCCCCACACGACATATGCGATGACCCCGTACCAGACGCCACGGCGCATCTCAGTCATGTGGTGTCTCCCGCTTCGCCACGGTCGCGATGATCCGTGTTTCGTGTGTCCGGTGCACCGTACCGGACACACCGTCGTAGGGCCTGACGTGAAATGTCGGCAAGCAACCGAACGCACCCGCCCACATCAGGTGCCCCGGGTCGCGCGATCTTGTCACGGTCCCGGCGTACCGTGTCCGCCATGAGCCAGATCGTCGTTGCCCGCCTCGATGCCGCTCCGCTGAGGAGACACGACCACCGAGTCCGTTCGGTGTCGGTCGACTACGACCTCTTGCGGCGCCTCGACCACCTCATCGTCGACGACCGGGGTGCACGCCAACTCGTCGAGCTGGTTTGCAGCACGGTCGGAACGCCGACGCCCCTGCTGCGCTTCCATGCCAGGCGGTCGCCGTTCACCGGCGCCACAGAGGCGCCACGGTGGCTCGCGATGGAGATCGCGACACGTCGGGGCAGGGAGCCGGGAGCGGCGTACCGTGCGATTCCCGAGCACGGGGCCATCAGGCTCGGTAGACGCACAACCCTGATGACGGTCGCCCACGAACTCGGCCATCACATGGTGCACCATCTCGACAAGCCGGGGACGCCTGCACACGGTCACCGATGGGTGGAGAGATTCGACCAGGCGGCAGCCGTCATCGACGGCACCATGAACCCGTAGGCTCGCCCGATGAAGTCGGGTGTGGAGTTGGGTGTCCAGGTCACCGGGGCCTACAGCCACGTTGCGAAGGTGGCCGCACTCTGTGAGAAGGCGGGCATCGCCGCGGTCGCCCTGGCTGACCACTACCTGTACGGCAACTCGGATGCAGAGTTCACGGCACCGGCGTACGACTCGCTCGTCCAGACCGCTGCCCTGGCTCGTGATACGACGGACGTCGAGCTCGTGATGCTCGTGAGCCCGATCACGTTCCGTCATCCTGCGGTCTACGCCAAGACGCTCACCACCGTCGATGAGATCTCGGGCGGGCGATTCGTCTTCGGGCTCGGAACGGGATGGCACGACGGGGAGCACGAGGTGTTCGGCTTCGAGTATCCATCGCTTGCGGAGAGGTTCGAGTGGCTCGAGGACGCCCTCGGATACCTCCGATCTTATGTCGATGATCCCTCCGCCGGATACGACGGAAGGATCTGGTCCCGCCGGGCGATCGACCTCCACCCACACACCCGAGACAGCCTCCGCATCATGGTGGGCGGAGGGGGACCGGAGAAGACCCCCGCACTCGTAGGGCGGTTCGCTGACGAGTACAACCTCTACCACCACACCGCCGAGGGCATCGAAGAGCGGCTTGGAGTGATGCGTCGGGAGGCACAAGCCGTCGGTCGTGATCCCGATGCCATCTTCATCACGACGTGCTACCCGATGGTCGGTGGAGCCGACGCTCATGAGATCGAGGAGTTCCTCGGCGAGATGGGGAGTTCGCGGGGCCTGACCGCAGACGAGATGCGCGCCCGCCTTGGAGATCGCATCCCGATCAGGACGTGGGATGCCCATGCGGAGAGGCTCGGTGAGTTCGAAGCCCTTGGCTTCGAGCGGGTGTACCTCCAGGTCGTGGCCCAGGTCGCAGGCGCGGTCGAGAGCGCACTGGCTGCACTGGGGTGACTCACCCGTCCGCCGTGTTGATGCCACGGCCGACACGACGTCCGGCTGGCCGTCCCCCTGTGTCATCGCGGGATCGTCGGATAGTTGAATCGCATGGCTGTCATTCCCTACGATCCGTTGTGCGAGGAAAGGAAGACCCATATGCATTACGGACGCATTCTTGCGGTCCTGGGTGTCATCGTCGGTGTGGTCGGATTCATCTTGAAGAAGGCCAGCTCAGCAGGGGAGGAGTTTCTCGGACCGCTCAGTCAGGCAAACCCGGCGTTCCCGTCGAACCTCGACGAGAACACCTGGAGCGCGCTCTACAACGACACCGCCGCAGCAGCGGTCGTGTTCGCGATTGCAATGGTCGCTGTGCTTGCAGCGGCATTGATCCCTCCGTTGAACGTACCGATGAAGCGGCTCATCGGCCTGTCGGTTGCCGTTCTGGGTGTGGTCATGCTCGCGGTCGGCGTCTTTGCGACGCTCGGGGCGATGGATGATGCAGACGCCCTCACTGCAGCGTTCGCACAGGCCGCGGCAGCCGGAGCGGTCCCTGAGGCATACACCGTTTCGATCGGGCTGGGTTGGTACCTGCTGATCGCGGCAGGCGCCTTGGCCGCCATCGGTGGGGTCGTCAGCCTCATCGCACGGCCGGATGAGAACGCACTCAGCGACTCCTGACGAGAAGCCGGCGAGGAGGGGTGGCGCATGCCACCCCTCCGGCGTTTGTGGGTACTTTCCGTCCTCTGCCGCGACGCCAGCTACACGAGGTCGTCCGGATCGAGCCAGACGAGGGGGATCTCCCGCTCGGTTCGTGACTGGTAGGTCGCGTAGTCGGCGAATGCCTCGACGATCACGGGCCACCATCGGGCCCGATCCGTGGCCTCCATTGTCGAGGCTGTGACCGTCGCCGTCGTTCGCCCTATTCGTACGGTCGCCTCCGGGTTGGCGACGAGGTTGCGGTACCACTGCGGATGGTCGGGTCTGCCCCCGTAGGACGCAACCACGATCAGGCGATCATCGTCGCGCAGATACAGCAGGGGGATGGTGTGGTCGGATCCGGTCACGGTGCCCTCGGTCGTGAGGAGGAGCATGTCGTTGTCGGCGAGGCGACGGCCGATCATCCCACCGGTGACCCGATACGCGATCGCGTGGAGGCGCGACAGCGTCTTGACGGTGCGGTCCTGCATCGTTCCTCCGGATGTGGGTGCGGCCACGTTACGCCGTACGTAGCCCATCGGTACCATTCACGCGCTGACGAGGAGCATGGAGCACTTCAGGATTCGCCATGGCCGGACTCACTTCCTCCGCATCGAGGCTCGCCCTCAGACAGATCCTGGGTCGCATCTCGGTCGGGACCCTCGAGGTCCGCTGGTCCGATGACACCGAGCAGGTCTTTGCTTCCACGTCCGTTGGGGACTCCGCCAGGGTCGAGATCAGGGACGAGACCCATCTGCTGAGCGCCCTTGTCGACGGGGGAGCGCTCGGCCTCGGTGCGGCCTATCTCGACGGTGCATGGGACACGCCCGACCTCGCAGGGTTCCTCGAACTCGCGTCGACGAACGTCGACGTCACACAGTCCACAGGGTTCGGCTCGCGTCTCACGGCCGCTGCCCGTTCGTTCTGGGACCACCGACCGTCATTTGCGCGATCCCACACGATCGGCGAGATTGGCGACCACTACAACCTGGGGAACGACTTCTACGCGGCATGGCTGGATGCGACGATGAGCTATTCGTCCGCCCTGTTCGGATCATCCGACGTGACCCTCGAGGAGGCCCAGGAGGCGAAGTACCGGAAACTGTGCGAGATGCTCGATCTCCGCGGGGGGGACCGGGTCCTCGAGATCGGGTGCGGCTGGGGCGGCTTCATGGAGTACGCATCCCAGCACCACGACGTCCATGTCACCGGCTTGACGCTCTCGGAGGAGATGGCGACGTTCGCTCGCAAGCGCCTCGCCGACGCGGGGCTCGCCGACAGGACCGACGTCAAACTGCAGGACTTCCGGCATGAGAGGGCGATGTACGACAAGGTCGTGTCGATCGAGATGATCGAATCCGTCGACGAGACGCACTGGACTCCCCTGTTCCATGCCATCTCACGTGCCATTCCCCCCGGAGGCAGGGCAGCGATGCAGGCGATCACCATCGATCCGCGCTACTACGACAATCTTCTCGTCAGGGAGGACTTCATCAAGCGCTACATCTTTCCGGGCGGGGCGCTCCCGACCGTCGATGTGTTGAAGCGCCTGACCGTGGATGCAGGGATGGAGTGGGTGGACTCGTCTTCACACGGGTCCGACTACGCAGAGACGCTCCGCCGGTGGGCGGAACGCTTCGAGGTGGCATGGGACTCGATCGCGGAGCACGATCCGGTCTTCGATGACCGGTTCCGGAGGATGTGGCGCTACTACCTCGAGTACTGCGAGGCAGGGTTCAGGACGGGTCGCCTCGACGGAATCCAATTCCTCATGGAGCGCCCGACCTGACGCAGGCGGGTCACCTCACCAGATGTCGACGCGGTCGGTGGCGGGACGCATCATCGGGTCGTCGTGGGGGATGCCGAACGCATCTGCGAACGGGATGAGGTTACCGATCGGGCCGTTGCACCGAAGGTTGGACGGTGAATGGGGGTCCGAGTTGACGAGCAGACGAAGGTACTCGTCGGTGTAGTTCCGACGCCAGACCCGAGCCCACGACATGAAGAAACGCTGGCGTGGCGTCAACCCCGCGATCGGCTCGGTGTTGTCGCCGAGCTCCGCATCGAGGGCTCTCAGCGCGATCCTCAGGCCTCCGAGGTCCGCAATGTTCTCGCCAAGCGTCAGCTCACCGTTGACGAACAGGCCATCCTCGATCTCGTACGCGGAGAACTGCTCAACCATGACCGCTGCTCGTGCGTCGAACTCCGCTCGATCCTCATCGGTCCACCAGTTGCGGACGTTGCCCGCAGCATCGAACCTCGATCCCTGATCGTCGAATCCATGGGTGATCTCGTGGCCGATGACCGCGCCGATTGCGCCGTAGTTGACGGCCGGATCGGCGTCGAGGCTGAACATCGGTTGTTGGAGGATGCCCGCAGGGAACACGATCTCGTTGCGAAGTGGCGAGTAGTACGCGTTGACGATGTGGGGGGCGATCGACCACTCGTGCGGATCGACCGGCTCTCCCAGCTTGGCGAGCTGTCTCGCGACCTCGAACCTTCGACAGGCGAGGCGGTTCTCCAACCAGGCTCCCTCCATGAGCTCGAGTGAGCTGTAGTCGCGCCATTGATCGGGGTATCCGATCTTGGATCCGAAGGCGTCGAGCTTCTCGAGAGCCTGACGCTTGGTCTCGGGTCCCATCCACGTGATCTCCTCGAGCGTCGCTCGCATCGCGTCGAAGAGGCGCTCCACGAGATGCTCCATGCGCTCCTTTGCCTGCGGGGGGAAGTTGTCACGCACATAGAGCTGTGCGATGAGCTGTCCGATGTCGCCCGATCCTGCGGCGAGAACGCGCTTCCAGCGGGCCTTCTGCTCCTGCTGTCCGCCGAGCTTCCTGCCGTAGAAGTCGAACGATTCGCGATCGAAGGGCTCGGGGAGGCCGGACGCGAACGACCGAACGACGTTCCAGGTGAGGTACGTCTTCCATTCGTCGATCGAGGTCTCCGCCAGGAGCAGGTCGATGCCCGGATAGAAGCCCTCGTTGTCGATGTTGACGGCGACCTCGGAGCCGGCCCCCATCGCCTCGATGTATCGGCGAAGGCCGAACCGCGGCATGAGCGCATCCAGATCGTCGAGGAGGTACTTGTTGGTGACGAGCTCG
This sequence comes from Acidimicrobiia bacterium, assembly GCA_035461905.1. Lineage (GTDB taxonomy): Bacteria > Actinomycetota > Acidimicrobiia > Spongiisociales > UBA5794 > SZUA-442. Next base: position 64,783 of record DATHUV010000004.1, on the reverse strand, counting down.
ACATCTCGCATCTGGACGTTCGTGTACGAGAGATCCGCAATGGAACGTTCGATGGTGAGCACTGCGACCGCCGCCGCCGCCGGGTCGGGCTCGCCGAGCAGTTCGAACATGTTCCGTACGTGCACCCGGTAGTCGCCGAGTAGCTGGAGAGAAGTCTCATCGTCACGCACGTAGTAGTCCCGGTCCGGGAGGCCCAGTCCTGATTGCCCCAGATAGAACAGGTGCGCCCCTGCATCGTCGAAGTCCGGCATCACCGCGAAATCGAACAGGGCGTCGATGCCCGACCCATGCATCGAAACGAGCACGTCGGCGGCGTCCTCGAGGGAAGCGATGGCCGAGATCCGCGTCAGCCACGGCTCGAGCGGTTCCGTGCCGAGCGCCTCGATCCGCTCGGTGTCCATGCCGGAGCGGTAATACGTGCCAACCCAGTGCTCTGGCGTGCCCGGCTCGAAATCGTCGCGTGAAGCCACATCGTCGAGGATCTCTCGGAGGATGCCCTGATTGCGTTCGTGAACTTCCTGGAACGCACCCCAGGCGCCGTACTCGGGGGGAACCGGGTTCGCATCGATCCATCCGCCGTTCACGAACCGGTAGAAATCCTCTCGAGGGGATACCGAGGGGTCGGATTCCGCGACGTCGAAGGCCGGGTCGTCGGGTGAGATCCCGATGCGTTGCGGTTCTGTCATGAGGCCTCCTGGCAGTCCGGGAACGGCGCAACGATAGGGAGCTCCGCGTGCTCCTCTCGCGAGGGCCATCGCTCGTCGGGGTGTCGGTGTCGGAGTTGGCGGCGTCCAATGAATGACGGTACGAGTGGATGCATAGGATGGAGGTGAGTGATCGATGGCGCGACGGAGGTAGCCATGACGTTCGAAATGCGAACAGACGCAACCACGGGTGCGCCGTACATTGCCGTTCGCATTCGTGGCGAGGATGTGCTTCGGGATCCGTTCCTCAACAAAGGCCTCGCGTTCACCGACGAAGAGCGCGACGCACTCGGCCTCCGGGGACTGTTGCCGCGACGCGTGGCGAACATGGAGGAGGAGGTCGCACGGGTCAAGGGGCAGTTCGACCTCAAGACGACGGACATGGGCAAGAACGTGTTCCTCAACGGGCTGATGGACCGTAACGAGACACTGTTCTACCGGTTCGTGAGCGAGCACCTCCCCGAGACGGTTCCCATCGTCTACACACCGACAGTCGCCTATGCCTGTTCCCATTGGTCCAGGATCTATCGGCGCCAACGCGGCATCTACATCACCCCGGACGATCGCGGGAAGGTCGCCCAGATCCTGAGGTTGAGACCGGCCATGTCGCCACCCGTCATCGTGGTTACCGACAACGAGCGCATCCTCGGCATTGGTGACCAGGGAGCGGGAGGCATGGGGATCCCGATCGGAAAACTCGCGCTCTACACGGCAGCGGCAGGCATCCATCCCGAGAGGTGCATCCCCGTGTCCCTGGACGTCGGCACGAACAACGCGGAACTGCTCCACGATCCGTTGTACGTGGGGTATCGCCAGCCGCGCCTACGCGGCGAGGAGTACAACGCCCTCGTCGACGAGTTCGTCGACGCCGTGCGCACGGTGTATCCGGGGGCGCTCCTCCAGTGGGAGGACTTCGCGAACAGCACGAGCTTCCGGCATCTCCAGACCCATCAGAAACGCATCACCTCGTTCAACGACGACATCCAGGGAACTGCCGCGATGGTCGTTGCGGGCTTGATCACGGCGCTGCGGTTCCTGGGACAGGGTCACAGGGATCAACGGATCGTCATTGCAGGTGCAGGTTCCGCCGGATACGGCATCGCCCGCCTGATCATCCGTGCCATGGTGGCAGACGGTGCGGATCCCGACTCTGCAGAATCACATGTGTTCGTACTCGACAGCCGGGGCCTGCTCGTCGCCGGTCCGAGCCTTCGTGGCCTCAAGGCCGAGATGGCAACGCCCCGCGAGATCGTGGCTTCATGGGACAACGTCGACGATCCCCCTTCGCTGACGGACGTCATCCGCAACGTCCACCCCACCATCCTGATCGGGGTCACGGGCCAGGCGGGCCTCTTCTCGAAGGAGGCGATCTCGGAGATGGCGGTCCACGTGGATCGACCCATCATCCTTCCGCTGTCGAACCCGACGAGCCACACGGAGGTCGTACCGTCGGCCGCTCTGTCGTGGACCGGCGGTCGCGCCCTGGTCGCGACCGGCAGCCCGTTCGCGCCGGTCGAGATCGACGGCAGCATCCATCGCATCGGGCAGGCGAACAACGCGTACATTTTCCCCGGCATGGGACTCGGCATCATCGCCGTGGGTGCACGTGAGGTGACGGAGGAGATGTTCCTCGCCGCGGCAATCGCACTGGCCGAGGCGACACCGCGTGAGCTCGTGGAGCAGGGTCAGATCTTCCCGAACATCGATCAGCTCCGTCCGGTGGCGCGGGCGGTTGCCATCGAGGTGGCAAAGCGTGCGATCATCGATGGGGTGGCGGATCCCGTGGACGACGTCGAGGCTGCGGTCGATGCCGAGCGGTGGGAGCCTGTCTACGCCCGCATGCGCCCGGCCTGATTGTCATCCGTTGACGGTGCGCAGACCTCCGAGCCAGGCATCGATGCGTCGCGCAGCCGATTCCCAACCGACGTCGAGCATCACGTTGTGGCCTGCCCCCTCGATCATGGTGAGTTCGGCCTCATATGCGGCTGCCGTGAGGCGCAGCTCCGGAGTCGAGAAGAGCGCGTCCTCGGTGCCGCCGATCACCAGCACGGGGTTGATCACCTTGGACCGCTTCGGGAGGTCCGCAATCATCTCGAGATACGCGATGTACGACTCTGACTGCACCCGTTTCGCATATCCGAGGGCGACGTCGTCATCGATGCTCGCACCGAAGAGGAGAGATCGAGCGCGCTGGGGGTCCTCGACGATGGGTCCGAGGGAGAGGGTCGCGTTCGTCTTGAGGAACGCCAACGGATGCCGGGCCGCGACCCGCATGGTCGCGCCGATCACCCCTGTCACCGGAACCGGCGCGATGAGCACGCTGGCGCGCACCGGGTAGATGCTCATGTAGTGCTGGACGACGAAGCCACCCATCGAATGGCCGACGAGGATGGGGTCGTCGTCGAGGTGGGTCACGACCTTTCGGAGATCCGCTACGTAGTGGGCGATCCTCGACGACCTCAGGTCTCCGTCGGAGTCGCCGTGACCCCGCAGATCAATGGCGTACGAGGTGTAGCCGCGATCGGCGAACCATTCCGTGAAGTGCTCGGTCCAACACCACGCGCCATGCCACGCTCCGTGGACGAAGACAAGCGGCGGCTTCGTCGCCGTACCACCACGTGCACGGGTGACGATGACATCGAGCGTCATACCCCAAACCTAGCTGATACCGATCAGCCGTTCACAGGTCGCCGACGAATCCCGCGACCGGAACGAGGTTCGCGGCGGGGACGCCGATGACCGCGTCGGCGTTTCCTTCGGCGTTGTGGTGCCGGAGGTAGAGGGTGAGTGTCGTTGGGCGGAACACCCCTGGCGAAGACTGTCCGTTCGCGCTCCAGTCGCCGGAGATGAACAGGTCCCCGGGATCGCCGAAGATGAAGTCATCGTGGGCGACGCCCTGGGTGTGGGCGTTACGGAAGTACACCAGGCCCGTCCCCGTCCTGTAGAGGCCGAAGGTGTCGATGCTGTCGCCGTCGAAGTCCCCGGAGAAGGGGATGTCGCCGAGATCACCGAAGAGGTAGCTCGTCGTCGCAGGACCGAGGCCCGCATCAGATGATCCGAGCTGGTCGATGACGTAGAACCTGCCTTCGGACGGTCGGTACAGCCCAACGGTGTCACAGCCGTCACCGTTGAAGTCGCCCGCGAGCGGAATGTCCCCTGGGTCCCCGAAGAAGAACGTGACGTCGGCGACGCCTTGGGAGTTGGCGTTCCGCAGGTACACGTATCCGTCGGATCGGCGGTACAGGCCCGGCGTGTCCGTACCGTCGCAGTTCCAGTCGCCGAGGAACGGGTGGTCGGAAGGATTGCCATAGTAGAAGGACCGCTGGTCGCCCTCGACGTCCGTCAGTGTCCAGCGCCCCGAGGTCGGATCGACGAACCCGAAGCTGTCGCCACCGGGAACTCCTGTGTAGGTCATGGGATGCGTCTTCGAGATGACGCTGTTCGTCACGACCGGGAATCCGGTCCTGGCGATGATGAAGAAGCCGGGGTATTCCCTCGTCTCGAAGTCATCAGATGGGTTCGCGACGATGTACGAGTCGTGGACGTACAACTCGCCCGTTCGGTTGTTCGACACGTAGAAGACTGCACCCCCACCGGCCCGCGCGTGATTGCGCTCCATCCTCGTGTCGAGCAGCCGCAGTGTGTAGGTGTTGCCGTCGAGGGCGATGCCCCCGCCGTTGCCCCCGCCGGGTGTCCCGGGCTTTGCGGGATTCGCCCCCCAGCCGGTCGTGTCGTTGTCGGAGATGACGCTGTTGATGATCGTCCACGAGACCCCGATGCTCGACAGCGCCCCGCCGTTCGAGCAGACGTTGCCGAGTCCCGGTGCCCCGCCGAAGGTCGAGTTGACGACGAACACTGGCCTGCCCTCGTACTGGCTGAAGACCCGCACCGCGCCACCGCCGACGTCGGATCCCACATCTGCGCACACGTTGTTGAAGAACCTCGAGTTGACGATCTTGAACCTGCCGCCTCGCACCCAGATCGCACCGCCACCGTCGTACAGGTGCTCGTTCTTGGAGTTCCCGTTGATGAAGGTGAGGTTCTGAACGGTGAGCTCCGGGTGGTCCTGGTTCTGGCAATGCGAGGTCGTCCACACCTGGTTCGGATCGCACGTGTTCATGTAGAGGATGCGGTGGGTGTCCCGACCATTCAACGTGACCTTGCCGCCACCGTCGAGCACGACGCGTTGGTTCGCGTTGTTGACGACCTTCGCCGTGGCGTGCATGTCGATCGTGACAGGGTCCGGCCCGCAGTCAAACGTGATCACGCCGCCGAGGGCGACCGCGTCGACGACCGCTTGGGAGGTGCACGAGGGGGCGCTTCCGGTGCCGATGACCCGATCCGGGTTCGAAGTGTCGACTGCTGCGGCCTCGGCAGGTACCGGAGCCACACCGTCGGGGTTGCCGGCGGGTGGGTACACGGGTCCCGCGAACGCAGCCGTGGTCACCAGCGCCCCTCCGAGGAGGCACGCAGGCAAGAGGGCGCGGCGAACGAGTCTGCCGGACCTCGTCGCCGTGCGCGAGTGCGGTGGGAACCTCACCCGGACAGGTATCGGCAGCACCAGGGGGAACCTTCACGGGGTTCTCGCGCAAGATCCCCTGCCGTGCCCGGGAGACCCTTCCCGATCAGTCAGGACTCCTCGAGGATCTCGGAGATCAGGTCATCGACTGCGCTCCGTGCGACATCGTCGCCATAGCGATCGTCGAGGATCGTGCGCATCTTGGCGATGATGAGGTCACGCTCGGCGGCATCGTCCTTCGTCGAGGCCGGCACGATCTCGGTGCCATCGATCCACGGCTTTCCGTCCGATGACCACGGGATCAGGATCAGCCACGACCACAGCGAAGCGTTCGACGTCACGCCGGTCTTGCGGGTGAGACCGAGGCAGCTGAACGGCAACGGGATCCAACCCATTCCCCGAAGCAGGTCCCTGCCGTCCGGCATGTTCATTGCGTCACCTTCGGCCACGTTGCCCCCTAGCGGTCAATGCGCGAGAAGCTAGTCGCACGACGCACGTACACGAGCGGTGGGGTGTTTCCCCGCGTTGGGGTACCGTCGCCGGACGCGATCTTGGAGACCGAACGACATGCAGCGAATCGGGTTCAGCGCCGAGCACGACCTGTTCCGCGAATCAGTGCAGCACTTCCTGGAGAGGGAGATCCTGCCACACAGCGAACGGTGGGAGGCCAACGGCATCGTGGACAAGTCGATGTTCCGTGAAGCCGGTCGAGCCGGCCTACTGGGTATGGCGGTTCCCGAGGAGTTCGGCGGGGGCGGGGTCGACGACTTCCGTTTCAACGCCATCATCGACGAGGTGTTCGTGGGCGGCGGCGGGGGAGCGTCGGGCATGTGCGTGACGCTCCACAACGACGTGTGCCTCCCGTACTTCGTGTCGTACGGCTCGGACGACCAGAAGCATCGATGGCTCCCCGGGATGGTCGACGGCACCCTCATGACCGCGATTGCGATGACCGAGCCCGGCACGGGCTCTGACCTCGCCGGAATCGCGACCTCTGCACGGCGCGACGGTGACACCTACGTCGTCAACGGATCCAAGACGTTCATCACGAACGGGATCAATGCCGATCTCGTCATCGTCGTCACGAGGACCTCGGACGATCCGCACGCCGGCCTCACCCTGCTCGTCGTCGAGGACGCCATGGTCGGGTTCGAGCGGGGCCGGAACCTCGACAAGATGGGCCTGCACGCACAGGACACCGCCGAGCTCTTCTTCAACGACGTCGCAGTGCCCGTTGGCAACCGGCTCGGCGAGGAGGGCGCGGGATTCTTCCAGCTCGTGAACAACCTGCCCCAGGAGCGACTCTCGATCGCCGTCGGCGCCGTGGCGGGCGCCGCCGCCGCCCTCCAACTGACGATCGACTACGCGAAGGAGCGCCAAGCGTTCGGTCGCCCGATCGGGAGCTTCCAGCACAACCGGTTCAAGCTCGCAGAAGCCAAGACGGAGGTCGACATCGGCCAGGCGTTCATCGATCGGCTGCTCGACGAACACGCGCAGGGGCGCCTCACGATCGAGCAGGCGGCCGAGGCCAAATGGTGGACCACTGAGATGCTCAAGCGGGTGGTCGACATGGGTGTCCAGATGCACGGCGGCTACGGCTACATGATGGAGTACCCCATCGCCAGGGCGTACCTCGACGCCAGGGTGCAGACGATCTACGGCGGCACCACCGAGATCATGAAGGAGATCATCGGCCGCGGCCTCGGCGTGTAGTGACCACAGCCGGGAAGCCGGGCCCGACGCGTCGAACCCGCCACCCTCACGGGTGACGGGTCCGGACGGTCCCACCCCGGGTTCGAGGGGTTGTGTCAGTCGTCGTTGTTCTTCTTGTCGTTCGCCTTCTTCAGCGCGCGTTCCTCGGCCTTGGCCTGTTTCTGCGCCTGACCGAGGTTCCTCGGGAGGTCGGCTTCCTCGAGCTTCGTCCTCTGGTCGTCATCGAGCGCCTTGAAGCGCTGTCCGAAGGCCCACCCGCCATCTTCTTCCAGCATGCCGATGAAGTCGGTCAGGGTCTGGTCCTCGCCACCTGTAGCGACCCACAGCTGCATGACCTTGTAGAGGGCGCCCCATCCGATGGCGGGCTCCCCCGTACGGGCCTCGACGATCTCGTCAACCAGGGGGTCGTCACCGGTCTCGGCTTCGGAAGCGTCCTCGTCGGTGGGTTCTGGGATGAAGTAGTCGGCGATCATCCGCGCCTTCCACATCTGTGCTTCGGAGAGGACGGTGCTCTCGGTGCCGTCGCCCTCGGTGCCCTCGTCCTCGGCGAGGGCGGTGCCCACTGCCGAACCGACGAGTGTCGCGGCAAGTGCCACGATGAATAGCCGTCTCATGTCAACCTCTCATCCCGCGGATGTTGTCTCCCTGTGCGAGAGGTGCCTTCCGAGCTCCACCAGCCCACGGATACAGACGGATGAGGTCTGACATCGTTACACGTCAATCTCGCCAGCGCAGTGTCCTCATTGTGACGAGAGACGCTCGGACTCCTCCGTGAGTTCGAGCCACCTCGTCTCGGAGGCGTCGATGGCTGCGATCACTCCGGCGAGTTCGCTCGACAGTTCGACCGTTCGTGGGTAGTCGCCAGCGGCGTCTTCGAGTGTCGAAGTGAGCTCGGCACGCCGTTGTTCGAGCCTCGGGATCTCCCTGGTCAACGTCTCGAGTTCGCGCTGGTCTTCGAACGACAGCTTGCGCTTCGCCTGCTTCTGCTTCGACTGGCGGTTCACGGTTGGCGACGAGGTTGTGGTCGATCGGCGTGCCGTTTCCGCCCGATACGCCGACCAGCCGCCCGGATGGTGGCGGACCGTCCCGTCCGGTTCGATGGAGAAGATGTCGTCACACACCCTGTCGAGGAAGTAGCGATCGTGGCTTGCCACCACGAGCGCACCGTCCCACGCATCGAGGTACTCCTCGAGCACCTCGAGGGTGTCGATGTCGAGGTCGTTCGTCGGCTCGTCCAGCAGCAGGAGGTTCGGGGCCTCCATGAGGCTGAGCAGCAGCTCCAACCTCCGTCGCTCCCCGCCTGAGAGGTCTCCGACGGTGGAGCGCTGCTGATCCCTGGTGAACTGGAATCGCTCCAGCATCTGGGCACCAGAGACCTTGACACCGCTCGAGAGGCGCACTTCGTCGAGGTGTTCACGGACGGCGTCGATGACGCGGGTCGTCGGGGGTATCGCACGTGGATCCTGGCCGTACCAGCCGTGGTGGATCGTGGTCCCCACCGCGACGGTGCCCTCGTCGGGTTCGATTCGTCCTGCAATGAGGCTGAGCAGGGTGGTCTTGCCTGCACCGTTGGGCCCGACCAGACCGATGCGGGCGTCTGGTTGGAGCTTGTGCTCGACGTGCCGGAGCACCCATCGGCCGTGGTACTGCTTGCCGACGTTGTGGAGGTTGACCACCTTCGAGCCGATCCTTCGCGACGGCAGTCCGATGTCGAGGTCACCGCGCTGTCTCCGGCGCTGCTGGCCCATCAGTGCTTCGGCCTGCTGGATGCGTGATCTCGACTTCGACGTGCGTGCCTTGGGGGAGCGGCGGAGCCACTCGAGCTCGGTTCGGATCCTCTGCTGGCGCTTGTGCTCGCTCGCCGCTTCCCGCTCGCTCCTGGCGGCGACCTCCTCGAGATACTCCTCGTATGTTCCCTGATGGGGGTACAGGGTCTCGTCGTGGACCTCGACGATTCTCGTTGCCACCTGGTCGAGGAGGTATCTGTCGTGGGTCACGAGCAGGAGCGCCTCGGACCGGGACGCGAGATGGTCCTCGAGCCAGTCGATGATGTCGACGTCGAGATGGTTCGTCGGCTCGTCGAGGATCAACACGTCGCACTCGGTCGCGAGGGCCTGGGCCAGGGCGAGACGCTTCCGCTGACCTCCCGACAGCGACTCGCACGCGGCTTCTGGATCGCCGAGACCCAGCCGATCCGCCAGCGCGATGGAGGGTCGATGATTCCCGAGGACATGCCCTACGGTCTCTGCTTCCCCGAACTTCGGATCCTGATCGAGCACCGCCACCCGGAGGCCACGTGCCCGTACGATCGATCCACCGTCTGGTTCCTCGAGACCCGCAATGATGCGCAGCAAGGTCGACTTCCCCGACCCGTTCCGACCGATCACGCCGATGTGCTCGCCACTCGAGATTCCGAGCGAAACCCGGTCGAGGACCGGGGTCTCCGGATACGACTTCGAGATCCCCTCGAGGCTGAGCAGGTGCATCGCCCGGAGGCTATCGGTCGGTGGTGCCCCGCAGCCTGAGGATCGATGCCGCTACGATCGACATTGCCGTCAGGCAAACTCGAACAAGAGTGAGATCCTTAGTGGTATTCTAAGGAAATAGCCGATGTGGGAACCATGACCGACTCCACGACATCCGACACCCACGCCCGATCGTCCGCTGGCGGCCGGCCTGGCCGTGATGATCCGCACCCGTCCGGCGACGATCGGTTCAACGTCGTCGACAAGCACCTCAAGCGGACGCGGTACGCCCAGGACCAACTCATCGAGACGCTCCATGTCGCCCAGGACGTCTTCGGGTTTCTCGACGAAGGGATCCTGACCTACGTTGCGAGGGCCCTCCGGCTCCCTCCCTCCATGGTCTTCGGTGTCGCGACCTTCTACCAGCTATTCACGTTCGATCCACCTGGCGACCACACGTGCACCGTGTGCACCGGTACGGCATGCTTCGTCAAAGGTGCTGAGGACATCGTTCGGGCCGTCTCGACGGGGTACGGCATCGTCGCGGGCGCGACCACGGACGACGGCACCCTGACCCTCAAGACGGCTCGCTGCCTCGGTTCGTGCGGCCTCGCCCCCGTCGTTCTCATCGATGGTGAGGTGCGGGCACGCGACGACGCTGACACGGTGCTCGCCGCGCTGGTCACGGCCCTCTCGGCAGGGCCCGTCGCTGTGGGTGCTGCGGAAGGGACCGACGCCTGATGGCCGCGCCAATCGACCTCCACGAAGTCGCAGAGCGCGAGCACGAGGCTCGGATGCGGTACCCGTGGCGCATCAAGGCGTGCGCCTCGACCGCATGCCTTTCGGCGGGAGCCGGTGCCACGGTCCAGGCCCTCGAACGCACAGTCGAGACCTCGGACCTCGCCCTTGATGCCGTCGTGATCCCGACAGGATGCATGGGTCTGTGCAGCAGGGGACCGCTCGTGCGGGTCCTGCGCCGCGGCGGCGAGGACACGATGTACCAGGCGGTGAACGAGGAGGTCGCCGTCGACATCGTCCGCAGCCACATCCGGGACCACAAGCCCGTCGACACGAACGTCCTCGACACCTCGATCCCCTTCTTCTCCGCCCAGGAGCGGATCGTGTTGGCGAACGGCGGAATCATCGACCCTGATCGGATCGAGGGATACGTCGCACACGGCGGCTACCGAGCGCTTGCGAAGGTCCTGACGGAGATGACACCCGAACAGGTCGTCGCCGAGGTCGTCGCGTCCGGTATCCGGGGTCGTGGCGGCGCGGGGTACCCCGCGGGGAGCAAGTGGTCGCTGCTCGCAAAGGCTGTGAGCGATGAGAAGTACGTGGTCGCCAACGGCGACGAGGGGGACCCCGGTGCCTACATGGACCGGACCGTGATGGAGGACGATCCCCACCGTGTGATCGAGGGCATCGCCATCGCCGCCTACGCGACGGGGGCGTCGAAGGCGTACATCTACGTGAGGGCCGAGTACCCGAGGGCCGTGGAACGACTCGATCGGGCGATCCGTGTCGCGAGGCGCAACCGGCTCCTCGGCAGGAAGATCCTCGAGTCTGACTTCGACCTCGAGGTCGAGGTGCGCATCGGTGCGGGGGCCTTCGTCTGTGGTGAGGAGACCGCTCTGATGGCATCGATCGAGGGGCGGCGCGGGACACCACGTCTCCGGCCTCCGTATCCCACTGAAGCCGGACTGTGGGGTCAGCCGACGATGATCAACAACGTCGAGACCCTGGCGAACATCCCGGCCATCATCAACCGCGGGGCGGAGTGGTTTGCATCGATCGGGACGCCGACGAGCACCGGAACGAAGGTGTTCGCCCTTGCAGGGGACCTGGTGAACATCGGGCTCATCGAGGTGCCGATGGGGATCACCCTCCGGACCATCGTCGAGGACATCGGGGGAGGGATCCCCAACGGCGGAACCTTCAAGGCCGCCCAGACGGGCGGTCCCTCAGGGGGTTGCATACCCGAGGAGTACCTCGACACGCCCGTCGACTACGACAGCCTCCGTGAGCTCGGATCGATCATGGGTTCCGGTGGACTCATCGTCATGGATGACAAGGTCAAGATGCCAGAGGTCGCGAAGTACTTCATGGAGTTCTGCATGGACGAGAGCTGTGGCAAGTGCACACCGTGTCGAGCCGGTACGGTGCAGATCCACGGTCTCCTTCACAGGATCACGTCCGGAGTGGGGACTCGCAAGGACCTGAGGCACCTCGAGCAGTTGTGCGCAACCGTGCGTGACACCAGCCTCTGTGGCCTCGGCCAATCCGCACCGAATCCCGTGCTGAGCACCCTCCAGTACTTCGGTGACGAGTACGAGGCGCTCCTCGTCGAGACCGGATTGGAGATCGTCGATGCGTGAACGACGCGCCACTGTCTCCGTCACGTTCGACGGCGAGGAATACGAGGCATACGCGGACGAGACCGTCATGGAGGCATCACGGCGCCTCGGGGTGGAGATCCCGTCGCTCTGCTACCTCGAGGGTCTGTCGGTGTGGGGCGGATGCCGGGTGTGCGTCGTCCAGATCGCCGAGGACCACCGGCTCCGACCGGCGTGCGCCACCCCGGTGGCGCCCGACATGGAGATCCTCACCGATACGCCAACCCTCCGTGCGCACCGCAAGTCGATCGTCGAGCTCCTCTTCGCCGAGGGCAACCATGTGTGCGCGGTGTGCGTGGTCAACGGGAACTGCGAGCTGCAGGACACAGCCGTGGAGACCGGCATGGACCACGTCCGGTACGACTACCAGGCGCCGTTGCGGGCCGTTGACGCATCGCATCCCAAGTATGTCTTCGACCCGAACCGGTGCATCCTGTGCACGAGGTGCGTTCGGGTGTGCCACGAGATCGAGGGTGCCCACGTATGGGACGTCGCGTACCGCGGCGCTGATGCGATCCTCGTTGCGGAGATGGGCAAGCCGTGGGGTGAATCCACGTCGTGCACATGGTGCGGGAAGTGCGTTGCCGTCTGCCCCACCGGTGCGCTCGCGTACCAGGGCAGGGCTGTCGGCGAGATGGTGCATCAGACCGACATCGTCATCAGGCTCGCAACGGCGAGGCAGCACGGCGAGTGGATCGATCCGGGGGAGTTCCGATGACCTATCCGGGCGGTGCAGCGGTCGCCGCGACGCCGTCCGGCAAGGCACGGGTAGCGACGGTGTGGCTCGGAGGCTGCTCGGGCTGTCACATGTCGTTCCTCGACATGGATGAGTGGCTCTTCGAGTTCGCCAAGCTCGCCAGTCTCGTCTACAGCCCGATCGCCGACATCAAGGAGTTCCCGCAGAACGTGGACGTGACGCTCGTCGAGGGAGCGATCGCCAACGAGGACAACAGGGAACTCGCCCTCGTCGTGAGGGCCAACACGAAGACCGTCGTGTCGTTCGGCGACTGCGCAGTGAACGGGAACGTCACCGCGATGCGCAACCCGCTCGGCGATCCGATCGAGATCCTTCGCCGTGTCTACGTCGACGCCGTCGATCGCAACCCCGTGATCCCCAGCGAGGAGGGCATCGTGCCCGCGCTCCTCCCGAAGGTTCTCCCCCTTCATCAGCTGATCGACGTGGATGTCTTCCTCCCGGGCTGTCCCCCGCCTGCCGAACGCATCCAGAGGACGGTCACGGCGCTTCTCGCAGGCAACCCGCTCGGCGAGCGCGGCGACGACATCAGATTCGGATGAGGAGCGGAACCCCCTATGCATGACCTCGTAGTGATCGACCCGGTCTCGCGCATCGAGGGCCACGCCAAGATCACGATCAGGCTCGACGCCGACGGTCGCCCCGCTGACACGCGCTTCCACGTGACCGAGTTCAGGGGGTTCGAGGCGTTCTGCGTCGGCCGCCCCGTGTGGGAGATGCCGTCACTGACGGCGCGCACATGCGGCATCTGCCCCGTGAGCCATCTTGTTGCATCCGCCAAGGCAGGTGATGCGGTGATGGGTGTCCAGATCCCGGCGAATGCCGAGCGGCTCCGACGGATCGCGAACCTCGGTCAGATCATCCAGTCCCACGCACTGAGCTTCTTCCACCTCAGCTCGCCGGACCTCCTGCTCGGATTCGACGCCGATCCATCCGTGCGCAACGTCTTCGGGTTGATGGAGGCTCAGCCTGAGCTCGCCCGTCGTGGCATCCGGCTGCGCGGCTTCGGGCAGTCAGTGATCGAGTCGATTGCCGGGCGCAAGGTGCACGCCCCGGGCATCGTCCCGGGGGGCATCGCGGAACCGATGACCTCCGAGACCCGTACCGAGCTCCAGGGCCGCCTCGCCGAGTCGTTCGAGACCGCGACGATGGCACTCGAGCTTTTCACCGGGATCCTGGACGGGTTCGAGCGCGAGATACGAGCATTCGGACAGTTCCCGAGCTACTTCCTGGCGCTCGCCAACGACGGGGGCCGTTGGGAGCACTACGACGGGCATCTCAAGGTCGTCGACGCGACCGGCGCCGTCGCGGCCGATCGCGTTCCCGTTGCGGAGTACCGCACCCTCATCGGTGAGGCCTCCAACGTGGACTCGTACCTCAAGAGCCCGTACTTCAAACCCGCCGTCGATGGCGGTGACGACCTGAGAGCGGGCATGTATCGCGTCGGACCCCTCGCACGGTTGAACGTGTGCAAGACGATGGGGTCACCAGCAGCGGACGCTGCCCTCCAGGCGTACCGTGAACGAGCCGGGGGTATCGCGACGTCTTCCTTTTTCTTCCACTACGCGCGGCTCATCGAAATCCTTGCCGCCGTCGAGCTCATGCGTGGACTGCTCGCCGACAACGACGTGCTCGACACGATGGTCCGTGCGACGGCCGGCATCAACCATCTCGTTGCCGTCGGATCCTCCGAGGCGCCACGCGGAACCCTCTTCCACGAGTACCACGTCGATCGGACCGGCCTCCTCGAGGAGGTCAACATGATCATCGCAACGGGGCAGAACAACCTCGCGATGAACGCCACGGTGCATGAGATCGCAAAGGAGTGGATCACGGGACCCGACATCCCCGAGGAGATCCTCAACCGGATCGAGGCGGGTATCCGCGCGTTCGACCCGTGCCTGAGCTGCTCCACGCATGCGATCGGCCAGATGCCACTCATTGTCAGCCTGGTCGACGCCGACGGGAAGACGGTCTGTGAGCGCATCCGGGGCTGACGTCCTCGTCATCGGGTACGGCAACGACATGCGGCGCGACGACGGCGCGGGCCGGTGGGTCGCCGAACAGATCGAGATGCTCGGCCGTTCCGACATCGACGTGCGGTCCGTGACCCAGCTCAGTCCTGAACTGGCACTCGACGTGTCGGGGCGATCGCTCGTCGTGTTCGTCGATGCCTCGGTGGATGCCGAGGACCTCAGCGTCCAGCCCGTTGGAGCGGAGCCCGGAGCACAGGTCATGACCCACCACGGCGACCCCGCTTCACTATTGGCCCTGGTCCCGACGGTCGGCACCATGCCGGCCGCGGCGTACCTCGTGTCCATCCCCGCATCGGATCTCGATCTTGGCTTCGCCATGTCCCCGGCAACCGAGTCGGCGGCACGCCGAGCGGTCTGCGCCATCGTCGACCTCATCGATGGAGTGTGACGGTGAGGGTTCATCCCAGGTCCACGGGGCTGAGCCCTCTGCGAACGCTTGGTATTCTCGGCTTTCGTGCCACCCGGTGCTACGTTCGAGCCGAGTCGGACCACCGGTCATTACTCGATCCACCATGCCCGCGTGAACCCGGAGGGTCCAGGGAACATGAGTCCTGACGAGCACGATTCAGCCCCGGATGGCGAACTGTCTGGAGGGCGCCGCACGGTTGGGCTGCAGACGGGCCGGATGGAGGCATTCAGTGACGGGGTGTTCGCCATCGCCATCACGCTCCTGGTCCTGGAGATCTCGATACCTTCGGACCGCGGCTCGGATTTGCTCAGGGCGGTGCTGGAGGCCTGGCCGTCCTATCTCGCCTACCTCATCAGCTTCCTCACCATCGGATCGGTGTGGATGGTCCACTCGGCCATCACCGACCTCCTCGACCGGGTCGATCCGATCCTGTTGCGCCTCAACCTGATACTGCTCCTGGTCGTCGGTTTCCTCCCGGTGCCCACCAAGCTCCTGGCGGAATACCTGCAATCACCTGATGGCGAACGAGTGGCCGTCACGCTCTACGGCTTGGCATTGCTCGCAACTCGCCTCATGGTCATGGCTCTGTGGAAGTACGGGGTCTCGAGGGGGCTCGTTCGACCGGACCTGAACACCGAGAATGTGCAGGCAGTGACCCGGAAGCTCACGCCCAGCCTCGCAGCCTATGTGGTCGCCATCAGCGTCGGCTTGGTACTTCCGAACGTCGCTGTGGCCCTCTACCTGCTCGCCGCGCTGTATCTGGTGATCCCCTTCAGGTTACGAGGACGCCATGGACCAGCCCCAGCCTCGCCATAGTTGATCAACCCTCAAGGAGAGGCCCAAACCATGAGTGACCGCAACGTCCTCGGAGGCGACCTCGAGGCATGCGGTGTCGATCCGGTGACGGGGTGGTTCCGCGACGGATCGTGCCGAACCGACGAGGCGGATCGAGGGAGCCACACGATCTGTGCGGTGATGACCGCCGAGTTCCTCGAGCACCAGCGATCCATCGGGAACGACCTGTCGACTCCGATGCCACAGTTCCGCTTCCCCGGCCTCGTGCCCGGTGACCGGTGGTGCGTCACCGCTCCGAATTGGCTGCGTGCACATCGCGACGGCAAGGCGGCACCGGTTGTCCTCGCGTCGACCAACGCTGCAGTGCTCGACATCGTGGCACTCGACATCCTCACGGCGTACGCCGTCGATGTTCCCAACGACCCTGGTCAGCTGTCCATCTGAGGTCGTTCATCCAACCTCGGAACCCTGTCCGAATCTCGCGTATGCTGGTGGCGATGCTGCCTGCCACGAAGTATGCGGACTTTGACGGTGCCCGCGTCGCCTACCAGGTATTCGGTGATGGGCCGCCCACGGTCATTGCGTCAGCAGGCAGTTTCTCGAACACCGATGTCTTGTGGGAGGACCCAACGGCGGCGCAGTTCCTCGCACGTTTCGGGACCTTCGCCGAGATGGTGCGATACGACAAGCTGGGCACCAGCAATTCCGACCCGTACCCGCGTGATCGCGTTCCCAGCCTCGATCACGACGTCGCCGAGCTTTCCGCCGTCCTTGCCGCCGTCGGAGCGGGCGAGGTCGTGTTGTGGTCCATGCTCGACGCCGGTCCCATCGCCATACGGTTCGCCGCCCTTCATCCCGAACGGGTCACGAAGCTCATCCTCTACAACTCGACGTCGAGATTCCGATGGGCTGACGACTACCCGATCGGCATCCCCGATGACGTGGTCGAAGTGCTGCTGGCCACCGTCGGGGCAACGTGGGGTACCGAGGCCCAGGTTTCGATGAACGTCCCGAGCAAGATCGGCGACGAGGCATTCTCGGAGTGGTACTCGAAGTACGTTCGGTCGATCGGAACACCCACCACGATGACCCAAGCGCTCGAACGCCTGCTTTCGATGGACGTGCGTGGAGATCTCGCAGAGGTGAGGGCGCCCGTCCTGGTGATCCACCGGGAGCGGTATCCGCTGATCCCCTCGGCTCACGGCCGGTTTCTCGCTGAGCACCTTCCGAACGCCAGGTACGTGGAGGTGTCCGGTGCCGACGGCCCCATTTTCTGGGAGAGACCGGACGAGATCCTCGGACATGTCCGTGACTTCCTTGCCATTGACGACACTTCCGAGCGTCTACCGGCGTCAGGGATCGCGACCGTCATGTTCACCGACATCGTCGACTCGACGCGACGTGCCGGCGCGTTGGGAGATCGGGAGTGGGGTGCAGTCCTTGCGGTCCACGACGAGACGACGCACAAGATCGTGCGGCGCTTCGGCGGCCGAGTCGTCAAGTCGACCGGCGATGGAGTGCTGGCGACGTTCCCTGATCCCGGCGGTGCCCTCGACTGCGCACGTGTCCTCACCAGGCAGCTCGTCGCGATGGGGATCGCCATTCGCACTGGCGTACATACCGGTCAGGTCGACGGTTCAGGAGGGGACGTCGGTGGCCTCGCCGTTCACATAGCGGCCAGGGTGATGGATCATGCCACAGGTGGATCCATCGTCGTGTCCCGCACGGTGCATGACCTCCTGCTGGGTTCGGGTCATCGCTTCGAGGGGCTCGGCGTGTTCAGCCTCAAGGGCGTCGATGGGGATTGGGACCTGTACCGGGCGATCTGATCGTCCTGGGTGCCAGGAATGGATGATCGATCGCATCGCGACGGGGGTCAGCTCACGCCGTGAAAGGGTCGGTCGGGTCGGTTCGCGATGGAGCCGTGACCGTGTCGGCGACCGCCTTCGGTGGGCGCCCCAGGATGAATCCGACCGCTGCCCCGATCGGGAGCGCCCATACGGCGAGGAACACCGCGGACATCGCTTCGGTGGTGAACGCGCTGATTACTCCGACGACGGTGGCGAGGATGAGCGCGCCACCGACCGTGTACGTGCGTTGCTTGGATGGCATCGTCGTCCAGAGCCACTCACCGTTGCGGCGATACCCGAGGGCAGCACCGAAGATGGCACCGACGGGAGCGAACGACAGCATGGCCATGACGACGGCGACGAGGTCCTCCCACCCATCCTGGGAGCCGAACCTCCCTGCCCACATCATCACGAAGATGCCGATGAAGTAGGCAACGAACGACCCGACGATGGCGAACGCGACCATCAGGACGATCTTCTCGACCATGTTCTTGGATTCCACGATGCCTCTCGTCTGGCGCTGCACTTGATTGAACGGTATCGGTCCCGGGAGGATGCGTCCAACGATCCGCCACCTCAGTCGACGATGGTGGCACCGAGGGTTCTCAGGTATGCCTTGTCGGTGTCGAAGGCAAGCGGCGGAAGCTGGTCAAGGGCAAAGTACTCGGCACGGTCTGCATCGTCACCGGCGACGAGCTGTCCGCCGGTGATCGTTCCCGAGAACCACACGCCGACGGTGAGCTTGGCCGGATCGTGGAAGTTCGATGCGATCCACACGACGTCGCCGACGTCGGCCGTGAGGCCGGTCTCCTCCTCGAGCTCACGAGCAGCGGCCTCCCTGATCTCCTCGCCATAGGTCACGAATCCGGCAGGGATGGCCCACATACCCTCCCTGGTCATTCCGGGTCCGCGCCGGATGAGGAGGATCCTGCCGTCGTCGTCGAAGACTGCAACGGCCGCCCCGACACCGGGGTTGCGCCAATGGACGAACCCGCATGCTCCACACCGCATGCGTGGCGACCCACCGACGAGCGTCCAGGTCAGCTCGGAGCGGCATAGCGGACAGTACGTGTACTCGCCGGGCCAGGGATCACCGTCTGGCGGTCTTTCCGTGCGCATCTGGTGACCATACGCCCTTCGCTCATCGTCGCGTCGGCCGTGCACCGTATGCTGTCGACGTGACGACTCCGACCTCAGGGCCCTTCCCCGACATCGACGAGGGCTACTGGGACATCCTCGACGACACCGCGCAGGGTCCCGCTGCACCTGCGTCGTCGCGCCCATCCCGGGCGTCGAAACCGCTGCGCCACCCGATCCGGGTGGACGACGCGTCTCTGTATCGAGAGTTGCGGTCCGTGTTCGGGTACGAGGAGTTCAGGCCGGGACAGCGTCGTGTGATCGAAGCAGCACTCGGGGCGACCGATTGCCTCGCCGTGATGCCGACGGGGTCCGGGAAGTCGCTCACCTACCAACTCGCCGCCCGACTCATCGGTGGCACGACGCTTGTCATCTCACCGCTCATTGCGCTCATGAAGGACCAGGTGGATGCGGCCACCGAGCTCGGGATCGCCGCCACGTTCATCAACTCGAGCATCGAGTACGAGGAGCGGAAGCGACGCATCGACGCCCTCGCAGCGGGGGAGTACGAGCTCGTCTACGCGGCCCCCGAAGGTCTCGGTGCTGAGCTTGGCTCGGTCCTCGATGCGGCGGACGTTCGGCTGATCGCCGTCGACGAGGCGCATTGCATCAGCCAATGGGGCCATGACTTCCGCCCCGCCTATCGCCAACTGATCCATCTCAAGTCGCGCTTCGGCGTGCCCGTGCTTGCCTTGACGGCAACCGCGACCGAGCGGGTACGACGCGACATCGCTTCCCAACTCGACCTCACCGACCCGATGATCGTCCAGACGAGCTTCTTTCGCTCGAACCTCAAGCTGCGCGCCCTGAAGAAGGGCGATCATGACGGACGAACGATCCGTGCTCGTGACTACATCGGCAGGATCAGCCTCCGCCATCGAGGCGAGAGCGGCATCGTCTACACACTGTCCCGCAAGTCCGCCGAGTCGACTGCGGACTACCTGCGGTCGCTCGGCATCCGTTCCGCTGCCTATCACGCAGGAATGGAACCCGAGGAACGGACGAGGGTCCAGGATGCGTTCATTCGTGATGATGTCGAAGTGGTCTGTGCCACGGTCGCGTTCGGCATGGGAATCGACAAGTCGAACGTGCGATACGTGATCCACCGTGACATGCCGAAGTCCCCTGAGGGCTACTACCAGGAGATCGGCAGGGCGGGTCGTGACGGCCTCAACGCGGACTGCTACCTGTTCTACTCGTGGGCGGACGTCGTTCAGCTCGAACGGATCGTGTCGAAGGACGATGCGGTCCAGCAGCGGCACGTTCGCCTCATGTACGACTACTCCGAGACGGCGAGGTGCCGTCATCAGGGTCTTGCGAGGTACTTCGGGGAGTCGATCGAACGGTGTGGGACGTCGTGTGATGTGTGTACCGACCTCGACGTCGACCTCCATACGACCCGGACGCCGAAGCCTGCCGGTGGTGGTGGTGGTGGGCAGGCGGTGATGTCCGAGGAGGCGAACGACCTGTTCGAGGAGCTTCGGATGTTGCGGCGGCGTCTCGCCGACGAGCGCTCCGTGCCTGCGTATGTGGTGTTCTCCGATGCCACCCTCGCCGAGATGGCCGGACTCCGGCCGACCACGGAGGCCCAGTTCCTGTCCATCAGCGGGGTCGGAGCGAAGAAGCTCGACACCTACGGCGATGTGTTCCTCGAGGCCATCGGCGACTGGGTGGCGCGGCATCCCTGATCCGATCTGAACCGTCCAAAGCGCGTAAGATGGTGAGGAGCTAGGTGAGGAATTGGATGATCACTCCGACCGAGAACCTCGACTTTGCTGACATGGTTCGCCGCGAGTTCGATCGGGTCCGACCATTCATCCATCCGCTGAACGGATGGCGCGGTATGGCCGGGTGGCTCTTCGAGCCCGAACGGATCATCAAGCTTGCACTGCCGGTCCGGATGGATGACGGGTACGTGGAGACGTTCACCGCCTATCGGGTCCTCCACGACAACGTCAGGGGGCCGGGAAAGGGAGGGGTGCGCTACCACCCGGATGTCAACGAGCACGACGTCGTCGCCCTCGCCACGCTGATGACGTGGAAGTGCGCATTGGCCGGCATCCCGTTCGGAGGCGCAAAGGGCGGTATCCGATGCGATCCCAAGAGCCTGTCGGTTGACGAGAAGCGCAGGCTCACCCGCCGCTACATCTCGTCTCTCGGTGACGACATCGGCCCTCACACCGACATCCCAGCGCCTGACGTGTACACGGATGCACAGACGATGGCCTGGATCTACGACACGTACTCGATGATGCACCCAGGCCAGAACAACCTCCCGGTGGTCACGGGGAAGCCCCTCGACCTTGGCGGATCGCACGGTCGTGACGCCGCGACCGCCCAGGGCCTGTTCTACGTGCTCGAGCACATGGTCGAGATGGGGGCGCTCCTCGAGGTCCCCAGCATCGAAGGCGCCGACGTCGCGATCCAGGGCTTTGGCAACGCCGGACGCCACGCAGCGAGGATCTTCGCGAACGCGGGTGCCCGGATCGTCGCGGTCAGTGACTCCAAGGGTGGCGTTCACGCACCCGACGGGCTCGACCTGGCAGAGGTGCAGCACCACAAGGACGCCACCGGCACGGTCGTCGGGACTGCCGGCACCTCGGACCTCGGTCCGAAGGAGGTCCTGGAGGTGCCCTGCGACGTCCTGATCCCTGCGGCCCTCGAAACCCAGATCACGACCGCCAACGCCGGTCGCGTGCAGGCGAAGGTCGTCATCGAAGCGGCGAACGGACCAACGACGCCCGAAGCCGACGACATCCTCGCAGAACGCGGCATCCCGGTCATCCCCGACATCCTGAGCTGCGCTGGCGGCGTGGTCGTGTCGTACTTCGAATGGACTCAGAACCTCGCACACGAGCAGTGGAGCGAGTCCGAGGTCCAGGAACGGCTCAGGGCGACAATGCGCGACGCGACCGATGCGGTCGTAACGACCAGGGCCGCACTACTCGATCGAGTGGACGTCTACCGTGCCGCGTGGCAGGAGGCGACGGGCAGCGACGATGACATCGCCCATCCGACGATGCGTGTCGCGGCCCACGTCGTTGCCGTGGGGCGGTGCCGCACCGCAACCGAGCAGCGGGGCATCTGGCCGTAGCGTCGCTCCCGGTGTCCCATGGTGTCAGGCGAGGTACGCTGACCCCCGCCGGAGGGAGACGCGTGGACGCTGACCGGATCTGGGACCGCACCGTCGAACTCGTCGCGACGTCGTCGCCGACGGGCCATGAGCACGAGGCCATTGACCTTGTCACCTCCTGGCTCGCCCCTGTCGCCGACGAGGTCGACATGTGGGTCGATGCGATGTCGGATCTCGAGGCCGATCCCGCCTACCCCGGTAGGGAGGTCGAGCGCGACGACATACCGGTCGTCGCCGCCCGGATCGTCGGCACACGACCGGGGCCAACGGTCGTCCTCACCGGCCATGTCGACGTCGTGCCGGTCGGGGACCTTGCCGCATGGACCACCGACCCTGCGGGCGAGCTCGTCGAAGGCGTCCTTTACGGGCGCGGCGCCGCGGACATGAAGGCCGGCGTGGTCGCCGCCGTCGAGGCCTTCACTGAGATCGCGGTGGGTGACAGGGGGTTCGCAGGGGAGGTTCGGATCGTCGTGGTGCCTGGCGAAGAGGACGGGGGGACCGGAACGCTGTCAGCCATCCGTCGTGGTTGGACGGGGGACCACGTGATCCTCACGGAGCCGACTTCGGGTCCGAACGGGCCGCAGGTCGTCGTCGCCCACGGCGGCGCCCTCACGTACACGATCGAGATCCCAGGACGCGCCGCGCATGCAGCCACGCGCCTCGAAGGGGAATCCGCCCTCGACCATCTCATCACCGTCCATCGGGCGCTCGGCGCACTCGAGGCCGAGATCAACACCGGTGAGACACACCCTGTCATGGCCCGCCTCGACCTGCCGTATCCCACGACGATCGGCGTCGTGCGCGGCGGCGTGTGGGCATCCAACGTGATGGATCGCGTCACCGCCGAGATCAGGGTCGGGGTCACGATCGGCGAGACGATCGCCGAGGCCGAGTCCCGCTTCGAGCGGACCTTGCGTGAGGCCATCGCCGAGGACCCGTGGCTCGTCGACCACCCACCGAGGATCGAGCGGACCGGTGCGGCATTCGGATCGTCGTCGATCGCCGTCGACCATCCCCTCGTCGAGACGGTCCGGTCCGCCGCGCATGCCGTCACCGGTCGCATGCCGGACCTCGTCGGTGTGCCATTCGGGTGCGACATGGCGCTGTGGGTTCGTGAGGGCGGCGCGGCCGCGGTCGTGTACGGTCCCGGTGACGTGGCAACCGCGCATGCTGCAGATGAACGAGTGTCGTTGGACGAGGCATCGACGGTCTCCTCGGTCCTGGTCGAAGCGGTCCGACGCCTCTGCTCACCGTCCCCGGATCGGTGACGCCGCGCCCGAACTACCGGAGCCCCGACGACTCCTGGTTGGTTTCTGTTAGTCGAAGGTGCCGGCGACGGGGAGCCATGGGGATTGGCCGACCGTCAGGGTGGCGTCGGCGTTGCCCTGGGTATTGGTGTGCCGGAAGTAGAACGTGGCATTGGCCGGTCGGAAGACCGCAGGGGTATCTACCCCGTCGACGAGTCCCCAGTCCCCTGCCACCAACCGGTCGCCCGGGTCACCGAAGAAGAACTGCGAGTCCGCGATTCCCTGGGTATGGCTGTTGCGGAAGTACACGAACCCGGTCGATTCCCGGTGCAACCCGACGGTGTCCACCCCGTCGCCGTCGAAGTCGCCGATGAACGGTTTGTCGCCGGGGTTGCCGAACAGGTAGTTGAACTCGGCAGCACCCAAACCACCCTCGTTCTCCCCTAATTCGTTGATGATGTAGAACCTGCCCTCGGACGGTCGGTAGATCCCTACCGTGTCGCACCCGTTGCCGTTGAAGTCCCCGACGATGGGGATGTCTCCCGGGTTGCCGAAGAAGAACCGGATGTCCCCGATCCCCTGGCTATTGCTGTTTCGTAGGTACACGAACCCGTCGGACTGCCGATACATCCCCGGCGTGTCGATGCCGTCACAGTTCCAGTCACCCAGGATCGGGTAGTCACCCGGATTGCCGTAGAAGAACGACGCCGCCACCGACCCCGAGGCGCCATACAACGTCCAGAAGCCTTGCGAGGGATCCACCAAACCCACTGAAGTCGGGGCGGACGGCGGCGTCGGGAAGGCCAAGGCCACGCCGCTGGTGTCGCTCGTAGCGTCGCTGACGTCGCTGCAGGTGAAGCCGCCTGCTCCGTCACCGAGACACACCCGGTCACGCTCGGCGCGGTTGGCGAACACGGCATCAAGATCCCCATCTCCGTTCACATCACCCAGGGCCACGCCGCTCGTGTCGTTCAGGTCGACGCTGACGTCGCTGCAGGTGAACGAGCCCGTCCCGCTCCCCAGACACACCCGGTTCAGCTCGCCGCCGGAAGCGGTTTGGTCGTTGGCGAAGACGGCGTCGAGGTGGCCGTCGCCGTTGACGTCACCCAACGCCACGGCCCGAGAGGAGTGGGCGTCGGTTCCCACGTTGGCGCAGAAGAAGGCGCCTGCGCCGTTTCCGCGGCACACGCGGTTCACCTGGGAGAAGTAGTTGGCGAAGACAGCGTCGAGATGACCGTCGCCGTCGACGTCACCCAACGCCACCCCGAAGCTGAAGTTGAAGTCGGCGCTGACGTCGCTGCACGTGAACGTTCCGTTGCCATGA
This sequence comes from Acidimicrobiia bacterium, assembly GCA_035461905.1. GTDB lineage: Bacteria > Actinomycetota > Acidimicrobiia > Spongiisociales > UBA5794 > SZUA-442. Next base: position 40,301 of record DATHUV010000004.1, on the reverse strand, counting down.
CCGCGGCACAGCCGGTCACGCTCGTTGTAGTTGGCGAAGACGGCGTCCAGGTTGCCGTCGCCGTCGATATCCCCGAGCGCGACGCCCACCGTGGTGTTGGTGTCGAGGCTGACGTCGCTGCAGGAGAATGAGCCCATTCCGTCACCGAGGCACACCTGGTCTCTCGCGAGGCCGTAGTTGCCGAATACGGCGTCCAGGTTGCCGTCGCCGTCGACGTCGCCCACCGCCACGCTCCCGCTGGCGTCGGTGTCGGTGCTGACGTCGGCGCAGGTGAACGAGCCCTTCCCGTCACCGAGGCATACCCTGTTCCGTTCGCTGTAATTGGCGAAGACGGCGTCGAGGTTGCCGTCGCCGTTGACGTCGCCCACGGCCACGCTCCCGCTGGCGCCCGTGTCGGGGCTGACGTCGGCGCAGAAGAACGCACCCACCCCGTCACCGAGACACACCCGATCGCTCTGGCCTGTGTTGGCGAAGACGATGTCGACGTGGCCGTCGCCGTCGACGCCTCCGCTCGCCGGTCCGGCGAGCGACACGACGGACAGTATTGTCACGAACGCTGGGAGCAGCCGCAGCCACGACCGAGAACGGAGTCGCTTCATGGTGCGACCCTAGCCGAATCCAGCGAGGCCTCTCCACGTTTTTCCAGAACTACCCGAACGAGCGGGTCGTGTCACTGGACACGTCATTGCCGGTGAACGCCCATCTGCGGCAGGGACGGCCTGTCCGACACCGTTGAGGATTCTCACGTCGCGACCTACCCCTGATGGCGCTGGTGTTGGTACTCCGATGTCCGGGTGTCTGCCGACACCATTGACACGGCATGCCGGGATGCAAACGACGGGAGTCGGCGTAGGCTCATGAGTCTGATGTCCGCTCCCTTTCGCAATGTCGCGTTGATCGCGCACGTCGACCATGGCAAGACCACCCTGGTCGATGCCATGTTGCGCGCGACGGGCGTGTTCGCCGAGCACGACGCGCTCGTCGATCGGGTGATGGACTCCGACGACCAGGAACGCGAGCGAGGGATCACGATCCTCGCCAAGGCCGCATCGGTGGAGTGGCACGGGACGCGCATCAACCTCGTCGACACACCTGGCCACGCCGACTTCGGAGGTGAGGTCGAGCGGGCCCTGGCAATGGTCGACGGCGTGCTGCTCCTGGTCGACGCAGCCGAGGGTCCGATGCCCCAGACCCGCTATGTCCTCCAGAAGGCCCTCGCCCTGCAGCTTCCCACGGTCGTCGTTGTCAACAAGGTGGACCGCAAGGACGCCCGTATCGATGCCGTCGTCGACGAGGTCTACCAGCTGTTCTTCGACCTCGACGCCGCAGACAAGCACATCGAATTCCCCATCATCTCGACGATCGCACGCGAGGGTCGCGCCATCGTGGGTCTCGGGATCCCGCCTGACGATGCTGACCTCAGCCCCCTCCTCGACGCGATCGTCGAGACGATCCCGGGCCCCGCGGGTGATTCCGATGCGCCGCTGCAGGCGATCGTCACGAACCTCGACGCCTCGGACTACCTGGGAAGGCTCGCGATCGGACGTGTCGTCGAGGGGACGCTCCGCAGCGGTGAGCAGGTCGCGCTCTGTCACGCAAACGAGGAGGAGCCGCCCCTCAAACGCAGGCTCACCCAGCTGATGGGCTTCGAGGGCCTCGGACGAGTCGACGTTGCGGATCGAACCGCGGGTGACCTCTTCGTTGTTGCGGGTTTCCCCGAGGTGGAGATCGGCGACACCCTCGCCGATGTGAAGGATCCCAAACCCCTCCCGAGGCTCAAGGTCGACGAACCCGTTCTGCGGATGACATTCGGGGTCAACACCTCGCCACTCGCAGGGAAGGACGGGTCGTTCCTCACGTCCCGTCAGATACGCGATCGTCTCGAACGTGAAGTGCTCGGGAACGTCTCGATCCGCATCGGGAACACGTCGTCACCTGAGATCATCGAGGTGGCAGGACGTGGGGAGCTCCAGCTCGCCGTGCTCATCGAGAACATGCGCAGGGAGGGATTCGAGCTTCAGGTGAGCAGGCCCGAGGTGATCATCCGTGAGATCGACGGCAAGCCACAGGAACCGCTCGAGCGTGCCGTCGTCGACGTTCCCGACGAGTACGTCGGCACGGTCACACAGGCCGTGTCGCCGCGCAAGGGCAGGATGACCGACATGCGGCCCGGTGACAGCGGGCGCACGATCGTCACCGTCGAGGCACCGGCTCGCGGTCTACTCGGCTTCCGTTCCTTGCTCATGACCGCGACGCGCGGGACCGCACTGGTGCACCAGAACCACGCTGGGTGGATGCCGTGGGCCGGTGAGCTGCCCCATCGAGCGGGTGGGGCCATGGTCGCCGACCGGATCGGCACGTCGACCGGCTTCGCCCTCGACAACCTCCAGAAGCGGGGAGAGCTGTTCATTGGACCCGGCGTCGACGTGTACGAGGGGATGATCATCGGTGAGGCGTCGAGGCCAGGCGAGATGCAGGTGAACCCGACGAAGGGCAAGGAGCTCACCAACATCCGTACCCATTCGACGGACGAGGCGATAAAGCTGAAACCGCCGCGTGACCTGACCCTGGATATCGCGATCGAGTGGATTTCCGACGACGAGCTCGTCGAGGTGACCCCGAAGTCCGTTCGCGTTCGCAAGCGCTACTTGACCGAGTCGGAACGAAGGCGCCTCAAGCAGAAGTAGCGGCGGCGACGTGAGGTCATTGGTCAACGGCAGGCTCTCCGCAATGATGATGGTGTGAATGCACGGATCCTCGTCAGTCAGCCGGATGGATCTGCCGCGCACGAGGTGGATCGGTTCGACTCCCTTCCATCTCCGCGCTGGACATGGATCGACATCGAGGTGGGCGGTTCCTCGAGCGAGGAGATCGCGGCCTACCTCGACCGCCTCCACCTCGATCCCCTTGGGCTGCGCGACGCTGTCGACGAGTCCGACCTTCCGAAGGTCGACGACTTCGGATCACACATGCTCATCGTCTTGCACGGCCTGCGCATCGGAGAGGTCCGAACGTATGAGGTCGATTGCTTCCTGACCACCGACACGCTGGTGACGATCCGGCATGAAGCCGCGCCCGCGATCGACGCACTGTGGAGTGAGGTCCAGAACAACGCAGCACTCGCCGCGGGCACGGTCGACCTCCTCGCCGGTCACCTCGCCGACGTCGTCGAACGGCGCCTCCTGGCGGTCCTCGAACAGTTCGATGACAAGGTCGATGGTCTCATTGAGCTCGCCCTGACAGCGGACGTCCGAACGATTGGTGAGATCACGGCGATCCGATCGGATCTCTCGGCCCTTCGACGTGTCGTCCATCCACAGCGCGAGGTCTTCGACCTCCTTCGGCTCACCTCCTCCGCGCTCATCACTGCTGAGGGTCGGCGCAGGTTCTCGGACGTGTTCGATGTCGCCGATCGCGCAGCGACCGAGCTCATCATCGCTCGCGGGTTCCTGGCGGAGACGCTGGACGCCTACCGCGGGGCCGAGGCACGGAAGGCCACGGACGTGACGAAGGTCCTCACGGTCTATGCGGCCATCATGCTCCCGCTCAGCCTGATCACCGGCTTCTTCGGCATGAACTTCGTGTCGATGCCGGGACTCGACGTGGAGTGGGGATGGATCGTGGTCGTGGTGGTGATGATCGTGATTGCAGCCCTGTCTCTCGGCGTGTTCATCGCAGCGGATTGGATCCGCCGGCCCTCGGGCCGGGCTGCGGGAGCGACGCTCGGCAGGGGTCTGATCGAAGCGGCGTGGACTCCCGCCCACGTCACGGGAGCCGTCTTCGAGATCTCCACCATGCCGTTGCGATCCTCATCGCCAGCGAAGAGGCTGCCGGACGATCCGAGCGATCAGCAGCGGTAGGAGGCTATCGGAAGTCCCACGTGATGACCTCGGCCCGTTCGCGTTCGGTCGCTCCGGTGGTGAGGTAGGTCGACGCCGCAACCTCGTCCGCATCGTCGATCACCACCCACATGCCCCGACTGCCGCGCTCGATCGCGAGCGCCTTCAACGCCTCGACGAGCTTCGTGCCGATCCCGCGACGCCGATGGTTCTCGTCGACACCGAGCTCGTACAGGAGCATCTCGTTCTGTTTGTCGGGATGGACGATCTCGACTCCCGAAACGAAGCCCACCGGTTCGCCTTCGATGAACGCCACGAGGAGGTGGTGGTCGTCCCTCGCGAGGAACTCGCTTGTCCACGCGGGTGTGGGCTCACTGTCGAAGAGGTACGCAGCGTCAAGGACGAGCGTCGCGTCGTCGGGGTCGAGGCGCCGTATCTCCACGGCGTCAGGTTAGGCCGGCTCGTCTCGGGCCGGCTCGTCGGCGGTACCCTCACGGCGCCATGGCCAGACTTCGCATCATGTCGGCGAACCTCCTCGTCGACCGCGCCGATCCCGACGCCCTACGACGCACAATCGCGGACGCACGACCCGACGTCGTCGCCGTTCAGGAGCTGGGTCCGGGCCTGGCGGGGGTGATCGCCGCCTCCCACCCCCACGGTCACCTCGAACCGCGTGCGGATGGCTTCGGACTGGGGATCGCGACTCTCCATCCCGTCGCCGTGGTGCCCGTCGTGCTCCCGAAGCGGTCCGGATGGTCCGCAGTGCTCGAACCGGCCTCCTGGCCGGGACTCGACGCGCCATTCGAGGTCGTCAACGTGCATCTCACCAACCCGATCGACTGGCCATGGTCCGCGTCCCGAGCGGCGAGACGCGGTCAGCTCGCCGGCCTGACGGAGGGCTACGGGGAACGCACCGGTGCGAGGGTGATCGTCGGGGACATGAACTCGACGCCTCAGTGGCGCGAGTACAAGGGGCTCGCCGCCCTCGGCACCGACGCAGCACGCCACACCCGCACTACACGGGCGACCTGGTCCCACTTCCTGGGCGGTCCCCGATTGCTCCGTATCGACCACGCTTTCGTCGCTGGCGCCATGCCGATCTCGACCGAGGTGACCCGTATCGCGGGCACCGACCACAGCGCACTGATCGTCGACATCAAGGTGTGACCTCACCCCCGTCAGTGATTGGCCGTCGAGGATCGAGGTGTGGGACACTCCCGGCATGGCCTTCGATGAGGAACTGACCGGGCGCCTGGACGGCTTGTTGCGACGGGCGGTGGACCGGGGACGCTACGTGCGCCACGGGCTGATGGGGATTGCCACAGACGACGGTGGCTGGCAGTGGACGGCAGGCCACGGCGTGCTCGATCCCGAGGGAACGTCCGCCACACCCGCTTCCCGCTATCCCATCGCTTCCGTCACGAAGCTCTACACCGCGGTAGTCGCCATGCGTCTCGTCGAAGCGGGCCACCTCGGTTTGGACGACCGGATGGTCGACTGCCTACCCGACGACCTCACCGCCGATCTCCACATCCTCGATGGGGTGGATCGGACCGGTGACATCACCGTCGCTCACCTTCTCAGCCATACGTCGGGCCTCCCCGACTACTACGAGGAGGCACCTCGAGGCCAACCGAGTCCGCAGGCTCGGCTGCTGGCCGGCGAGGACGTGCCGGTTCCCTTCGACGAGGTCCTCCGGATCGTGCGGGACGAGCTCTCTCCCCACTTCCCGCCGCAAGATCTCACGGCTGCGAAAGCCAAGGCTCGCTACACGGACACCAACTACCAGCTGCTCGGGGCGATCCTCGAGCGGCGAACCGGCCAGCCGTTGCACCAGGTCTTCGCCGACCATGTCTTCGTTCCGCTTGGGCTCGACTCGACGTCGTCCTATCCACATCCACCGACGTCCGGGGCGAGTCCCGAGCCCGATGCCCGAGTATGGGCGAAGGACGTCGTTCTGCAACCTGGCGGGGCGCTCACCCACCAGAAGGCCGATGGCGGCATCATCTCCACGCTCGACGACCAGCTCCGGTTCATGACTTCGATCGTGAGTGGGCAGGTCTTCAAGGATCCCGGGACATGGCCCCGGATGTGGACACGGACCAACCGGGTGTTCTTCCCCGTGGAGTACGGACTGGGGGTGATGCGGTACGCCCCCGCTCGCTGGATGTCTCCGCTGTTCCCCGTTCCGCCGCTGATCGGACACAGCGGTTCAACCGCCACGTGGCTGTTCCACTGCCCGGATCTGGCCGTCGTCGTTGCGGGGACGTTCGATGTGGCGCAGCCACCGCTGCCTTTCCGCTTCTTGCCCAGGGTCCTGCGAGCGGTGGCTTCAGCCCAGAAGTAGTTCCACTCCAATGGCGGACCGCTCCCAATGCTGGAGGCGCCGGCATGCCGAAGCCTGCGGGAGGATGATCCTCAGATCTCGGCGATGAATGGTGCAGCGAGCTGGAGTGTCGCGGCCGCTGCCACATCGGCACCGGGGAGCGCCGGGTTCCAGGACGACACGGAGAAGGCGACGACCCTTCCGGACACTGTGAGGTGGATGAGTGCCCTTCTCACGGCCTCGAGCGAAGGGCCGTCCGGGGCGGGGTAGTTCATTGCCGGCATGTGCTGGGGGTCGACGACGTCTGCGTCGACATGGACGTAGATAGGACCCTCCGGTGGGATGCTGTGGGCGACGGAGTCGACGGAGACGACGGTGACTCCAGACGCCGCGATCGCCTCATCCTCGCCGAGATCGAGGCTCCGACCGTCGACGAGCACGACCCGGTCATCCGGCAGGGGGGTCAGGCCTGTACCCCGAACGATCGTCTGCTCGCCTCGACCGGTCGCCATTGCGAGGGGCATGCCTCCGATGAACCCCGACGGTGAGGTGTCCCAGGTGTTGAAATCCCCATGGGCGTCGAAGAAGAAGATCGTAGGGAGGATGCCTCGACGTTCGAGTCCGGCGAGCACCCCGATGATGCTCACGCAGTCCCCGGCGTAGACGATGGGATGCTCGATCACCTGCACCGTGCTTGCGAGGTGATCGTAAAGGACCGCCATGCGCTCCTGGGGTGTTCCGTCGGGAAGCGCCGGCGTCAGGGTCTGATGAGGCTGTGGAACCTCGAAGCCATGCATGGGATCGCCCATGAAGTACGGCACCTTGACAATGCTCACCACTCCAATGTACCCGGCGACGCCGTTTGCGTCCGACGCGGCGCAGTGGGCTGCGCAATAATGCCGTCGCGCAAGCCGAAGCGTCGAGTTGTCGCAGGAGGACCATGAAGCCGTACGACCTGGCGATCGTCGGGCTCGGCGCGATGGGCAGCATGGCGGCGTGGCAGGCGACTCGTCGAGGGTTGCGGGTGATCGGGTTCGACCGGTTCCGACCTCCGCACACCCACGGGTCGTCCACCGGGCACAGTCGCATCATCAGGGAGGCATACTTCGAACAGCGCTACTACGTGCCCCTCGTCCAGGAGGCGTACACCCTCTGGGAGGAACTCGAGCGGGAGTCGGGCACCACGATCTACCTGCGGACGGGTGGGCTGATGCTCGGACCGCCCGATGGCTTGGTCGCCACGGGGGCCATCGCCAGCATGGATGCGTTCGGACTCGACGCAGAGGTGCTGACAAGTGCACAGATCCGGCATCGGTTTCCCGCGTTCGAGGTCGGCGACGACATCGTGGGCCTCTACGAACCCCGCGCCGGATCACTCACGCCGGAGGCCGGAATCGAAGCTGCGATCCGGCTGGCCGAGCAGGGAGGGGCGGTGCTCCTGTATGACACGCCCGTCGAGGGTTGGGGGTCCGGATCGAGCGTGGAGGTGCGCACGGCGGCCGGCCAGTACCGGGCTGATCGGCTCATCCTCAGCGCAGGGGCGTGGATGGCTAGCGACCTCACCGGAGTCGATCTGCCCCTCACGGTGAACCGGCAGGTCCTGTTCTGGCTGGAGCCCTCCGGTGGCCGTGAGCTGTTCCAACCGTCCCGGTTCCCCGTCTTTCTGTGGGAGTGGGAGCCGGGGAGGAGCTTCTATGGGTTCCCCGACCAGGGTCGCGGCGTCAAGGTCGCCATCCATCATGAGGGAGCGGCAGTGGATCCGGACACAATCGACCGGAACGTCGGATCCTCCGAGGTCGACGAGCTGCTCGAGATCCTCAGCTCGACCGTTCCCTCAGCCAGAGGTCCTGTGATCGAATCCGCTGTGTGCATGTACACCAACACGCCAGACGAGGACTTCATCCTCGACCGGCATCCGGCAGACGATCGGGTCCTCGTGGCGAGCCCGTGCTCGGGACACGGTTTCAAGTTCGCTCCAACGATCGGCGAGATCCTCGTAGACCTCGCAACGGACGGAGGAAGCCGCTTCGATCTGAGCCCGTTCCGGATCGGTCGGTCGTGACGTGCGAGCTCCAGGCGTCGGTGTTCGCGGCGCCGTGACCGTGCCGTCGATACGTCGGTCCATCCCGTTTACACCGGTGCCCGCAGGCGGACCAAGTGGGAGTACATTGGAAGGAGGAACGAAAGAAGCGCCATGCGCATCGCCCTCATTGCGATGTCAGGGGTTCGGGCCTACAACCCCGAGCTCACCGCCCTCGGTCTGAGCCTTCCGGGGTTCGTCGAGAGGGGGAGGACCATCGCCTCGCTCCCGAGCCTCGGCCTCCTCACGCTCGCGGCCCTCACGGACGACCGGTTCGATGTCGACTACTACGAGGTCGACGACATCGCCGACCTCGACCCGCTTCCCGGTTGTGACGTCGCTGCGCTGTCGAGCTACTCGGCCCAGGTCAAGGATGCCTATGCCCTGTCCGAGCGGTTCCGCGCCGAAGGAGTGACGACGGTGATCGGCGGTCTTCACGTCACCGCCTTGCCGGATGAGGCGCTGGCGTACTGCGATGCGGTCGTGGTCGGTGAGGGAGAGCCGGTGTGGGAGATGATCCTCGACGACGCCCTCGCAGGGAACCTGGCGGGGATCTACCGATCGGACGGCTCGTACGACCTCGCCAACGCGCCGATTCCGCGCTACGACCTCCTCGATCCCGAGCGGTACAACCGACTGACGGTCCAGACCCAGCGAGGATGCCCGTGGCGGTGCGAGTTCTGCGCATCGTCGGTGCTCCTGTCCCCGAGGTACAAGCTGAAACCATCCGACAAGGTCGGGGAGGAGATCAGGGCGATGAAGGAGATCTGGGCGAATCCGTTCGTCGAGCTCTCCGACGACAACACGTTCGTTGCCAAGCGCCGATCGCACGCCCTCGTCGAGGCGATCGGGCACGAGGGCGTGTCGTGGTTCACAGAGACCGACGCCTCCGTCGCTGATGACCCCGTGCTCCTCGACATGATGCGCGAGGCGGGATGCCGCGAGATCCTGATCGGGTTCGAGAGCCTCAACCCCGCAGCGCTCAACGGCCTCGAGACGCGGCGGAACTGGAAACTGGGACGACTCGACGAGTACCGGAGCGTGATCGAAACCGTCCAGGAATCGGGGATCGCCGTGAACGCCTGCTTCGTCCTTGGACTCGACGGCGACGGTCCCGAGGCATTCGACTCGATCAAGGAGTTCGTGGACGAGACGAACCCGTTCGACGTCCAGATCACCGTGCTCACGGCGTTCCCGGGGACTCCGCTGTACCGCAGGCTCATGGACGAGGGCCGAATCATCGAGCCCGGTGCGTGGGAGAAGTGCACGCTGTTCGACGTCAACTTCGAGCCGATGGGCATGACCGTCGCAGAGCTCGAGTCGGGGCTCGTGGAGCTCGGCCGGTACATCTACTCGGAGGGGGATCTCACCAGCCGCCGCGCAGGCTTCAAGGCGCAGGTCCGCAGTGGTGCCGACCGACGGTCCCGGGAGGTCATGACGGCGTGAGGTTCGCCGACCACCGACAGGGCGTCGAGCTCACTACCGATCCCCTGTTCGAACGGAGGGTTCGGCGCTTGGTCGTGGTGAGCGCGGTGGCACTCGGGCTGATCTCGTGGTTGGCCATCCGCAGTGGTGCGCCACGGGCCGTGGTCGTGCTGCTCATGCTCGGCTGGGTGATCATGCCGGTCGTCCTCGCAGCGAGCCTGTCGCGGCCACTCTTGCGATACACCCTCATCCTGCCGGCCACGCTCGTCACCGTCGGGCTCGTCGGCATGATCCTCTCGACCGACGGCACCGAGTTGCTCGGCTGGACGCTCATCGCGCTCGGGATCACCCTCGGTGGCTCCCTCGGCATGTGGCTCTGGTATCGGTGGTTCCCCGTTCCCTACGTCCTCGACGACCCGTACGGGGTGCCTCGCCTGATGCTGCTCTCGGTCCACGTCGTCCTCGTGGTCAGCGGCGTCGTCCTCGTCCTCGTCTCCCTTTAGGGCGCCCCTGGGCGAGCAGGGGTCAGTGGACGTTCACGCACCGGCAGCGTCGAGCGGCCCATCCATCCAGATCCGTTCGTACCGAGCGATGTGGACACGGCACTCGACCATGGCGATCGCAAAGAGCGCATCGGCGACACCGAACACCACGAAGAAGATGATGTGCGGGTACACGCCTCCGATCAGATACCAGAGTGCGACCGAGAAGTAGGCGACCTTGTACAGGATCCCGACGGCGATGAGGTCGCGGTTGCGAACCAGGTCGCCGACAGCGATCAGCACGTATGCGACGCCGATGACGAACAGGAACGCCGCGACGAGCGATATGTAGCTCGTGTGCTCCGGCAGGGTGTCCTCGATGCCGAGCCACTCGAACACCGGCCGGTAGAAGAACAGGAACGTGATCCCGAGGGCGATGTCGTACATCGCCGCGACCCAGAACAACGTTCGATACCAGCGCTCTCGTGCGGGAGACACTGTCAACCCCCTCGCGCTCGAAGCCTCACCCCAAACATACTCCTGACCGATGAGAGCGGCAGGCGACGAGAATGGCTTCATGGTGGGTGTGAGCGCAGGGTTGATGCTGTACCGGATCCGGGAGGGGGCGGTCGAGGTGCTTCTGGTGCACCCAGGGGGACCTTTCTGGAGGAACAGGTCAGATGGGGCGTGGTCGATACCCAAGGGCGAGTTCGACCCCGCATCCGAGACGGCACTCGAGGCGGCTTCGAGGGAGTTTCGTGAGGAGATCGGGCACGCTCCGCCAGCCGGTGTGGTCATCGACCTCGGTGAGGTGGTCCAGAAGGCGGGCAAGCGTGTCATCGCGTTCGCTGTCGAAGGTGACATCGATCCGCAATCGATCATCTCCAACACGTTCCCAATGGAGTGGCCGCCGGGCTCCGGGCGCATTGCTGAGTTCCCCGAGGTGGACAGGGCTGAATGGCTCCCCCTTGCGGCGGCGTGCACGGCAATCAATCCCGCTCAGGTACCGTTGCTCGATCGTCTCGCAGGATCCCTCGACGCCTGACCTTCGAGGCACCGTTGCTCGCCCCCGCCCGGAGGCGCGCCTCGGCTGTAGGGCGTGCGGCTCAGCTGGTCATGCCGAGTTCGGCGCCGATGGGTGCTGGACCGATCACGGCGAGGTGGGCCCTGGGCCGCGACAGGCCGATGTAGGCCAGGGAGCGATCGCGATCTGTTTCAAGGCGGTCGAGGATGACGATCGCAGCCGCAGCCTCGAGGCCCTTGTGGCGGTGGATCGTCTCGACGGCGACACCTTTGGAGTGGTCCTCCATCGCCTCGAGCGTGACACCGGCAAGGGTCGTGCCGATCAGGCGGTCCCTCGTTGCACGGCTCTGGGTGAGTACGACGACGTCGCTGGTGCCGACGTTGCCGTCGTTGATGAGCCTGTGCAGCTCGCCGCGCAGTGCCTTGTCGATGCCCTCTGTCGACTCGACGGGCAGGAACCTCGGCTCCGGGCCGTCCGTGCCGCCCGATGCGGGCTCGTCCCCGTAGACGCGGGCGACGATCGTGGCGATCTGGTTGGTGTTGCGGCAGTTGAGGTCGAGCTCGTACTCGACCATGTCGGGCGGCGCCTCCCAGCCCTCTCGGTAGATCGCCTGGTGTGGGTCCGCGAACACTAGGAACAGCGCGTTGTCGTGATCGGCGATCGCGCCCTCGAGGGCCATGAACCAAGAGTCGTCAAAGTCCTGTCCCTCGTCGACGATGATCGCGTCCGCCTCGAAGCCGTTCGCTTCGAACGACTCGAGGACAGCCTCGCCGGCGGGATCGTCCCACCAGGTGGCGTCGGGTTCATCGGGGAACTCCATCCCCGCGGAGGTGATCCACTCGTGGGCGAGCCGGTGGAAAGACCCTGCCGTGACGAGATCGATGCCTTCGAACTCCCTCCGCAGGGCGTCCCCGAGGGGCCGATTGAAGCAGGTGAGGACGACCCGGAACCCGTCAGCGGCGAGACGACGGGCCCGCTCGGCAGCGAGGACGGTCTTGCCGGTACCGGCGCCTCCGTACACGAGCACCCTTCGTGCACGCTTCAAGCCGTCGAGCGCCCGCCGCTGGGTATCGGTGAGCTCGACCTGCCTCGCGTGGATGTCTGCGATGTCGTCGGCGAGCGTGTGCCGAACGGTGATCGTGGGGGCGAGGCGGTCAGTGATCGCCTCGAGGGCGTCCTCCGGGATGGCCTTGTGGATGCCCCAGCGATTCACGACGTCGTTGATCGCTGCCACGGGGCGTGAGAGGTCGGATCGATCCAGGAGCAGCTCGTCGGGCGCAGCGGCGGTGAGGTCGCCACTGACCCTGACGTCGGGGAACCACACGGCATGCCCGGACTCGATCCACGGGAGGCCATCGATGCTCTCGCGCAGGTAGGCGACGAGGGCGTGCTTGGACGACACTGCCTGTTCGATGGGGTCGATGCGGTGCGATCCCGTCTTCCCAGAGGTCCGCCATTCACCGCCGACGATCTCGATCGATCCGCCCTTCACCTCGAGGACGATCAGGCCGTGCTTGGGATGGACGAGCACGAAGTCGGCCTCTCCGTCACCCTGTTTCCCGTTGCGTACCGATTGCCACGCGACGGAGTGGAACACGCGCCACGGATCCGGAAGCTTCCCAAGCGCATGGAACACCGCCCCCTCGGACGGGGCAGCCGAGTCCGGCAAGCGGGCGGGATACATCATGGCCATTCAGCAGGATTGTCGCAGATGCCCGCTCTGAACCTCGCTCCACCGGCGCCCCGGTCCGACGTGCACGTCGACACAACGCAGGGGACGCAAATCTGTCACACCTGGGATGCACGATGGTGGCGATGATCGATAGTGGCGAAGGATGATGGCGGCGAAGAATGAGGAACCGGAATGTGGGAGATGAACATGAACGGTTGGCACACGAATGACATCGCAACCACGGAGATGACCTGGGAGGTCGACGGAGAGGAGTATCGGCTCGTGAGGCTCAGCGACATCCCTTCGGGTCGCTCAGGTCAGGTGGAGTTCCTCCAGGAGGTGCTCGGGTGCACCGAGCGCGAAGCCGAGTACGCCTACCGCGTCATCGTGGAGGACGGCGAGTTCATCGCTTCGGTCCGCGGTGACATCGATGGGCTCCCCGACTTGGACTCGCCACGAGATGATCTCGGTGCTGCCGGGTCATAGCAGCACATTGAGCAGCACGGTCAGAACGACGGAGGCGATCACGGATATGGCGATCATTGCGAGGCATCCCCAGGCGCCCCCAAGGGGCCGGATCGTCAACTGACGTCGCCTCTGGGTCACCGACTACCGAACCCTTGTGTTGGCGTTTGCGGGTCCGAGAAACATGCCGACGACGAAACCGGCGGCACCAGTGACGGCCGCAGAAGCTCGTACAGCGATGCTGGCTGAGTCGACGGTGGCCATGCCATCGATTCCGCTGGCTGCCCGGGCGTCGGCGGCCCCAGCTGTAACGGCCGTCGGTGTCGCGTGAGCGACTTCGAGAGGGTCTACCTCGTCCATTGCTACCGCGCCTGGCGCGCCTCCTTCGATCATCGTGGTCTCCCTTGAAGCTTTCTCCAGATGAGCTGTCCGGCACCTATACCCGTCGCCGCCACATTCGAAACAAGCCACTCGATGATTGAACGCAATAGGCGGGTGTGTTCTCGGTCAGACAGGCCGACAGCGCACGCGATCTGCGAGAATCAACGCCGACATCCACCGCACGGATCGTGCCTGAGAGACCGGGGCGCCCACGATGACAACGACCGACCGAACCACTCCTTCTTGCCCTTGGTTTGCCCTCTCTGCCGGCGATGCCATTGGTTCGCTCGGCACTGACGTCGATCACGGTCTGAGCCCGTCGGAGGTCGAGCGGCGACTCACCGAGTATGGGCGGAACGTGATCGTCGCCGAGCCACCTCCCACGACGTGGGAGATGGCCAGGGGCCAGATCTCGAACCCGATGAACATCATGCTGCTGATCGTCAGCGTCGCGAGCTTCGCCATCGGACAGATCTCGACCGGTGCCATCGTGATGGCGCTGGTGCTGTTCAACGTGATCATGGGCACGAATCAGGAGAAGAAGGCGATGGCGAGTGTCGACGCACTCGCCCAGCTCCAGGTCGCGACCGCGCGGGTCCGAAGGTCCGATCGGGTTGAGGAGATCGACGCCAGTGGCCTCGTCCCCGGCGACATCCTCCTCCTCGAAGCAGGCGACATCGTGCCTGCCGATGCCCGCATCGTGACCTCGGCAACCCTCGAGGTGCAGGAGGCATCGCTGACAGGGGAGAGCGCTCCGATTGCCAAGGACGCCACGACACTGCCGGACGCCGAAACCGCCCTTGGGGACCGCACGAACCTCGTGTTCCAGAACACCCAGGTCACACGGGGATCGGCGACGGTCGTGGTCGTCGCGACTGGTGCGTCGACGCAGATGGGTCACATCGCCGACATGGTCACGGCGACCAAGCGGGTCAAGTCACCGCTTCAGCTCGAGCTCGATGGGCTCACGAAGATCTTCGGGTTCCTGGCGTGGGGAGCGGTCGCGGTCATCGCGATCGTGGGGATCTCCCGTGGCCAGGACACCGAGACCCTCCTCCTGCTCGCAATCTCGACGGCGATCTCGGCCATCCCGACCGGTCTGCCGACGTTCGTCCAACTGATGTTGTCATCGGGCGCCCAGCGCCTCGCAGAGCACAAGGCCGTGGTCAAGTCCCTCACGGACGTCGAGACGCTCGGGGGCACGACCGTCATCAACTCGGACAAGACCGGCACCCTCACGATGAACGCCATGACGGCCACCTCGATGCTCGCTGACGGCGAGTGGTACAAGATCGAGGGCAGCGGCTACACGAAGACCGGTGCGATCCTCGGGTCGGCAGGGAACGTGAAGCCCGACTTCACGAGGCTGGCACTGGGTCTGACGCTGTGCAGTGACGCCACCGTTGCGGACGACGGATCGATCATCGGCGACCCGACGGAGGCAGCCCTCGTGGTCCTCGCAGCCAAGATCGGCGTCGATGCCGAGGAGACCCGCCGCAGCCTGCCGCGGCGTGCGGAGGTGCCATTCGACTCCGAGTACAAGTTCATGGCCACGTTCCACGACCGTCCTCCCGGGGCGACCGGAGGCATCGCGGACTCCCCGCACTTCATGACCGTCAAGGGTGCGCCCGATGTCGTGATCGACCGGTGCGGTTGGGCGAGGTGGGGGGGCGAGTTCGTTCCGATGGACGACGTGCGCGACAAGTTCCTCGCCGCGAACCGGGAGCTCTCGGAGAAGGGACTACGAGTCCTCGCCTTCACCGCCAAGGGCTTGTCCGATGATGAGTTCGCCACAGCGACGAACGACCCCATGGGCGCCGTTTCCGACATCAGCATGGTGGCGCTGGTCGGCATCATCGACCCGTTGCGCCTCGAGGCGAGGGATGCGGTCCAGCAGGCCCACGCCGCTGGTATCGATGTGCGGATGATCACGGGCGACCACACGATCACGGCCAGGGCCATCGCCGACCAGCTCGGCCTCGGCGTGGGGGTGATCACCGGAAACGAGCTCGCCGCCCTCGACGACGCCACGGTCATCGAGCGGCTTCCCGAATTGCACGTCTTCGGGAGGGTCGCACCAGAGGACAAGGTGCGCCTCGCACGGCTGATGCAGGAGTCCGGCGAGGTCGTCGCGATGACAGGAGACGCCGTCAATGATGCCGCTGCCCTCAAGCAGGCCGACATCGGGGTTGCGATGGGTTCAGGATCGGAGGTCACGAAGCAGGCGGGGAAGCTGATCCTCACCGACGACAACTTCGCCACGCTCGTGCATGCGGTCGAACTCGGACGGGACATCTACCGCCGAATCTCGTCGTACGTGAAGCTCCAGCTGACAGTGCTGTCCTCGGTACTCCAGCTGATGCTGCTGGCCACGATCATCAACATCAACGAGGGGGTCGCTCTCTTCCCGATGCAGCTGTTGTTCGCGAAGTTCTTCGTCATCGCCACGGTCGTGGTCGGGTTCATCGTCGACGTACCCGACTCCAGTGTCATGGAGCGACCTCCGCGCAGACCCGGCACGAAGATCGCCACCAGGGCGCAAACCTTCCGTTGGGTGATCGGCGGGTTCCTGATCGCCGGACCTGCCCTTCTCCTGCTCTCATACGGCCCCGATGAGCCGAGCACCACGGTGGGATCCGTGTCGATGACGATGGCCTTCGGTGTGGTCGCCCTCGCAGGTGTGAACAACGGTCTGATGTTGCGTCGTGAACGCCAGCCGTTCTGGGCGTCCCCGCTCTTCCCCTACATGGGATGGGTGATGCTCGGCTGGTTCCTCACGGTGGCGGCCATCGAGATCGGCGTGTTCCAGCGCCTCCTGACGACCGTGTCGCTCACAGGGGCACAGTGGGTGGTCGTGATCGCCCTTTCCCTGGTCGGTCCGCTGTTCGTGGCGGTCGACAAGGAGATCCAAATGCGGCGCTCGCGCAGCTGATCGAGCCAGCGACGCGCAGGGCGCCTCGCGACCGTTCGGGAGGGTGATGCCTGCGCCCGGTTACGGTGCGAAGAGGTCGCCTGCGAGGTACTTGAGCCCCGTGTCGCACGCCACGGTCACGACGGTGTGTCCCGGTCCGAGCTCCTTGGCGATCTCGATCGCGCCGTACACGTTGAGGCCGCTCGATGTGCCAGCCAGCAAGCCCTCCTCTGCGGCGAGCCGTCGCGCCATCTCCCGTGCGTCGGCCTCGTCGATGGCCCGGGCCTCGTCGAACCGGTCGGTGTCGAGCAGTGGCGGCATGAATCCGATGCCGATGCCCTCGACGCGATGGGTTCCCGCACGCCCTTGTGTGATGAACGGCGTCGATGCGGGCTCGAAGATCACGATGCGGGCCGACGAACCGCCGTCGGAGAGCGCAGAGGAGACTCCCATCGTGAGCCCGGCGGTTCCCACTGCCGCACAGAACACGTCGATGGGGCGGTCCATCTGGGCGAGGAGCTCCTCCCCGATCTTGCGGTAGCCGACGATCGAGTCTGCGTTGGACAGCTGGTTCGTCCAGTAGGTGTCGGGCTCGGCGGCGTACTCGGCGGCCTTTGCGATCATGCGTGGTGTCAGGTCGGGTGTGACCCTCCCACCGTCGCTCGGGACGATCGTCAGATCCGCGCCGAACGCCAGCATCGTGTTGAGCTTCTCGGAAGCGAACGCATCCGATGACACGACCTTGAACCGATACCCCTTCGCTGCGCACACGTAGGCGAGGGACGAACCGGTGCTGCCACCGGTGTACTCCACGACGGTCATGCCGGGGCGGAGGTCACCCCGCTTCTCTGCCTCCTCGACCATGGCGAGTGCCATGCGGTCCTTGTACGACCCTGTCGGGTTGAACCACTCGAGTTTGACGAACACGTCCGCCGCATCGCTGGGCACCACTTCGCGGAGCTGCACCACCGGGGTGCCGCCGACGACATCGATCATGGATCGTCCGACTCGCATGGATCACCCCTGTCGCTCGTGTTCCCCGGATCCTACGCGGGATCACCTCGGTCGACGAGTGGGTTCTGGAGCGATCCGTTCAAACCCCCAACGGCGCTTTTCCAAGGGTCGACGTCGAGGAGGATGTCGCAGGGTTCAGATCTTGGGGAGCTTGAAGCCCGACTTCTCGATGACGTATTCCCTCGCCTCCTCGGCGGCCTTCATCGTCGCTCGCCAGTCGACATGGAGGAGTCGTCCACCGCGCTTCATGACTCGACCCGCGATGAGGACCGTGTCCACATTGCCGGTGTCCATGCCGACGACGACCGCAGTTGCCGGATCGTTGAGCGGCGTCACATTCATCCGATCCGTTCTTAGCATGATGACGTCGGCCTGCTTGCCGGGTGTGAGGGAACCCGTCTTGTGGTCGAGTCCGTTCGCCCTCGCCCCTTCCACGGTTGCGTACTCAAGCACGTCCGATGGCCCGATGGGATCCTTCCCCTCTGCAACTGCCATGCCACGCTGGAGGGCGAGCACGGACCGCATCTGGTTGAACATGTCGCTTGGCACGTTCGTCTCGACGTCGACGCTGAGGCTCGGACGAAGGCCCCTGTCGAGGAACTTCTGGATCGGGGGCATGCCGTGACCCATCATCATCTCCACCGGTGAGGCCAACGAGACCGTGCCCCCCGAGTCGACGATCATCTGGATCTCTGTGTCGTTGAGCGTGGTGCAGTGGATGTAGGTGCTGTCAGGCCCGAGGAGTCCTGCCTCCCCGAACTCCTGGACCTTGCCGTCCTGGCCGTAGGACCCGACCCCGACATGGGTGGTGATCCGGGCGTCCGTCTCGCGTGCGAGTTTCCAGTGATCCCTCGTGATTTCGAAGTCGGTGAACTCGGGTCCTGGTGCTGCCAGCGCAAGCGTCAGCATCTGGTCCTTCGTTGCGAAGTGCTCGGTCGCCGCCCGGACGAACCAGCTCGGCTGTCGTTCCTCCCACTTGCCCCACCACGGGAACCCGTAGGCGAACACGGCCCGGATCCCCGAGTCCTCGAGGGCCTCGATCACGGCGTCCGTGTGGGCGGGAGATCCCTGGATGTGGGACCAGTCGAGGAGAGTCGTGACACCGGCGTCGATCGCGCCGAGGCATGAGATCAGGTTCCCGACGTAGGCGTCCTCCGGGCGGAATGCGGGCGCTAGCTTGTGGAGGACGAACGAGATGTAGCTGGTGCGGCCCTCCAAGGGGACGTCCGTCCCGATGTTTCGCAACAGGCCCTCCCAGATGTGGCGGTGCGTGTCGACGAATCCGGGCATGACGATCATCCCCGCGGCGTCGATCACCTCGGCGTTGTCCGCCGTGATCGTCGGTCCGATCTCGAGGATTGTGTCGCCGTCGATGAGGACATCCCCCACGGCGAGGTCGCCGACGTTCGGATCCTGTGACAGGATCGTGCCCCCACGGATGAGCTTCCGGTCGGTCGGTACGACGCTGAAGTCCGAGCCCGTTGGGTAGAGCACGGGGAGGTCCGCCACGTTTGGGGGGCGGCTTCCCTGGATCAGTCGGCGCGCTCGCTTGTAGTTGCGCTTGACCAGCTCCTTGAGGTCTCCGAGTTGGAAGATGATGATCCCGATGAGGACGAGCAGTCCGATGATCAGGCCGGCGTCCTCATTCGACCAGCCGATGTACGGCAGGATCGTGAGGATGAGTGCGAGCAGGACCGACGCGACGGTCCCACCGACGAACGTGGCGCGTCCTCCGGCGATGGCGGCACCTCCGAGGACCGCTGCGGTGATCGACCGAAGGGTGTACGGGCCCCCGATCTGGGCATTTCCCACCGGGGACTGTGCAGCGATGACGAAGAAGGATGCGAGTGCCGCGAGGACTCCTGAAAGCAGCAGGGCCCGCACCCGAACCCAGGTCGTGGGAACGCCGCCCCGCTTTGCCGAGCGCTCGTCGAATCCGGTCGCTCGGAGTTCGAGTCCGCTGCCGGACGCGTGGAGCCACAGATCGGCGAGGCCGACTGCAACCAGGGCGACGATGAACGACACCGGGATCGGTCCGACGCTTGTCTTGAGGAAGCTGACGAACTCACCGTTGATGACACCCTGGGCTGTCGGGCGCATGGTGAGTGCGATGCCGTTGACGATGCTGAGGGTCGCCAAGGTCGCGATGATCGAGGGGATCTTCACCCCCCGAATCAGACCCGCGTTGACGGCACCGAGCGCGGCTCCGCTGAGCATGATCGCCCCGGCGGCGATTGCGATCTCGAACCCTGAGGCGTCCGATCCCATGAGGAACGAAGCCAGGACGACACCGAGACTGATCATCGCTCCCACGGACAGGTCGAGGTAGCCGACGAGGAGCGCGTTGATCTGGCCCGCCGTGACGATGATCAGAGGCACGGCGAGCAGCAGGATCCGTGTGATGTTCTCGCTCGTCGCGAATCCCTGCGATTGTGTGGTCCCGTACCAGAAGAGGATGCCGATCAGCAGGACCTGGAGCACCACGGGCATCCAGAGGCGGAACTTGACGATCTTGCGCCACTTGTTCTTGTCGCGGGCATCGCGCACGACCTTGCGGACCGCCCGGCGAGCAGAATCGACGCGCGAGGTCATGGTGCGCCCTCGTGTGGTCCGCTGCCGTTGCCCGACGGCGACGATGCCTTCGGCATTGCAACACCCAGTGGGGATCTGGCGGCCTTCGACATGCCAGGCCCGCGGACGATCGCCTCGACGATGCGGTGCTCGGAAAGCTCATCGCCAGGAATCTCCTCGACGATCTGCCCACGGGACATCACGAGCACACGGTCGCACAACCCCGACAGCTCGATCGGGTCGCTGGACTTCACGAGCATCGCTGCACCCGTGTTCGTGCGGCTTCGGAGGGCCTGGTAGATGTCGAACCGGGACCCGACGTCAACACCCTGGGTGGGTTCGAATGCGAGGATCACGGAAGGCTCCCGCAGATACGTCCGTGATACCGAAACCTTCTGTGCATTCCCACCGGAGAGGAATTCGACCGGCTGTTCGAGCGATGGCGTTCGGATCGCGAGCTCGTCGACCAGCTCCTCTACGCTCTTTCGCTCGGCGCCGCGTCGGAGGATGCCGGCGACGCTGAACCTGCGGAGCGACTGGATGGTCGCGTTCACCCGAACGCCGAGGACCCCCATGAGGGCCTGGTGCTTGCGGTCGCCAGGGAGCAGCTGGATACCCGCCCCGACCGCCTCGTGCGTGGACACGAGGCTCAACTCCTTGCCATCGCACACGACGCGCCCGGCCCTTGGTGGGGTGCGTCCTGCCAGGGTGTCGAACATCAGGTCCTGACCGTTGCCCTCGGCTCCTGCGATTCCGACCACCTCGCCGCTGTGGAGTGTGAAGCTGACCGGGCCGAACGCCTCCCCCTGGAGCCCGTCGACGACCAGGACATCGCGAGGCTCGTAGGTGGCGGGCGCCGGGTGCGGGAAGGCGGATTCGAACGGCCTTCCGACGATCAGCTCGACGAGCCCCTCCTCGGTGGTTGCGTGGGCGTCGAACGTGCCCTGGTACCGACCGTCACGCAGGACGGTGATCCTGTCGGCGATCTCGAGCACCTCCGGGAGGCGGTGGCTCACGTACACCACTCCTATCCCGCGGTCACGGCACGCTGAGATCGTTCGGTGCAGCGCCTCGACCTCATCCGGTCCGAGCGCGGTGGTCGGTTCATCGAGCAGCAACACCTTCGGGTCCGTGACCAACGCCTTTGCGACCTCGAACAGCTGTCGGTCGGCGAGGGTGAGGAACCCTGCCGGGGCGTCAGGGAACAGCTCGAGATCGAGCTCGAAATCGGCGAGCAGCTTTCGTGCCCACTTCTTGCGCTGCCAGTACGGCGGCCGCTTGCTCGCAGGTGCCGCGAGATACAGGTTGTTCTTCACGGGCTCGGGGAGGACCAGGGAGGTGTCCTGGTACGCCATGGCGAGCCCGAGCTTGCGCGCCTGCGCCGGGGAGTCCCGGCGCAGGCGCTGGCCACCGATCCGGATCGTGCCGAGATCCGGATCCACGAATCCACTGGCGATCCCGAGGAGGGTCGACTTTCCGGAGCCGTTCTCGCCAACGAGGGCGTGAACCTCGCCAGCGCGGCAGTCGAAGCTGACATCGGTCAGCGCACGGACCGCGCCGAACTGGCGGGACACACCCTCCAGCTCGAGGACGAGCTCGTCGGTCATCGACCCTCCTTCGGGGACGCCTTCATCGGTCAGCCGGCGAACATCAACTCGAGCACCGCGTCGGGCACGAGCGACGTCCCGGACACGAACGGGTTCGGTCGATCCGGGTTGCAGTCGGCCGCCGTCACCTGCCGCATCACGTGGGGCACGACGATCTCCGCAGGAATCACGCTGGGATCCTGCAACGCGATCATCGCTGCGGTCACCCCGACCCGAGACTGGAAGTTGCCTCCCGCTGAATACCAGATGTTGTACGTCGGCTCATTGCGATCCACCCAGTCACAGAACAGGGTCTGCTCGTCGGTACGCAACGCAACCGTGAGGTTCTCGACAGGGATGCCGAGATCCTCGTACACCGTGAGACCCGTGTTCATGCCGTCCGAGTACTCGTAGGCCCAACCACGGATCTCTGGATTCGTGGTGAGGAGTCCCTGGAACACACCGGGGATCGCCGGATCGAACCAGAAGGTGTCGCCGACCGTCGTGTCGTCGTTCGGCGGAGGGTTCACCGCGGTGATCGAATCGCTGAAGGCCGGGAAGATGCATCGCTGCCATCCCAACGACAGTGCATTGCCCGGCGTCCCGCCGAGTACCGCCGCTTCGCCCGAGGCGTTCGTGTTGATGACCTCCGCGAAGCTCTCTCCGAGCGCGCACAGGTCTTCACCCACGACCGTCAGGTAGTCCTCACCGGGGATGAGGGCACCGTCCTGGTCTGGCAGACCGACCCACCCTGCGGAGAACGATACGTAGGGGATACCTGCGTCGTCAGCCTCCTTGACCGCATCGGCGATGGCGATTCCGGCATCCGGGTACCCGACGATGAAGTCGACGCCGCTGCTGATGAGGAATCGGATGTCGTTCGCTGCGACATTCGGATCGGGATCGAAGTTCGCCTCGGTCGAGATGATCGTGCCGATCTCCGGATAGGTCAGTGCCTGGAGGATCGCCTCCATGTGGCTCACTGCACGCCAGACGTTCACGGTGTCTCCACCGCCGTCGGCGTAGCCCATGACCACTGCTCCGCCAGTGCCGGTGTCACACTGCTGGTTGTTGAGGCATTCCAGCGCCTTGTCGATGGTGGCCTGATCGACTTCCTGCTCGACTCGTGCGATCGAGGCGAGGATGATGTTCCAGCTCGCCTCGTCCGACGGATCGACCGGGCCGAGGGCCTTGTCGACGAGTGCTTGGTCTGCGTCGGTGCTCTCCCCGAACTGCGCCAACGGGCCCTCCCCGCCGCCTGCAGTCGTGGTCGTTTCCTCGCCGCCAGCGGTCGTGGTCGTCTCTTCGCCGCCAGCGGTCGTGGTCGTTTCTTCGCCGCCCGCGGTCGTGGTCGTCGACTCACTGTCGCTGCTACATGCGGCGACCACGAGTGCGAACACAGCGAGCAGCGCGATGATCTTCCAGTGTCTCATTTCGTCCTCCAGTAGGGTCAGGGTCGTTCTCCGGCGCTCGCCGTTCGGTGCGCCGTGGTTGCGAGTCTCCTTTCTCGCCTCATTCGTTCATTGGGGTCAGTATTTCTTCCACCTCCGAGCGGGTCGGGCGTCTTCGTTCTCGGAGCAGCTGCTCCACGCCCTTCGTGATCCGATCTCCGGAGACCAACATGCCGGCGATGATGACGAGGCCGAACACGACGAACTGGAGTGAGGTGGGGAGGCCCATCGTGAGCATCATCTGGTTGAGGCCGGTGAGGAACAGCCCCGCCGTGAAGGTGGAGAACGCGCTTGCCAGCCCACCGGTCAGGGAGGCGCCGCCGATGACAACGGCGGCGATCGGGGCGAGGAGGTACTGCGTCCCGACGGACGCCCCCGGGCGTCGCAGGAGGCCTGCGAGAGCGATCGCCGCAGCCGCGTACAGCAGCGCCGCGAATACGTACGCCATGACCTGGTTCGTGGTGACACGAACGCCGAGCACATTCGCAGCCACCGGGTTGGCACCCACAACCTGGAACCGGCGCCCCGCGGTCGTGTAGCGCAGCACGAGGCTGACGATCACGGTGACCGCGAGTCCCAGCCAGAACACCGCGCTGAGTCCCCAGATCCGGTTGGTGGTCCAGGCGGTCAGTCCCCCAGGTACCGGATTCTGGACGGTGAAGGTGTTGGCGTACCTGAACACGAGTGCGGTGACGATCGACCCGACGGCGAGGGTGACGATCAGCGGGTTGAGCTTGAGACCCCCGATGAGGATGCCGTTGAACAGCCCAACGATGGCGCTGGCGGCGAGCGCGATCGCTACCGCGCGTCCGAGGTTCTCGTCGGCCCCGGCTCCCACGCCGACCATGATCACGGCCGCGAGGCTCATCGTTCCGGGCACCGAGAGGTCGATACCGCCCGTCATGATGACGAGCATCTGCCCGAGCGCGGCGACGCCGAGGACGGCACCGTACGGTGCGATGGCACGAAGCGGTACCGACGACAGTGTCTGTGGCGCCCAGATCCACGCGACCACGACGAGCAGGGCGAGCGCGATGTACACCGGTACGAAGCGTGAGCTCACGACGAGTGAGGTCAGGGCCGCCGATGGTTGGCGCGTCGTGGTCACGTGTCACCCCATCCCGTCTTCTCGGGAGGCGGCGATCCCGCAGTGGCGCCGACCCGACCGCGGGCATCGTTCACGAGCGTGCGGATGCGTCCAGTGTCGCTGGTGAGCACGCCATCGCGCATGAGCGGCTGTCCGCCGACGAGGACGACATCGAGGTTCGAGGTGTCAACACCCCAC
The DNA here is from genome assembly GCA_035461905.1 of Acidimicrobiia bacterium. Classification (GTDB taxonomy): domain Bacteria; phylum Actinomycetota; class Acidimicrobiia; order Spongiisociales; family UBA5794; genus SZUA-442. The sequence goes on along the minus strand of DATHUV010000004.1, from coordinate 15,789 downwards.
ACGACGGCTCCGATGGGGTCGTTGACGGGATGGATGTTCGGCTTGTCCGTGCGCAGGACGATGAGGTCGGCAGCCTTCCCGACCTCGATCGATCCGGTGACCTCGCCAAGTCCGATGGCGCGGGCTCCGTCGATCGTGCCGTACTTGATGACGTCGCGGGTGGTGAGGAGGTTGGGCAGGCCGCCCTTGCCGGCGAGCTTGAGGTCGAAGTAGGTCGCATGCTGGACCGAGATGGCGGCTCGCATCTGTGCGAGGATGTCGCCGGGGCCGAGGAGGTCGTTGTCGACGCCGAGGCCCGGCCGAATGCCGCGATCGAGGAAGGCCTGCACCGCAGGCGCGCCCGGCCCGTCGGTCATGTCGCTCGTCGGGGTCAGGATGACGCCTGCACCTGACGAGGCAAGTGCGTCGAGGTCGCTGTCGGAGAGACCGCAGCAATGCGCAACGGTGACGTTCGCGCCAAGGAGGTCACGGGAGGGCCCTGTGAACGAGTCCCGCTCGCTCGGCCCCGCAATTACGTGGACGCGCAGTCCGGCGTCGCGCGCGGCTGCCCACAGTGCCTTCGAGTCGTCGGCACCTCGTCCGTGGATCGACCGGATGCCAGCGGCGAGAGAGGTTGTGGGGCTCGGCATCATCCCGTGGCGTGCCACGGTGTCGCGCCACGTCTCGACCGGGTCGTGGTTCGGCGCCATCACGAACACCGTCCGCATTCCCGATTCCGCGTGGGCGCGCAGTGCCGCATCGAGGTGGTCACCACCGGCCGGTCCGTCGTACCAGTCGACGACGGTCGTGACGCCGGCCTCTGCTGCTGCGAGCAACGACACAAGGGTTCCGGCGTAGACGACATCGGGGGAGGGGTCGTCAACGGCTGACAGGGTGCCGTCGTTCTTGAAGAGGGACATGCGGCAACGCCGGTGTCCATCCACGAATCCCGGCATGATGATCGCGTGCGACGCGTCGATCGTCTCGGCGGTCCGTGCTCGGAGCCCTTGTCCGATCTCGGTGATGACCCCGTCCTCGATCAGCACGTCTGCCTCTGCGTGGTTCTGCGTGCGAGCGCCCAGGGTGAGGACGACGCCGCCACGCACGAGGTAGCTGGAGCTCATGTCCCGCTCCTCGAATCGACCGACTTGGCGACCGTCTCGTAGATGCGGTCCACCGACGGCAGCGCGAGGTCCTCGAGGGAAGCCGCTGAAGGGAGCGGGATGTGCGGTGTGGTGATCCGGACGCAGGGACCGTCGAGGTCCCAGAACGCCTCCTCACCGACGATCGAGACGATCTCGGCGCCCCACCCGCACAGTCGGGGGTTCTCCTCAACGGTGAAGAGCCTTCCGGTCCTCGTCGCCGACTCGAGGAGGGTGTGCGTGTCGAGGGGGACGAGCGACCGGAGGTCGATGACTTCCGCCGAGATCCCCTCCTCGGCGAGCCTTTCGGCCGCCTCGAGGGCCCTGGGAACCATCAGGGCGAGCGCGGCAATCGTGACATCGGTCCCTTCACGCACGATCCTCGCCGTCCCGAGCTCGTCGACGACCTCGCCGTCGGGAATCTCCGCTTTGGTCGCCATCAGGGCCTTGTGCTCGAAGAAGATGACGGGGTCGGGATCCCGAATGGCGGCAGCCATGAGGCCGACGACGTCGAGGGGAGTGGAGGGCGCGACGACCTTGAGGCCGGGGATCATCATCGCCCAGTTCTCGACGCTCTGGGAGTGCTGGGCTCCGAAGCGTGCGCCTCCGCCGTTCGCCGTCCTGATGACGAGGGGGAACGACACCTGGCCGTTGGTCATGTAGCGGCTCTTGGCGATCTCGTTGGCGATCATGTCCCAGCACACGGCGAGGAAGTCGGAAAACATGATCTCGGCGATCACGGGCACCCCGGTCATCGCCGCACCCATGGCCGCTCCGATGATGGCCTGCTCCGAGATCGGGGTGTCGCGGACGCGGTCGGGTCCGAACTCGTCGAGGAGACCGACGGTCGTCTTGAACACGCCGCCAGCCGCGGCGATGTCCTCGCCGAGCATGACGAGATGCGGGTCGCGACGCATCTCTTGAGCGATCCCGTAGGCAACGGCGTCCCGGTAGCTCAATTCCGCCACTGCGACCCCCCGTCCGCCCAGACGTCGGTGAGCAGCACCTCGGCCCCCGGTTCCCTTCCTGACTTTGCGAAGTCCGTCGCCGCGTCGATGGCGTCGGCCACCTCGCGCTCGATCGTGGAGAGCTCAGCCTCCGGTGTCCCGATGGACAGCAGCCGCTCGTGGTACACGGGGATGGGGTCGCGTCCCGCCCATGCCTGGACCTCGTCGGCGGGCCGGTACTTGGCAGGGTCGGCCCGTGAGTGGCCACCGGTGCGGTAGGTGACCGCTTCGATCAGGGACGGACCCTCGCCGGCGCGTGCACGGGCGATGGCCTCTTTCGCCGTGAGGTACACGGCGTCGGGGTCGTTGCCGTCGATCAGGATCGATTCGAGGTCGTACGCGGACGCCCTGCCCGCAGCGGGGTGGTCGACCGCCGTGATGACGTCGATCGGCGTGTACTCCATGTAGAGGTTGTTCTCGCACACGAACACGACGGGGAGGTCCCAGATCTTGGCCATGTTGAGCGCTTCGTGGAACGCACCGATGTTGGTCGTCCCGTCCCCGAAGAAGGCGACGGCGACCTGATCGGTTCCTCGCATCTGAGCGGACCACGCCGCACCGTTCGCGATGCACAAGTGCGCCCCGATGATCGCGTACGAGCCCATCATCCCTTTCGATACATCGGTGAGATGCATCGACCCGCCCTTACCGCCGAGGATGCCGTTGTCCCTTCCGAGGAGCTCGGCCATGGCGGCACCGAGGTCCATGCCCCTGGCCAACGAGTGGGCGTGCCCCCGATACGTGGCAAAGGTGTAGTCACCGGGTTTCATCGCGGCACCGAAGCCGGTCGCGATCGCCTCCATCCCGAGGGACAGGTGGGTCGTGCCCTTCACCAGGTTCTGGAGGAACAGGTCGTGGGCGCGCTTGGAGAACTGGCGCAGCTCTTGCAACTTCCGATACATCCCGAGCCTCACCGCGATGTCGATGTCGGCGTCCGCGAGCGTGTGGTCCACCGGATCGGGGAGGCGCGGCTCTCGGAGCGCGTAGTCGTATCGGGGATCAGTAGGCATTCGCCACCATGAGGTCCTCGCATGGGAACAGGGTGATGACCTTGCACCCGTCCGCGGTCACAACGACTTCCTCCTCGATCCGTGCCGCGGAGTGGCCGTCGTCGGCTGGTGCATACGTCTCGAGGGCGAAGACCATGCCTTCCTTGATCTCGACAGGGGTCTCGAGGGAGTTCAGCCTGCTGATGATGGGGCGCTCGTGCAGCCCGACGCCGACACCGTGCCCGAACTGGAGCCCGAACGCGTCCATCTCGTCGGCGAATCCGAACTCCTCAGCCCGTGGCCACACCTTGGCGATCTGGTCCGTCGTGCCTCCCGGCTTGACGAGGTCGATCGCGGCGTCCATCCACTCCCTCGACTGCTTGAACGCATCGCGCTGGGATTGGGTCGCCCGTCCGACCGCAAAGGTGCGGTAGTAGCACGTGCGGTACCCGTTGAAGGCGTGGATGATGTCGAAGTACGCCTGGTCGCCCGGGCGGATCAGCCTGTCGCTGAAGACGTGTGGGTGGGGGCTACACCGCTCGCCCGCGATCGAGTTGATCGCCTCCACGAACTCGGATCCCATCTCGAAGAGCCGTTTGTGGGCCATGCCGACGACATCCGACTCGCGGATCCCCGGCTTGAGCATCTCGTAGATGTCCTGGTACACGCCGTCGACCATCGCGCACGCTTGGGTGAGCAGCATGATCTCGTCGGGGTTCTTGATCTCCCTGGCATGCATCATCGCCTGCTGGCCGTCGACGACGTCGAGCCCCGCTGACTGCAGTGAGAGGAAGACGGCTGTCTCGGCGAGGTCGACACCGAGCTTCTCGTGGGCGACGCCTGCGTCCTCCAGTGCACCTTTGATCTCGCGGACCGCCCGAGCGTGGAGCCCGGTCTCGGGCCCGATCGCGCCCTGGAGCCCCGTATTGCCACCGACCGAGTTCTCCGTGTCGTACATGTGGGGGAGCTGGAGGCGGTGTGCCTTCGCCGCCGAGCCGAAGTCCCAGACCTTGGGACGGCCCTCCCGCGTGACGAGTGCCCACCGCTCGCCCTTGTTGAAGGCCCAGTACCCGATCTGGGTGGCTGTTGCGTAGCGGATGTTCGAGGTCTCGAACAGCAGCACGGCGCCGAGGTCGAACTGCTCGAGCATCATCTTCACGCGCCCGAGCCGGTACTGCCGGAGCCTCTCGAAGTCGACCCTGTTCTCCCAATCGACGCCCATCACCCCAGGGGCTGGACTCGTGGCCACCGGAAACTCGCCCATTCGTGTACTCCTCGCGCTCTACTGCGTGCCCGGTCGAATTTCGTCGGCCAGTGCGTTCTCGAGATATGACCAATCACGTGCAAATCGGTAGGAGTGCCTCGGAGGGGGCTGAGGAGCCTGGGTCTCGAGCCACCGGACCTTGCCGGCACCGATGTTGCGGAACTCGTGGACACATCCGACGCCCGCCCACGCGACGTCCCCCGGTGCGAGCTCGTAGTGAGACCCGTCGAAGACAGCCTCGACCTCGCCCTCGAGGATGAGGTACGCCTCCTCGAGGGGATGGTCGTGGGCGCCTGCGAAGCCGCCCTGCTCGTACTGGACCATGAACATCGTCGACAGGTCGGCTCCGAGGTCCGAGTCGACCATCATCTTCACGCTGATGCCGCTGTAGACGAGGAGCGCGGTCCGCATGCTGGCACTCAGCGCCAGCCGGTCCTGGGTCTGGAGCGTGGGATCCATCGATGCTGCGTCGATGTGCCCGAAGTACCGGTTCCGAGGGTCGCGGACGTCGATGGCAGCCGGCTTGGCGGAGGCCAGGGGGCCGGGGAAGTGGGTGTCGTACGCGAACCGCTCCCTGGGCAGCGGCGCTTTCATCTCGGCGAAGGCGACGGGTGCATCCGAATGGTTCCGCAGTGCATGGGTCATGCCGACGGGCACAAGCGCGTAGTCGCCCGTCGAGAGCTCATGGCTTCCTTCGGGCGTGTCGAGGGCGAGGGTGCCGTCGATGACGTATATCGATTCCTCGAACGAGTGGATGTGGGCCTCGACGTGTCCGCCGGGCTCCAGCCTTGCGACACGGAACCCCATCTGCACCGAGCCGGCCGCCTCATCCACGACGAAGTCCCCCGTATAGCCGGAGCTGCGGCCGCGGAACTCGGCCGGGATGTCGTAGGTGAGGTTGGGTGAGGTCTTGACGATGTGGTGGGACATCAGGTTGCTCCCTCCCGCAGGTACACGGCGATCGCGCTGAGGTCCCGGTCCCCGAAGCCGGCGCCGATGGCGCTGTTGACGATGTCGAGGCCGGCGGCCGCCTGGCGCATCGGTGCCCCGACCCGTTCGCCGAGGCCCGTGATGAGTTCGAGGTCCTTGGCGACGAGGTCGAGGCTGAACGCCACGACTGCCTCGTCGGGGTGCTCGTAGGCGTCCCGCTTGTACTGCACGAACGGTGCACCGCCTGCACCGGTCGCGAACACTTCGTATGCCTTCGTTCGGTCGACGCCCGCCCGCTCGGCGAGGACCACCGCTTCGGACAGCGCGACGTTGAGCCCGTGGACGAGCCCGTTGACGGCCAGCTTGGTTGCGGCACCCGCGCCGCGGTCCCCGACGTGGATGACGTTGGATGCCAAGGCGTCGAGGACCGGCCTCGCCCGCTCGAGCACCTCAGTGGCGCCCCCGACCATGATCGTCAGCGCGCCAGCCTCCACGGTGGAGACGCTTCCCGAAACGGGGCAGTCGAGGTGGGCTCCACCGGCCGCGTCGATCGCGGCGCCGACCCTCTGCACGGTTTCGGGGTCGATGGTGCTGGTCTCGAGCACGACGGTGCCCGGTGTGACGCCCGCGACGATTCCGTCGGGGGCGAGGTAGGTGTCCAGGACGGCGGCATCGTCGGCGAGGCTGGTCAGGACGACGTCGGCGCGAGATGCCGCTTCAGCTGCCGTGGCAGCCACCGGTGCACCGATCGCCGCGCCGACGGCGTCGGCCTTCGATCGGTTGCGGTTCCACAGGATCGTGCTGAATCCGGCTCGGGCGAGGGTCGCCGCCATTGCGCCACCCATCCGACCGATACCGATCACCGCCACTGTCGGGTTTGTCGCCTTCATTGTCCAGTGACACTACACACTTCGTTCGAGGGTCGCTCGCATCAGTTGGGGAAGATTTCCCAGAATCGGCTGAGGCGTATGGTGCAGAGCGCACCTTGGAGCGGGTACCGACCGATGCCGCGCGGCCGTCAGGGCTTGATTCTCGATCAACGCCACTGCACACGGCGCCTGTGTGTGTCTATCCTCGCTGTGAGCAACGAAGGAGCGGGTCGCGATGACCGAGGGATCTGTCGTCATAGTCGGCGGAACAGGTGGACTGGGCAGGGAGGTCGCTCGGCACTACCACGAGCGTGGCAGTTCGGTGATCATCACCGGCAGCGAGCCCGAACGTTCGGCCTCGATCGCGACCGAGATCGGTGAAGGGGTCGTCGGCCTCGGCTTCGACCTCGCCAAGCCGGAGACCATCGCAAGCGCCCTCTCGGACGTCGGGCCCGTGTCGCGCCTGGTGCTTTCGGCGATCGCCAGGGACAACAACCCCGTGCGCGAATACTCGATCGAGGGCGCGATCAACCTCACGACGATGAAGCTCGTCGGCTACACCGCCACGATCCACACCCTGCTGGACCGCCTCTCCGACGACTCGTCGGTCGTCCTCTTCGGCGGGAGGGCGAAGGACCGCCCGTACCCGGGGTCGACCACGGTGACCACCGTCAACGGGGGCATCAGCAGCATCATCAACACCCTCGCCATCGAGCTCGCCCCGATCCGGTTCAATGCGATCCACCCGGGAATCGTCGGCGACAGCCCGTTCTGGGAGAACAAGCCGCTCGATGCCGTGATCAAGCGAACGCCGACGGGCCGGTTGGCGACAATGGCCGAGGTCGTCGACGCGACGGTGTTCCTGCTCGAGAACAGGGCGATGAATGGCACGAACCTCTACGTCGACGGCGGCTGGATGCTCCTGTGACCGAGGTCCAGCGATCCACGACGGTTCCCGAGGCGCTCGACGGGATCGGGGACCGGCTCAGGGAGGAACGCGTCAGGGCGGGCATCAGCCAGCGGGAGCTGGCCAGGCGCCTCGGATTGTCGGCCAGCCTCATCTCCCAGCTCGAGAGCGGGATGTCGAAACCGTCGGTCGGCACGTTGTATGCGATCGTCACCGAGCTTGGTATCTCACTCGACAGGGTCATCAGGGGTGAGGAGTTCGCACCGGATGCGTCCTCGAACGGAGACCGCACGGAGTCCGACGCTCCGCTCGTGCACCCCGGTGAGCGGCGCTCCATCGAGCTCGCCTCGGGTGTCCGCTGGGAAGACCTGAATGCTGAGACGGAGGATGACATCGACTTCCTCCACGCCATCTACGAGGTGGGCGGTACCTCGACACCCGATCAATCGCTGATGCGCCACCACGGTCGCGAGTACGGCTACATCGTGAGCGGGACCCTGGGGATCCAGATCGGCTTCGAGGAATACGTCCTCAACTCTGGGGACTCGATCGCCTTCGACTCGACCCGACCGCACCGCCTGTACAACAAGGGCGACGAGGAGGTCCACGCCATCTGGTTCGTCGTCGGCCGGGAAGCGGACGATCGCACGGTCGGGTAGGTCCTCCGGTCGCCGATCGTCGGTGATCCGGTCCCCTCCGCACACTGAGGTAGGCTCGCCGCGATCGCGCGTGTCACGAGCGATCAGGGCAGTTCGAGCGCCAGAGGATCGGCAGGACGCCGGCAGAAGGGAGGGGTGGTGCTGCCATTCGATGTGCCGTGGTACCGACGACTGCTTCGTATTGCGGTCCTGCTCGGGATCGCAGGTGGGGTCCTCGGGCTGATCTACATCACTGGCACCGGGTGGGTCATCGATCGGGTCTTCCCCGAGAGTGACGGAGCCGTGTGGTCTGGTGAGTGGTGGTGGGTTCCGTTGACCGCGTTCGGTGGGTTCATCGTCGTCTTCCTCAGGTCGATGTGGCACGTCGCTGACGAGGTCCCCGGCGGGGTGGCGTTCATCGAGGCCGCAGACGTCGATCACACGTCTGTCCCGCATTGGTTGGTCCTCGCTGTGGTCTCCGCCGTCACCGGGGCGAGCCTCGGACCGTCGTTTGCCCTGGTGATCATGGGAGGCGGGCTCGGCTCGTGGATCGCCTCGCGGCGTTGGGCCGAGGGCGGAGCAGATCAGGACTACACCCTGACCGGTATCGCCGGTGCCTTCGGTGGCGCCTTCACATCGCCGATCCTGGGGGCCTTCATGGTGTCCGAGCTCGAGCCCCTTCCTCGCAACCGGTACGTGGCATCGATCATCCCGCAGTTGATCGCTTCGATGATCGCGTTCATCGTCTTCTACGCGGTTGCCGGCCGCACCTTCCTCGGCAGCTACGACACCCCGCCATACGACTTCGAGATCAGCGACATCCTGATCGCGGTGGGTCTCGGTGCCTTCGCCGCGTTGCTGATGCTGGTCTTCGTCGGGATCGTCCTCGCCGTGCGAAAGGTGTGCGCGCTCGTCCCGAACCGGTACGTCCTCGGTATCGGAGGCGGTGCGCTCGTCGGGTTGATTGCGTTCGCCCTGCCGCTTACGGTCGGCGCCGGTCAGTCCCAGCTCGGAGTCGTGATCGACACCTCGGCAGCACTTGGCGTCGGCCTGCTGATCCTCGTCCTGGTCGCCAAGATGGTCGCGATGTCACTGAGCCTGGAGGTGGGGTTCCTCGGCGGCAACGTGTTCCCGATGATCTTCATGGGTGGTACGGCGGGCACCATCGTGCACCTCGCCATCCCTGACATCCCGCTCGCCCTCGCAGTGGGCTGCATGCTGGCTGCCCTGCCGGGCTCGTACCTGCGGGCGCCGATCAGCCTGGTCGTCATCGCTGCGATCGCGCTCTACCTCGAGGCCGAGGCCATCGCTCCGGTGGCGGTCGCGGTGATCACCGCCTATCTCCTTGTCGCCAGCGTTCAATACTCCGTGGGGAAGCGACGGGCCGCAGCGGGTGACACCCAATCCCAAGCGACCGCTCCCCCCTGAGCGCGCGCTGGTTGTGGGAGCGGGCGTGCGTCAGTCGGTCTTGGGTCGGTTGGCGGCGGTCAGGGGGGTCACGGCATCTTTGGACGTGATGCTCGTGTGACCGTCATCCCACTCGATCTCGACGGAGTAGTCGTCGTGGATCGCCGTTACCTTGCCCGTCGGGGCCACCTGTCCCACCTTCTTGGTGAGTCGCACGACTCGGGTTCCCTTATGAAGCATCCCTCACCTCGGTTGATCCTCCTGCACGGCGGTGCGTGCAGCGTCGAACGTTCCATCCCCAACGATACTCAACACCGACGACGCTGGCGGACGGGTGATCAGCCGTTGACGACGACCTCGCCGATCATGCCGTGGACGAAGTGCGGTGGGCCTCCGTCGACCTCGGGCGGACCGTCGGACTCTGCGGCGGCGGCCATGTACTCGTCGGGGTCGGCGCCGGTTGGAATTGCGCAGATGATGGCGTAGCGACCCGGCTCGGTCAGGACTCCGGTTCCAACGACCGGCAACCCGTCACCTCCCGGGGGGGCAATCACGACGGTCGTCACACCGGGGAAGAACGCGGCCACCTCTTCCGGCGGCAGCTGCACGATTTCGGCGACGCTGCGGGTCTCGTCGCCGGGGAGCTTGATGGCGACGAGCTCGTGCAGTTCGATCTCGCTCGTGTTCGTGAGCCGGAACTCGGTGCCCGCCTCGACCTCGGCCGGAAGGCCGACGTAGGCGAAGTCGATCGCCTCGACCTCCACCACAGGGCTGGCTGCGTCGGTGGTCGTGGGGTTTTCGGCGTCGTCGCTCGAGCAGGCCGCGACGACGAGCAGCACAGTCACTGCCAGGGTGACGGTGGCGCGTCGGATATGTACGTTCTTCATGAATGTCCTCCTCATTCGAGCCGTCCCGGTGGCGGTCCGGCGATGTCGATGCCGTGGGCTGCGCACACCTCGGCGACACGGGTTGGATCGATGTAGCCGGGCTCGGGAATGGTCGGCGCATCTGTGGATGTCCCGAGGGCGGCGACCATCTCGTCGAACCGTGGCACGGTCGTGTTCGACGATGTGACATTGACGAACCGAGCGGTCTCCGACAGGATCTGGAACGTGTGGGGGCGTCCGTGTGGCAGGTACGCGTACGCTCCGGTCTCGGCCTTGACACGGGTTTCCCCGCTGAGGAACACCATGGCCCCGTCGAGGACGATGAACAGCTCATCCTCGTCGCGGTGGATGTGCAGCGGGGGGCCGAACCCCTGGGGGCCGACGAATTCGACGACGCTCATCGATCGTTCGCCGCTCGCGGCGACCTTGATCGTGGCGGCATGGTTCAGGAAGTGAAGGTGGGTGCCTTCACGGTCAGCGAGCAGCAGCGGCTCGTCCATGGCGAGGGTGTGTTCGATACTCATGGTGGGCATGGTGCACGCCCACCTTTCGAAAACCTTCAGGTGTCACTCGTACCTCGGTCGCGGGGTTTCAGCGCGTCCGTCAGCGGGTGGCTGGTGCGACGTCCTCGACGTCCACGCCGATCTCGGCCATGGCCGCCACCCACGCGTCGTGTGCCCGACGTGCCTCGCCGTGCTCTCCCGCTGCGACGAGGGAGGTGACGAGGAGCCGGTGGGCCTCGTCGTCCCATCGATCCGCGTCGACGAGGCGACGGGCGAGAAGGGCTGCGCGCCGATGGTCACCGGACTCGGCGACCCGAAGGGCGAGTCGACGGGCTGCCAGTCCGAACCGCATACGCGCCTCGGCTCGTGGCCCCGCGGACCAGTCCTCGTAAGCGTCCTCGGGGAGGAACTCGCCGTGGTAGCTCGCCACGATCGCAGCGTCGTCGTCGGCCTTGTAGAAGTCCTCGAGGTCGGTCGACACCTCGTCGAGGTCGAGGCGGACGGTCTGGCGGTCGGCGATCACGCCTCCGCCGAGGACGCGCCGCACACCCGAGAGCTGGACCGACAACCGGGCGCTGAGCCTGGCCATGTCGGCCTCATCAGGCCACAGGAAGTCGATGAGCTCGTCGCGGGTGACTGGCCATCCACGAGCGGCGACGAGTCGCTTGCACAGCTGCCGGGCCCTGCGCGACCCCCACTCCGATGCCGGTACGTCCTCACCGTTGACCTCGACGGCGAATCGCCCGAGCGTCGAGATCCTGACGCTGCGCCCGGTGGCTGGCGACGGGGCCTTCGTCGTGACGGATCCCGTCACGAATCGTTCGACTTCGTCCATCCACGAGTCGACGTCGCCGGCGTAGCTGAAGTGGTCGTCGCCGGTTGTCTCGAGCATGGTCGCTCCCGGTATCGCCTCGGCGAGTTCGCGGCCCCGTTCGACCGGGACGGAGAGATCGCCGGTGCGGTGGACCACGAGCGTCGGGACGTCCAGATCCGGCAGCACTTCGCGTACGTCCATCGCGAGGGCCAGCTCGAGGAGCTCACGGAGCGAGTGACGGGTCGCGGAGTTCCGCTCGTACCGTTGGTGCCACGCTCGGAACTCGGGATCCGATGCCAAGGACGGTGCGAACCTGTCCACCACCTGGGAGTCGGGCGTGCCCCACTGCTCGGCGAACACCCGCTGCCGTTCGCGAATCGCGTCGAACTCGTCAGCCGACGTGCCCGGCGGGACCAACGACGCCCCGGTCCCGTTCAGGATGAGACCCTCGACCCTGTCGGGATATGTGGCAGCGAACAGGATCGCCATCGGGCCGCCCTCGGAGGCGGCGAACAGGTGCGCTCTCTCCACCCCAGCGGCGTCCATCACCGCCCGAAGGTCATCGACCCGCTCGTCGATGGCGTTGACCTGGCTACGGCGGTCCGACACTCCGGTGCCCCGCTTGTCGAAGGGGATGAACCGGCTGAACGATCCGAACCGTTCGAGCATTGCCCGGATGTGGGGCCACTCCCATGCCATCTCGATGTTCTGGGCCAGCGGTGGGATCGACACGATCGTGGCCGGACCGTCGCCGTAGTCCTGGTACGCGATCCGGGCGCCGCGAGCCTGCGCGAACCGGATCGACGGAACCTCCTGTGTCTCCATGCCGATCCTCTGGTCCTCCAAACCCCCGGCAGCACCCGATCCGGCCCACCCCAAGGCGGGGCAGGGTTGGCGACGATCACCGATGCCGGATCGGGCCGCCGCCTCCTCGACTCTCGCGCGCCTCAGGTCACGAATCGCTGCCGCATGTGACCTCGAACGTCCCGGTTGCGGTCACCAGCTCCTCTGCTTGGCCGCCCGCCACGGCCCAGTAGCTGTTCCGTTCGTAGAACGACGCTGTGCCGCTCACGGTGTTGCCTGCGATGGTGTACGAATCGACCTGGCTGATTCCCGGCTCGATGCTGATCCCCTCGTTACCCTGCTCGGCGGCAATCCACTCCAGGTCGGGGTCTGCGATCGACACGTTGACTTCGGGCCACTGGTCGAGCTCGGCGGGGTCCGCGTCCTCGTGGAGGAGCGCCACGTTGATGGCGCCGCCCTCGATGTTCGGGTTGCCCTGATCGTCGACCATGTACAGGACGGCGAAGAACACTCCGAAGAAGTCAGGTTGGCATTGCTGGGCGGCGAAGCCGGTGTCGCCGAAGGTGTACGTCACACCGTCGATGGTGGCAGAGGCCCAGTGTGCGTCCCCTTCCGTACTCCCGCCGGCGTCGCCTGAGCCCCCGTCTCCTGAGCCTGATGGTTGCGTCGTGGTCGACTCGTCTGGCGCGGTCGTCGTCACGTTGTCCGGATCGGTGGCTCCTTCGTCGCTACCCGAATCACCACAAGCCGCCGCAACCAGCGCGATGGCAATAACGAGGCCGATCACCGTGCGTCTTCTTCTCACGTCCCCCCCTGTCTCGTCGCGTACCCTCCGGGTCGTGTCCGACTCGGCCCTCGCTTGTGCAGCTGAGGTCACCACGACCGGTACGAACGCTGTAGAAGGCTCCACACCATGGCACATGTCACGGCGGTGACGCAAACGCGCCGACGGATCTCGATGATGCCCGAGGCGGTGGCCCTTCCGGGCAGGCGGGCTCCCTCGGATACGGATGGTCCAAAGCCGAACCCACCCGCCTGAGGTCAGATCGCCCGCATCCGGTTGTTGCGCGGGTTGTGCTCGACCTCGGCCAGGCCCAGTGCCTCGAGGACCGGAGGGACGTAGTTCCCGACGCGTCCGCGTAGGCCCTTCTTCAGCCCGTACCAGCCGCCGATCGGGTTGTCAGCCGATCGTGCCCAGGCCTCCACGGTGCCCTCGGCCGCCGGCTTCTGCTCGTCGGCGTTCCCGAGGGGGACCCAGTCGCCGTTGTCCCTGAGCATCTGGTGGAGGTCGTCGATGATCCGCAGGTCGTAGTGCAGGATCGTCGACCCCACGGTGCAGACGAGAATGGGTGGGTCGTGGGCCTCGTCGCGGTGCATGAGGATCTCGGACCCGAGGCTCGGGGTCTTCAGCACCCAGGGGTCCTCGGCGGTTCCCGTGCCAGAGAATGGTGCAGCCGTCATCTGTGTGCCTCCTCCGTGTCACCCACCCTGACCTCGTGGTGACAAAGCAACGCTACCAAACGCACACCCCGTCGACGGTGCGCATGTGGGCGCCCTCAGATCGCCAAGACGGCACCCTTCCTTGACACGAGGTGCTCGACGACATGCCTCGCGTCGATCGGCATGCCCGAGAGGGTTTCCGACCACAGGGCGTGGAGGAAGAAGAGTCCGCAGAAGTACAAGCCGGGCTGGGAGGCGACGATCCCCCGCTCGTGGGTTGGTTCGCCGTCCTCGTCGAATACTGGGAGGTCGATCCAATCGAACCCGGGCCGGAAACCGGTGCACCACACAACGTTGGCGACGTCGAGTGCGGTGCCGTCGGCGAGTTCGGGGAGGCCGTCCCGGACGCCGGATACCCGCGCCACACGATGAGCCCCCGCTGCTTCGAGGTCTCGCGGCTTGACCCTGACGAGTGGTGCGGCGGTGTGGTGCGCCATCATCCTGGCCCGCGCACGACGGCCGATGGGCGTGCTCGTGTTGAGCACCTTGATGGCGCCGAAGCGGACGAGGCGCACCCCGATCTTGCGCCCGAACCACCGTTCGATGCGGAAGGGGATCACCGCTGCCGGCTCGCCTGAGATGTAGGTGCTGCGGTCCCTTGCGAGCTCGAGCCCGATGTCGGCGCCCGAATTCCCCATCCCGACCACGAGGACGGGACCGTCCACGAGCTGGGAGGGTCGCTTGTACCGCGACGAGTGCATCTGGACGATGTTGGGATCGAGGTCGGGCGCGAACTCCGGGACGTGCGGCACCTGGTAGTTCGCCATGGCCACTACTACGTTCGCTGCCCGCAACGCACCGCCGCCAGTTTCGACCACATACGCATCGCCCTCGTGGCTGAGGCGCGTCACACGGGTACCCGACCGCACGGGGAGGTCGTTCGCCTCGGCGTACCGCTCGAGGTATTCAGCGAGGTCGTCCTTGGACAGGTATGCCTCGGGTTCAGCCGGGAACGGCATCCCGGGGAGGCTTGCATAGCGGGCGGGTATGAACAACATGAGCGAGTCCCACCGTTTGCGCCACGCGTCCCCGACTCGATCTGCGGCATCGAGGATCACGAAGTCGATGTCTCGTTGCGCGAGCTCGTACCCGACGGTGAGCCCTGTCTGGCCACCCCCGATGACGATGGTGTCGAAGTATTCGGTGTCATGCTCGTGTCGGCCATTCATGGGTCGGTACCTCCGCGTGGTGTCCCGACAACGTATGGCACCGACGCCATCCCCGCATCGCCAGAACCACCCAACTTCCGATGGACGGGACGTGGGTAGTCCTACCCAGGCGCAACGAGCACGGAACCCTCAGGCGATCCCGTTGCGTATTGCCCACGCGGTCGCCGCCGACCGGGACGACACGTCGATCTTGGTGAAGATATTCGACACGTGCCGGTCGACGGTCCGTTCGCTGAGGACGAGGTCGGCGGCGATGGACCGATTGGTCGCGCCCGAAGCCAACATCCGCAGCACTTCGACCTCACGGTCGGTCAACCCGGAAGGCCACGCCGAACGAGCTCGATGCACCAGATCGTCGATCATCCGAACATCCGGTGTGGCGCCGAGCTCGACGAACACCAGGCGTGCTGCCTCGCACTCGAGGTCCGCCCCTTCCTCGTCCCCCCGTGCTCGGAGGGCCCTGCCGAGGTCGACCCTGCTGTGGGCGAGCTCATAGGGGAGGGCCAGATCCTGCCAGAGCCCCTTCGCCGTCCTCAGGTGGACGACGGCTTGGGTGATGCGCTGCTCGGCGAGGGCCACCCGACCCTCGGCATGTGAAGCCCATGCGAGATGGGCTTCGGTCTGAGTGCGGCGGGCAGCCTCGGACAGCTCCTTGGCTGCCTCCGTGGCCTCGGTGACGTGGTCGGCGTCGATGGCGATCTCGACGAGCGCCGGAAGCAGCCGGACGCGGTCGAAGAGGTCGGTCGCCTCGGTGAGGGCATCGACGATCGATGCAAACGCCACGTCCGCGTTTCCCTGTGCGAGCCTGACCATGGCGAGGCCGGGCATGGGATCGCCTCCGTCGATACTGATCCGACGGTAGGCGTCGACCGCTGCGTCCAGGTCGCCCCGCATCCGGTGAATCTCGGCGATCTGGTAGGTGGCCTGCGCGGCGATCCGGAACCGGGCCCCGGCTTCACGCGCTCGTCGTGCCTCTTCCG
>DATHUV010000003.1:0-50861 GCA_035461905.1 Acidimicrobiia bacterium | reverse complement strand
CGGGTGTGGTGACGTCGTTCTTCTACGGGAACCCGGGGGATTTCCCGATCATGGGTGACTGGAACTGTGACGGGATCGACACGCCGGGTATGTATCGCCAGTCCGACGGATTCGTCTACCTCCGTAACTCCAACAGCCAGGGGATTGGGGATGTCAGGTTCTTCTTCGGGAACCCGGGTGATGTCCCGATCGTGGGGGACTTCAACAATGACGGGTGTGACACCGTCGGGATCTACCGCCCGTCAGAGGGACGGTTCTTCATCATCAACCAGCTCGGCGCCAACGAGGGCGGGTTGGGTGCAGCGGAGTTGGATTACCTGTTCGGGAATCCGGGGGACAAACCGTTCATTGGTGACTTCGACGGTGACGGTGTCGACACGGTCGGGTTGCATCGTGAATCGACGGGGTTCGTGTACTTCCGGAACAGCCACACCCAAGGGATCGCCGATAGTCAGTTCTTCTTCGGTGATCCGGGTGACCGGTTGGTGGCAGGGGATTGGGGTGTCGTCGATGGGGTGGACACCCCAGGGGTGTTCCGTCCCGCGAACACGACGTTCTACTTCCGCCACACGAACACCCAGGGCAACGCCGACGCCACGTTGGTGTTCGGGCAGTCACCGTGGCTCCCCGTCGCAGGAACCTTCGGGTTGGATTGATGGGAATCGTACCGGCGAACGCATGTTCGTGACAACGAGGGGAAGACCAGTGCTCAGATCAGGGGTCGTCGGCCGTGTCCTGCTGGCTTCGTGCTTTGTCGCTGCGGTGGTGGTGTCGGTGGGGGTGGTGTCAGTGGCTGCGGGTGTCGATGCTGACGGCGACGTCGATGTCGTGTTCGCCAACGAGGGCCAGCTGGATCGGGTGTGTCTCGGGAACGGGTCGGGAGGGTTCTCCTGCATGGATGTGAGTTCTGACACGAACGCCAGCCGTGGGGCGGCGTTGGGGGATGTGGATGGTGATGGCATTCTCGATGCCGTGTTCGCCACCCTCAACGAGCGGGATCGGGTGTGTCTCGGTGACGGGTCGGGAGGGTTCACCTGTTCGGATGTGAGTTCTGACACGAACGCCAGCCTTGGGGTGGCGTTGGGGGATGTGGATGGTGACGGTGACGTCGATGCTGTGTTCGTCAACTCCGGGCAGCGGGATCGGGTGTGTCTCGGTGACGGGTCGGGAGGGTTCACCTGCGCGGATGTGAGCTCTGACACCAATGCCGGCCGTGGGGTGGCGTTAGGGGATGTGAACGGTGATGGCTTCCTCGATGCCATGTTCGCCAACAACGGGCAGCGGGATCGGGTGTGTCTCGGGAACGGGTCGGGGATGTTCTTCTGCGGCGATGTAAGCCCGGACACCCATGTGAGCCTCGGGTTGGTACTCGGGGATGTGGATGGTGATGGCTTCCTGGATGCCGTGTTCGCTAACTTCGGGCAGCGGGATCGGGTGTGTCTCGGGAACGGGTCGGGAGAGTTCACCTGTTCGGATGTGAGTTCCGACACCAATCTCAGCTTCGGGGTGGCGTTGGGGGATGTGAATGGTGATGGTTTCCTCGATGCCGTGTTCGCCAACCGCAGCCAGCGGGACCGGGTGTGTCTCGGGAACGGGTCGGGAGGGTTCTTCTGTGGCGATGTGAGTTCTGACTCCAATCTCAGCACAGGGGTGGCGTTGGGGGATGTGGATGGTGACGGTGACGTCGATGCTGTGTTCGCCAACTACAACGAGCGGGATCGGGTGTGTCTCGGGAACGGGTCGGGGGGGTTCACCTGTTCGGATGTGAGTTCCGACATCAACATCACCTATGGGGTGGCGTTGGCTCTGGCCGCTGTCGAAGCTCCGGATCCTGTCGGGGATACGGTGGGTTTGGTGGATCCGTCCCAGGGTCAGTGGCATCTGCGCAATCAGGCAGGTGTGGTGTCGTCGTTCTTCTATGGGAATCCGGGAGACTTCCCTGTGATGGGGGATTGGGACTGTGACGGGATCGACACACCCGGCATGTACCGCCAGTCCGACGGATTCGTCTACCTCCGTAACTCCAACAGCCAGGGGATTGGGGATGTCAGGTTCTTCTTCGGGAACCCGGGTGATGTCCCGATCGTGGGTGACTTCAACCATGACGGGTGTGACACCGTCGGGATCTACCGCCCGTCAGAGGGACGGTTCTTCATCATCAACCAGCTCGGTGCCAACGAGGGCGGGTTGGGTGCAGCGGAGTTGGATTATCTGTTCGGGAATCCGGGGGACAAGCCGTTCATTGGTGACTTCGACGGTGATGGTGTCGACACGGTCGGGTTGCATCGTGAGTCGACGGGGTTCGTGTACTTCCGGAACAGCCACACCCAAGGGATCGCCGATAGTCAGTTCTTCTTCGGTGATCCTGGTGACCGGTTGGTGGCAGGGGATTGGGGTGTCGTCGATGGTGTGGACACCCCGGGGGTGTTCCGTCCCGCGAACACGACGTTCTACTTCCGACACACGAACACCCAGGGCAACGCCGACGCCACGTTGGTGTTCGGGCAGTCGCCCTGGCTCCCTGTCGCAGGCACCTTCGGACTCGACTGAACACCCGGAAGCTCGCCACGCGCCGGCGGCGCGGTCCCGATGACCGGGTCGTGGGCGGTTCAGTCCGGGAGGAGTGTCTCGACGGGGTACGGCACGATCGACACCCACCTGTGGGGTTCCGGGTTGTTGCCGTGTCGGTCCGCGAGGAACCGGCCATAGAAGAGGGCGGATTCGGCACGCTGCATCGGTTGATTCCAGCATTGCTCGTCGTCGAGGGCGCACGGGAGCCGGTAGCCGGCGATCGCGGCAGCCCGAGGCGCCGCGATGTCTGGATCCGTCGAGGCCGGGGGAAGGCCATCGATCCACGCGATGTACTCCGCGAAGGTCCTCCGGGTCGTCGGCTCCGGCACGCAGGACTCCTCCGATGGATCGCAACCCACCGAGAAACCGTGCAAGGACCTCCACTCGTAGGAACCCGTTGCTGACCATGTGCTCGCCGACAGCCTCAGCTCGTCACGATTCCAGGTCGCCTCGTCCTCACCGCACTCCGGCTCCTCGAACTCGAACCAGACCTCGTGTGCAAGATCGTCGGGGAGGGGGGTGTTCCCCAACCAGACCCGCTTCGTGAACCCATCGAAGGTGATCAGATCCGGACGGCCGTCACCGTCGTAGTCAGAGGCCACCACATCGACGAGCCGGGGGATCCCGGTGACCTGCTGGCTCTCTTCGACCGAGGCATAGCCCGAAGCCGCGGTGGCGATCGAGACGGTCGAACCGGACAGCGCCCAGAGATCGGGTCGGTTGTCGAGGTCGACGTCCCCGAGGAAGTATGCACTCGCCCCAGGGAACGGGTCGGGTGTGCTGAGGAGCTGTGTGGAGTCCCCGGTCATCGGATCGATCGCCCAGACGCTCACGATCCCGTCATCGACGATGAAGAGGTCGAGGGCGCCATCGACGTCGAAGTCCCCTGTCGTCACCCATGCGTCTCCGGACGGTGTCGGCACCTCTGTGCGCGCATCCGTCTCCGCGGTGTATCCACCGAATGCCCACCGAACGACGAGTCGAAGCGATCCCTCGTCATCGGAGACCAGCCACAGGTCGTTACCGCCGCGGCCGTCCCAATCACCGAATCCGATCGTGTGTGCTTCAGAGGCCGCCTGGCCGAGTGACGGAACGATCGACCTGCGTGCCGAGCACGCGTTGTGCCTGCGGGAGGCCACAGAGGTGTCGATCATGACATCCTCACCGGTCCTGACGATCCTGACCACATCCGCAGCGCCGTTCCCATCCACGTCCGCTAGCAGCGTCTCGAAGGTGCCGTTGAGCGGGCGTGGCACCACCGGTATCAGTACGTCGGGCCCACCGAGCGCCTTGCGTTGCGTCAGGGGCGGGAGGGGGAGTGGGATCTCGTCGTACCCGCTGAACGCAGGTCCCTGCCACGCGTAGTGCATGGCGTCCTTCGAGCCGACCCACAGCCCACCCCAGCAGAAGCCGGCATCGAGGAACGAGTCGACCCAAAACGCAGGCATGTCCGTGATGAGTCGGTTGTCCCCACGGTATGGGTTGCGAGATGCGTTGAAATCGAACGCGATGCCGTATGTGTGGCGCGAGATCCGGATGCTCCCACCGATCGTCCTCGCTGCCGTCGAGTAGGTGGTCCGGTTGTCGATCGTGTACGTCCCGCCGTCGTCAAAGGCCGATTCGATCGAGGCAGCGGCCGCATCGAGAGCAGGCACGACGGTCGGATGGACCGCGAGAACCTCGGTCGAGCCGGGTACCGGCCAACGTACGAGGGCGCTGAACACGTCCTGGACCGTGCGCCCGAAGTAGGCGCCGTACTCGCCTCGCAGGATGAAGGATCGGTTCAACCATCCCATGAATGGGGCATGAGGTGTCGTGATCCGCTGTGCACCACAGGCACTCGACTCGGTGAAGGCGGGCCATGCCTCACCCTCACCGCCGGTTGCGAGGGCGGCAGCCGGAACGACGGTGCTCGCGGCGATGCAGGCGGCCAGAGCGACGCGACCGATGGATGGCATGGGCGCAAAGGTATCGCTCGGCACCGCACTGCGCGCCGATTCCGCGATACTGATGCGATGCAAACCGACCAATCCCCCCCGTGGTGGCGCCGAGGCGCCTTCTATCAGGTGTACATCCGCTCCTTCGCAGACGGGAACGGCGACGGAATCGGTGACATCGCAGGGCTGCGGTCCCACCTCGATCACCTCTCGAGCCTGAGCGTCGACGCCCTGTGGGTGAACCCGTGGTATCCGTCCCCGCTCAACGATGGCGGATACGACGTTGCCGACTACACCGACATCAACCCGCTCTTCGGCACGCTCGAGGACGCAAAGGCGTTGATCGCCGACGCACGCGACAGGGGTATCCGTGTGATCGTTGACCTCGTCCCCAACCACACGTCGTCCGAGCATGCATGGTTCCGTGCAGCGCTCGAGGCGGAGCCTGGATCACCAGAACGAAACCGATATGTGTTCCGATATGGCAGGGGAGAGGACCACAGCGAGCCTCCGACGAACTGGACGAGTGTGTTCGGTGGCTCGACCTGGTCGCCGGTGGGTGACGGCCAGTGGTACCTCCACCTCTTCGATCCGACCCAGCCCGACCTGAACTGGGAGAACCCCGAGGTGAGGGAGGACTTCCACGAGATCCTTCGATTCTGGCTCGATCTCGGCGCTTCGGGTTTTCGGGTCGACGTCGCACATGGACTTGCGAAGGATCCCGGATATCCCGACATCGATTACACCGGGGTGGACGGCGTCCACGAGCGCGCGGTGGCGCGGGTCGAGCATCCGCACTGGGACCGGGACGAGGTTCACGACATCATCCGGGGATGGCGGTCCGTGCTCGATGAGTATCCCGACACGGTCATGGTGGCTGAAGCCTGGGTCGAGAACTGGGATCGCCTTGCCCGGTACCTGCGACCCGATGAGTTCCACCAGGTGTTCAGCTTCGAGTTCCTCGAGTCCGAGTGGACTCCCGACGCATTGCGAACTGCGATCGACGACTCGCTGGTGGGGGCGGCTTCCGTCGGATCGGTGCCGACGTGGGTCCTCTCGAACCATGACGTGGTTCGCCACCGGACGAGGTACGCCCTCCCTGAAGGGGTGCAGTCGAAGGACTGGCTCCTCGATGGCGACCGATCCATACGCGACGAGGAGCTCGGGTTGACCCGGGCGCGTGCAGCAGCGTTGCTCATGCTCGGCCTCCCAGGTTCCGTGTACCTGTACCAGGGTGAGGAGCTCGGTTTGAGCGAGGTGTGCGACCTTTCACCAGAGGTGCTCGACGACCCCGTCTGGTTCCGCTCGGGGCACACCGAGAAGGGTCGGGACGGATGCAGGGTCCCGATCCCATGGACCGATGGCGGAGCGTCGTTCGGGTTCAGCGAGACCGAGCCATGGCTCCCACAACCCGACGGGTGGGGAGGGTATGCGGTATCTGTGCAGAGCGGGGAGCCGGGTTCGACGCTCGAGTTGTATCGGACCGCCCTGGCACTGCGTTCGGAGCACCTGACGGGCGACGAGTCGCTCGTGTGGCTCGACACGGACGACGGCATCCTCGCATTCGAGCGGGGTGCCGGGATCACGGTCATGGTCAACGTGTCGGGTGCGCCCGTTGCCCTTCCCGAGGGCGAGGTGCTCGTGGCAAGCGGTGACGTGCGGGCAGGTGTGCTGCCGCCAGACACATCCATATGGCTTCGGAGCCAAGGATAGTTTTCGCGTTCTCGAGGGAGTGCTCAAGAACGGCGGCGTCTGGAGCCGACGGAGCGAGGGGAGGGTTGTTCGGCCGAATCCCCATGAAAGCCGGACGGCCCTCCCAATTCTCCCGCTCAGCCTCGGCGGACCGTGTATCGAGGATGGGCCGCCGCGTCCAGCCGGGCGGATTCGACGTCCCGGGCAGCCTCAGGCAGGTACGCCTGCGAGGAGGTAGTCGAGCACGTCGGCGGCGGAATAGCTCGTTGAGCCGTGTGGTGCGAACCGGGCCACGGCGGCCGCATCGTCCCCTGATGTGATGAGCATCGGTTCGATCTCGCCGTTCTTCTGGATCTGGGGCATTCCGACGTTCGCTACGAGGGAGTTGCACAGGCACTTCCGCCCGACGGTGTCCTCGATCGCCCCGCCCTTCTTGAGGTAGTCGTCGACAGGTTCGGAAGGACAGCGCCACCCCGTGGATCCGTTCTCCTGCTCGTACGCGTGTCTCAGGTAGCCGAGGTCGCACACCCGCTCGCGCTTCTCGTACATCGTCTCGCTCGAGATCGTGTCCTCGAGCTGAACGACCTTGAACGGGAAACCGGTCGGCGATGCGATCGCGTCGGTGAACACGGATACCGTCCCCGCACGGGATCGCTCTATGACCTCGTCTTTGACCTCGCGGGTGAAGCCGGATTCGTTGCAGTACGCGAAGGCCGTTCCGACCTGGACTCCGGCGGCCCCCAACTCGAGCGCGGCGGTGACCTGGGACGGCTCGCCGTACCCGCCAGCCAGCCAGAACGGCTTGCCGAGTTCGGCGATCGCCTCGAGGTCCGGGACGTCGCGTTCTCCGTAGATCGGTTCGCCGAGTTCGTTGAACTCACCCTTTGCACGAGGCGGTGCGTTGTGTCCGCCCGCGACGGGGAGCTCGACGACGAACCCGTCGACCTCCCCGGAGGACTTCGTTGCGAGCATCCTCGCCAGGACATGGGAGGACACGATCGCGAGGAACTTGGGACGCGGGAGCCGGTCGAGCATGTCGCGCGCGATGCGTGCTGGTGAGAACCGGACGAAGGGATCGCCCTTCTCCGTCGTGCCCTTGACGTCGATCTTCATCTCGACGTCAAGCCCTTCGGCCAGGCGATCGAGAAGGCCGGGGATGGCCTTCGGGATGCCGGCACCCATGAGGATGTAGTCGACCTTCGCGAGCATCGCGCCGTAGAGCGATGGGAGTGTCGGGACCTGGATCTTCTCGAGGAAGTTGATCCCGACAGGGTTCTGGTGGCCCTCCTTGGCGAGGAACACCTCGACGAAGTTGGCTGCGACGATGAGTTCCTCGGTCGCCTCCGATGTTCGATGGGACACCATCGGCTTCGTCTTGAACCGTTCGTCGACTTCCTTGCCGCCCTCGACGAAGTACTTGTCGAGGATCCTTTGGGCGACGCCGGGGAAGGGGAACGCGGCGAGGCCGCGACGCATGTGGCCGCCGGGGTCCCCGATCTGGAGCCGACGAGCGAGGATCGCGTCGAGTGCAGTGCCTGAGACGACGCCGAGCTGACCGTAGGACGACACAGCGTGCGCCAGCCTCCAGTCGGAGACAGCGGCGCCCATACCGCCCTGGATGATCGTGGGCAGGTCTCGAGGCATTGGGAGAGGCTCCGATGGGTGGGGATGGGTGATTGCTCACCAGTCGGACCTCCAGACGATAGGCCGTGTTTCACCGTTCTTGCGACGTTCTCGCTCCACCGTCGACTAGTTCGTCCGGAACCGATGAATTTGACCCTCTTTGCCTTCCCGCCCGGAGGCTACGATGGCGGTGGGCGAGACGAACTGAGGGGTACCGTGGCATTCGAGGTCGTCGAATACTGTGAACCGACTCCGGAACCGGGAATGCCGTATCCGGGGACCTCCGAGACGATCCTCGGAGAGTATGAACGCGAGACCGAGGCGATCGCGGCCGGCCGAGCACGTTGGGCTGAGATGCGCGCATCGAACACACGCGATGTCATGTGGTGGATTGTCAGGGTGCCGGGGGAGACCCTCGCGCGATGGATCGCTGACCGGTCCAGCGCACAAGAGCAGGTCCTCGATCTGCGGACGGGCGAGTTGGTCGTCGTCAAGGAGTGATCGTCGCGGTACACCGTTGTCGAGAGGTACCATCCCGGCACAATGGCTGATACCACTACGACCATCGTTGAAATCACCGACGCCGCGCGTGACAAGATCCTTTCACTGCGCGACGGCGAGGGGATCGAAGATCTCCACCTCGGGTTGCGCATCACGGGCGTCGGCTCCCAGGGCTTCATCTACGAGACGGCATTCCTTCGGACGGAGGACATTTCGTCGTCCGACCTCATCGAGGACCACGGCGGTCTCCCGGTCGCGATAGCCGTGGATTCAATCGACAACCTCCGTGGAGCGGTCCTCGACCTCTCCGGCGACGGCACGGGTCCCGGGCTCGTGATGCGGAATCCGAACGTACCCTCTCCCGAGCTCCCCGGCGGAGATCTCGGCGATCTCGAACTGACGGGAACGCCCGAGGAGAAGATTCGCACGCTGCTCACCGAGCGGATCAACCCTGCGATCGCCTCCCACGGCGGCGTGGCACACCTGGTCGCCGTGGAGGGTTCGACCGCCATGCTCGAACTCGGCGGGGGATGTCAGGGATGCGGGCTCGCCGCGGTCACGCTCCGTCAGGGCATCGAGCGTGCAATCCTCGAAGCGATTCCCGAGATCGAAGAGGTCGTCGATGTGACCGACCACGCCCTCGGTGCGAACCCCTTCTACGCCTGACCTCTCACACGCTGGCTCCGGGCCTCGGCGTCAGCGGTCGTCGTAGCTCTCCCTGATCGTTCGCATCATGTCGAGGGCGTTCTTGCCTCCGGCATCGCCGATGCGTGGGAGTTTCGCCGACCGCCGGCTGTAGAACGATCCTCGCTCCTCGGCGGGCGCCGGCTCGGGTTCGGAGTCCTCGACCGACGGCCTCACAGGAGCCGGGACCGACGGTGAGTAGTCGAGAACGGGCCGCGGGGACTCCTCGATGACGGGATGCGGTGCGTTCGCGGTAGCGGCGAGTGCGGCGAATCGCTCTTCGAGCTGATCGGCGAGGAGGCGCAGGGACCCCACGCGATCCGTGAGCTCGCGGTGCTCGTTCTCGAGCGTGGCGACGGACTCGGCCGACGGCGCGTCCTCGGGAGCGGGTGCGGACCGGATTTCGTCAGCGCGCATGTGCGCGGCATCGACGATCGACTCTGCCTGCATCTCGGCCTCGGTGCGGATTCCGTCAGCCTCGGCCCGTGCCTGGGCGAGGATCTCCTCGGCCTCTTCCCGGGCGTCGGTCATCAGCCGGAATGCTTCGTACCGGGCCTTTGCAAGGATCGACTTCGCCTCATCGTCGGCCGATGGGAGCGGATCGTTGCCAGCAGCGATCACGCCCTCTTCGGCGGCGACGTGTGACGTCCCGCGCTGCATATCTGTCGTCGTCATCGACGTCTCCTGTGTGTGCGTCCCGCACACGACTCCGCTTGCCCCTCCGTGCTCTATCGGCAGCGGGGTCCCGAAGTTGAGCCGAAAATGGGTCAATCGACCTATGTAGCTCGGCGTGATGCCCTCCGGCGTGCGCATGGCGCAGATCAGAGGGCCGCGATGCCGTTCATGGCAGCGAGGATGGTGTCGAGTTCATCCCGGAAAGCTTCTCGCTGCTCGAGGTCGGCGCTGAGGAGACCCCGACTCTCGAGGACTTCGGCGGCCGTCGCGAACAAGGCCGTCGACACGGCTTCGTGATTGCGGATCGTGCTCTCTACGAAGAGCTGCTCGCCGAGTGCCATCGATGCCTTCCGCAGGACGGAAACGGACACGGGTTCGTGACCGAAGGTCGTGAGTGCGGAGGCGGCAACGAAGTAGGCCTCGATGAACGGACGGAGCACGATGGGGCTCTTGGCGGGTATCATCGCCGCCACGTCGACCATGACGGCGCTCCCCGGTTCTGCGTCGTCGAGTCGATACCGGTCGATCTCGATCCTGACCTCATCGGCGAACTCCTTGCTCGGCGCGAAGAAGAACTCGAACTTCAGTAGGTCACGGAGGTGGAGGCTCCTCTCGACGATCGATTCCTCGTCCATCGGCCCGACCCTGCGTACTCCGAGGGCCATGGCGAGCTCGGTGATGCCGATCGTCACGAAGAAGTGGATGATGGTGTTGCGGTAGTACGCGGCCTGGAGGTACTGCTCGGCTCCGATCGAGTACAGCGTTGCCGTGAGGCCATCGGTCCGTGCGACGACTCCGTTCGCCCTGAGCGCCTCGAGGGCTCCCTCGACGGCGCCGTGGGACGAGATCGAGTGGTCGAAGGTCGTGGGAATGTTGCGCTCGATGACGAAGTCGAGAAAGGGTGCGAGCACCTCGACCGTTTCACTCACGGTGAGTCCGCGTGAACCGACCGAGAGCAGGGCGAGGGTCACCAGCCCCGTCGCGGTGATCGGTGTTGCGTCGTTGATGCGTGTCGAGACCTCGAACGCCACCTTGGGGAGTGCGAGGCGCCCTTCCTCGGATGTGAGGTCGTCGTCGCGCCCGATGCGCGAGCTGAGGCGCAATGGATCGCCGAATCGAATGTGGATGCTGCCGTGACGCTTCCGCAGGCCCGTGATGAACTTCACGGCCCACATGAAGGATTCCTTCTGCTTCTCCCTGCCGCGCTGCTCGTCCGCATACGAACCTACGTCGGTGATCTGGTCGTAGTTGATCGAGACCGGTACCAGCACGACGTCGTCGACGATCCCGCGCTGATAGGAGTCGGCGACATAGGCGAGGAGCCCGAGGCGGGGCTCTCGCAGCTTCCCGGTACGCGATCTGCCGCCCTCGACGTACCACTCGAGTGCGAAACGCTTCTCGAGCAGGTAGTCGAGGTATTGCCGGAGGACGAACTTGTACGGCTCGTTGTCCTTGAACTCTCTGCGTATGAAGAAGATGCCCGAACGGCGTAGGAGGGGGCCGATGAGGAAGAAGTTCATGTTGATGCCGCCCGCGGTGTGGTTCAGCGGCAACTCGTTCTCGTACAGGACGTGCTGGAAGACCAGATGGTCGAAGTTCGACTTGTGGCTCGGAAGGAATACGAGCGGATCGGCCTCACCCAGGCGATACACCTTGCGAAGCTCCGCTTCCGGGTAGTCGATGTCCTGATGTGCCGCACCGATCAACTTGCTCGTCACCGCGTTCACCACATCGATGACAAACGGAGAGTGCTGGGCTGCGATCTCCTTCAGATACCTCCTGGTGCGCTTCTGCATGCGCGGGACGGTCCTGCCCTCGAGCCTCGAGAGCCGGTTGACGCCCACCTGGAACGGACGGGACCAGAAGAGATCCTCCTCGAGGAACCGTGGCACCTTATAGCGCTGGCCCCGAAGGCGCCGCTCCGCCTGCTCGAGTGTGAGCCAAGCCTGGAGTGACACGTACTCGCCGAGTGATGTTCCTTCGGCAGGCCCACGGCCTTCCGGTTCGGTCCAGCGCGCCTCGAGCTCGGACTTGAAGGCCGACGTCCCAACCACGATGCGCACACGGTCCGGGTGTGCGTTGAGGAGCCATCGCTGCTGGAGACGGTTGGGGTCGCGGGGATCGCCGAAGCGGACGACGTCACGGACGGTGATCATGCGTTGGCCGTCGCGCTCGGCAGCGAGCCACGCGACACGTACGGGGATGAGGAGAGGATCGTCCTCCTGGTGGAGCCGCTGGTCGATGGAAGGATCGACTGACGAGAAGCCCCGCCTACGCCTCGAAGGTGGAAGGCGAAACGTGTCGATCGGAGCACGAAGAGACGCACTCGCGCGCTCGATCCACTCCTGGATGAGCCGTGCTTCGAGTCCGCTCGCCGCGTCGAGCAGGACGACATATGGGCCACGTTCGGTCGGCCACGGAGGATCGTGCGAGCTTTCCGAGGTGTGGTGCGTTGTGTCGGTCATTCCCTGGTGTCGTTCAGAGCGTTGGTGACGGTGTCCCTGGCCGCCGCGAAGGCACTCGATGCTACGCCTGATGCCATACCGACGGCGGCAGATGCGGACGATGCCGCCGTCGAGGAAGCGGAGGCTGCTGCACCGCTTGCACGTTCTGCAGCGCTGCTCAGATGCTGGGTCACCTGCGCCACGAGATCGTCTGGCAGCGCGTTCTTCAGGTAGTCAGTCACCATCGTGACGACCTCGAGCACTTTGTCGGCAGGCAGCCCGGTGCGGTCCTGGATGTCTTTGATGAGGTCTTCCACGGCGCTCCCTTCGCTCCACTCCATGCTACTGGACAGCCATCACGCCCATCCGAGCTCGTGGAGGCGTTCATCGGAGAGTCCGAGGTGATGGCCGAGCTCGTGGAGGACCGTGGTGCGGATCTCGTCGCGCAGTGCCTGGCCATGAAGGCCGAGCTCCATGTGTGCGTCGTAGAACACGACGATCTGGTCGGGTGCGACGCCGAAGTAGTCGCCACCGCGTTCGAGGAGTGAGACCCCCTCGTAGATACCGAGGAGGCCGTGCCCGGTGGGGTCCTGATCACGGGTGGGACGACGCTCGACGACGACGAACACGTTGTCCATCTGTTCGCGGATCCACGACGGGAGGTCGGCGAGGACGCGCTCTACCTCACCCTCGAACTCGGCGATGTTCATCGTGCCAGCGTACCGCGACGCGACGATGCCCCCGACTGGTTCCGGGGGCATCTGTCCTGTGCTGCGTCGACGTGTGTGGAGGCGGCGCTGCGTGTCGTTGCCGACAGGTCTTTGACGTCACCAGGACGGAATCGGTTCCCGGCATGGCAAGGACGACACTCACGGAACATCGGACCTCCCACCCACGACTTCCGTCACGAAAGTTGCGACGGCATCCATCATGTCGTCGCCTGACGTGAGGACGGCGTCGTTGTGGTCGGCTCCTTCGACGATGTACAGGTCCTTCGTTCCGATCGCAGCCTCGAAGACCCGGGTGCTCTGGGAGATCGGCACGATCCGATCATCAGATCCGGCAATGACCAGGACCGGCGATTCGATGCCGGGGATCCTCTCGAGGTTCTCGTAGCGGTCCCACAACAGCAAGGACATCGGCAAGACGGGATAGTGCGCAGAGGCGACATCGGCCAACGAGGTGAACGGGGATCGCAATACAAGGGCTGCAGGCGGCCGCTCGGCGGCCAACCCGATCGCAACCGCTGCGCCGAGGGACTCGCCGAAGTAGACGATCCGATCCGGATCCACTCCGTCCCGATCCTCGAGATATGCCACGGCAGCCCTCGCGTCGGATGCCAGTCCGGCTTCCGTGGGAGATCCCGGATTGCCTCCGTAACCGCGGTAGTCCACGAGCAGCACATGGAACCCGCGCTCCGTGAGCGCTCTGGCGAGCTGGGCCCGATCGCTCCGATTGCCTGCGTTCCCGTTCAAGACCACGGCGGTGATGCCGGATGGCACCGGGGCTGGAACGAACCAGGCATCGAGATCCAACCCGTCATCGGTGACCAGGACTACATCCTCGCCAGACGGCAGGACCGAGCCGATCGGAGGAACCTCGGAGGCGGGCAAGTAGATGAGCCGTCTCTGGAAGACCCACAGTGTTCCGAGTACGAGCGCGAGCACCAACCCCACGACGACCGCAGCTTTGACCACACCCATCACGTCTCGAGCTCCTCATCGCTTCCGGTCATCCGTCGCGACCGTAGCGGACAGTGATCCCTCGAATCGATTCCTGACCCCACGGATCTACACTCCCGGGTCCGGGCGCTTAGCTCAGCGGGAGAGCGCTGCCTTCACACGGCAGAGGCCACTGGTTCGATCCCAGTAGCGCCCACCAACGGGAGAACGGGTTTTCTTGCCGGTTCCTGTGATCGGTTCTGGTTGATGGTGCGGGGTGTTGGGTTCTCCCGTTGGAGGGCGCTGTGCGCTCGTGACTCCGCTCCGCTCGGGCCGTTCAGGCGCCACGGAGGCTTCAGGGATCCCTCGTGAATGTTGGGGATCCATGCGGGTCTCACCACCGGGCTAGCCACGACGAACGACCGGTCTGGTGAACGACTCTGCAGATGGAAGCCACGTGCACCTCCGTGCGGTGCCGTCGTCGTCGCGGTCGGTGTACATGAGCCTCGGTTCGCGTGATCCGCCTCCGTTGTTGGCTTGCGCTCGTATAATTGGCGAGGCGGCGACTCAGTAATGGCGGGAACATGAGACGGATCGTCATCCTGTCGATGGTCACACTTCTCGGTATCGCCACGACCTCGTGTGGTGGGCGTGTGTCCACGGCCGAGTATGCCGAGGAGGTCGAGACACTCGTCAGGGACATGATCGACCGCCTCGACGAACTCGATCTCCGATACGAATCAGCGGACGAGGTCGCCGAAGTCCGCCAGTACGCCCATCTACGCGTCGCGGCACGTGAGCGCATGCTCACCGGGCTCGAGGACCTCGAACCCCCGGGCAACCTGGAGGCCCTCCACACGGAGGCGGTGGGCATCATGTCTCTCCTCACGGAAGCGGAGATGGCAATGGCTGATCGGGTCGACGAGTCCGACGAATTCATCTCGGTGCCGACGCTGTGGAACACACCCGAGGGTGTCGCAGCGAGTGAGGCCACGATGCGGGCGTTCCTGCTGTGCGAGGCAGCCCAGGCGGATTTCGACCGAACTCGGGCGGCAGAGGAGTTCAAGGACGTGCCGTGGATTCCATCGGAAATGAAGGAAGTGATCGATGTGGCCTTCGGTTGCCAGTTCACGGACCGGCAGCGGTGAATCGTGTGATCAGGACGCGTAGTCGTTCCGCACGTCCTGGATGAGCTCCCCGTCCCGCATCTCGAGGATGCGGTCGGTCATCTCCGCCACGCCCCTGTCGTGGGTGACGATGAGGAGTGCGGTTCCCCGTTCCCGGTTGATCTCCCGGAAAAGCTCGTAGACGGCGCCATTGGAGTTCCTTCGTCTCTCACCGATATCGGCACCAATCCTTGCAGATCTCCGGATCACTCGGCCGTGGCGGGATGCGGCCGCTGCTGTACGCTGTGCGGAATGTTTCGTATCACACGCTTCAGACCGGATGGCAGATCGGTGTGAGGGCGGTCGTCTACGACAGCTACGGACCTCCGGAGGTGTTGCGGGTCGAGGATGTGGCGGCGCCGGTACCAGCGGCGAACCAGGTGCTCGTCAAGGTCGCCGCGACGTCGGTGAATCTCGCTGATTGGGAGTGCCTGCGTGGCACTCCGCTGTACGCCCGGATCGGCGGGCTGCGTTCTCCGGCACGTCGGACGCTCGGCTCTGACATCGCCGGGTGGGTGGAGGCTGTCGGCTCCGGCGTCACCAGATTCGACCCCGGCGATGAGGTGTACGGCGAGATACGGATTGGCGGCTTCGCGGAGTAAGCGGTGGCGTCGGCGTCGGCACTCGCTAATTAACCGGCGGAGTTGACGTTCGCCGAGGCCTCGACCCTCCCTCAGGCTGGCGCGATAGCGTTGCAGGGGACCGCCGACATCGGACCGGGTGAGCGGATGTTGATCAACGGTGCTGGTGGCGGCTCGGGGTCCTTCGCGATCCAGCTCGCCAAGCTCGCTGGGGCGCACGTGGTCGGCGTCGACAACGCGAGCAAGCTCGACTTCATGCGGATGCTGGGTGCTGACGAGGTGATGGACTATCGGACCCAGGACTTCACCAAGTCAGAACCGTCCGACCACATTCTCGACATGGTCGCTCGTCGTTCAGTGTTCGCCTACCGCAGGGCGTTGGCTCCGGGAGGCCGGTACCGCTGCGTCGGTGGCACCGTGCGTTCACTGCTGCGTGTCGTGACAGTCGGCAGTCTTGTGGGCCGGTTGACGGGGCGCCGAGTTGGATTGCTGATCGTGAAGTCCGGTCCGGCGCATTTCGAGCCCCTCGCCGAGCTATGTGTCTCAGGCGACGTGAAGGTCCACATTGACCGCACGTTCGGTCTCGACAACGTACCCGAGGCGCTCGCCCGCGTCGGTGAAGGTCGCGCCCTCGGCAAGGTGGTTGTCGAAGTTGTCTGATGCCCCCGGGCTGGTCGCAGGGGAGTGACGACATTGCCTCGAAGTCGGCCCTCTCGCCGTGGCCCGACTAATCGATGGCCTGTCGGCCGATGACCTCGGGTTGTCTCCCGGCGAGGAGCCATCCGGCCAACCATGCGACGATTGGGATGCCTGCGACGATCGCCAAGAGGTGTGCGAAGGGAACCGGCAACAGCGCAGAGAGCTCGCCCCAATACCACGAGACGAAGCCGAGGTAGGCACCCGCAACGCCGAGCAGGACCCCGAGCAGGGCGAGGCCCCCGGCGGTCGTCGCCGTGAGGGTCCTCCGCACGCGGCTGGAGGCTCCGACCGCCGTCAGCGTTCTGAGCTCGCCCGCCGACTCGTTCCGGACGAGCCCGACGGCGATCGCAACGATGCCCAAGGCGAGGACGGCTCCCGCGATGGTCGCGCGGGTGCGAACGGCCGCGAGATCTGCCTGCTTGTCCCTGGCCTCGATGGTCAACCCCGCCGATGCTGCCAGCTCCAGCGCGTCGGCGATCTGGGTGTCGGTCACCAGGGTCCTCGACTCGAGGAGCCATCCCGCCCTTGCCCGTTCCCAACCCCGATCCGCCATCGCCTCGTGTGTGACGAACGAACTTGGGAACGAGGTGTACCGCTCTTCGAGAGGTTGGGTGTTCCTCACCAGTTCGGGCTCCATCGGCTGATACCAGATCTCCCCGGTCTCTGCCGTGAGGACCTCTGTCGAGGAGCGGAGCGAGTCGAGATCCACGCCATACGGAGCGAGCAACACATCAGAGGCCACATAGAGATAGGTGAGGATGTGATGGAGGCGGCCTCCGTCGGAAGGTACCTCCTCGGCGAGGACGACGGCCGGAACGCCACCGAAGCCCTGGAGATCAGGTGCGACGGCGACGTCAACCGGTGTCGATGTGGCATCGTCGAGCAGAGCGGCGATCTCGTCCGCCACCGCGCCCAGCTCGGCGAGTTCCGATGGGCTGCGATCGGGTATCGGTGCCACATCCCCCGTCCCGGGTATCTCTCCAACTCTCACCATGAGCTGGCGAGGCGAGAGGTTTCCCTCGGCATCGGAGGCGTACAGCGAAGCAGTTGTCGCTATCACGATGGCAATGGCGACGCCGAGCGTGAGGCTCAAGGCGGCGAGCGCCGAACCGGCACGTCCCTGGTGGCGGGACAGGTCGCGAAGTGCGACGCGCATGCCAACCGGGAGACGGGTCCCCGCCCGTGTCATGACACGGATTGCGATCGGGCTGAGCGATACGATTCCCGCGATCAGGGCAAAGCTTCCGAAGACGATGAGAAGGGCATCCATCGGGGTCTCCAGGGGATCGTCGGCAACCAGCAGCGATGCGACGCCGACACCGATGAGCCCGAAGGACAGCGGCAGTGAACGATGCACCTGCCGAGGTGTGGGCGGTCGACCGGACAGCGCCGACACGATCGGTACCTTCGCAACGGTTCTGGCAGGCCCCCATGCGGCCGCGGTCGCTGTCGTGACTGCCAGCAGCAGGCATGCAACGAGCAGCCACCACGGCACATTGAAGCGATCGATCCGGTGACCCACAACCGACTCGAGCGATGGCGAGAGCGTGAGCGAGCCGGTGAGTGCGATGCCGCACCCGAGCAAGCCACCGACCGCGCCGATCGCCATCCCGTTCGAGATCATCACCGTCCGTAGGTGGGCCTCGGTGGCTCCCACCGCAGCAAGCATGCCCAGTTGGCGGAGTCGACGATGTGCCACGACAAGGAACGCGGCAGCGGCGACCAACCCAACGGCGGCCAGCCCCAAGGCCGCGATCACAAGGGCTCCGGCAGCGGCTCCAGCGCCTTCGTTTGCCGGTCGTGACGACGCTACGACCGGTATGCCTGACGGTGGTCGAAACGATGCGACCTGGTCGCCATTCCCGCCAGCCAGGACGGTGACCGATTCTGCACCTGGCAGGTGTACCGGTGCCAGGAGAACGAACTCGTCGTTGAGGTCGCTCGGGTTCTCTACTTGCCCAGCGACCGTCCAGCGTCGATCAGCCAAGCCAAACGTGTCGCCCACAACAACATCGAGGAGCGCAGCATTGGCGTCGGTGATGCCCACTTCGTCGGCTGCGACGGGAAAACGCCCCTCCACGAGCGCCAGCATCGGGGCGCCGAATGGTCCGTCGGGATCCTGAGATCTGAGCTCGACCGGCTGGAACAACCCGGGGACCTGCGCGTACTGCCGTCCGATCGGATCCACGGTTTCGAACCACGATTCGGCAGCGGCAAGGTCGGTTCCCATCGCGTCAGGGTCGGCGTTCTCAAAGAGCAGCGAGTTGTGTGCAGAGCCGAACCGGGCGTCGCCAGCGGCAGGCGCCAGGTTGTAGGCGACGACCGATCCTCCGACCGCCCCGGCCACGGCGAGTGTGATCAGCGTCAACACCAGGAACTGGGATCGAAGGTCCCGGCGAAACATCCGCCAAGCCCACCGGATCACGGCCCGGCGAGCAATGCGTGCGCCACCGTCGGCAGCCACCGGCTGTGCGTTCCGAACAGCGGTCACAGCTCAGATCCCGGTGTCAGCAGTATCTCGGGCCCAGCAGGCGGGACCGTGCGATCGACCATGCGACCATCACGCAGGAAGAGCACACGATCGGCCCACGCAGCCAGCTGGGCGTCGTGCGTCACCACGACGCCCGCCATCCCGCGTTGACAGGCATCCCGCAGGAGTCGCATCACCGACTCTCCGTTGACAGAGTCGAGCGCACCCGAGGGTTCGTCCGCGAGCATCAGCAGCCGTTCGCCGACCATCGCACGCCCGATCGCCACTCTCTGGCGTTCGCCTCCGGACAGGTCGTCCGTGAAGTGAGCCGCCCGGTCCTGCAAGCCGAGCATGTGCAGTATCTCGCGGGCGGCGGCGGCCGCAACGCGGGGCTGGATGCCATCGAGCTCCAGGGGCAAGGCCACGTTTTCGGCAGCGGTGAGTCCAGCAAGGAGGTTGAATTCCTGAAAGACGTATCCGATCGATCGTCGTCGAAGCTGTGCGCGTTCATTCGGCGTGAGGTCCGCCACCGCAACCCCGTCGACGAACACCTCACCGCTCGTGGGGTTCTCGAGGCTCCCCGCGATGGTGAGCAGCGTGCTCTTCCCCGACCCGCTCGGGCCCATGATGGCAACCATCTCGCCCGGGTCCACCACCAGGTCGACGGCATGCAGGGCTCGCACCTCGGTGGGACCGGTTCCATACACTTTCGAGACAGATCGGAGCTCGAGCACACTCATCGCAGCCGCTCCTCGACACGGTCGCCGATGGCCGGCGATTCCAGGGTCGCGGGAACGGGGTGTCGACGGAGGCGGGAGTCGGCGGCATCGAGCCATCGAACGACGCCCTCCAACCGGAACAACTCGGCATCGACGCCCAACGAGAGGCCTACATCGTCCTCTCCGGCATTGGCCTTGAGGCGCGTGTAGCGCTGCATGGCCTCGACCAGACGACGCCGGTGGGCTTGGATCACATCGTGGACATCCACGCCCGGCACCCGGATCGCGACGAGCACTTTGATCACCAGTTCATCCCGAGGGGGTGTCTCATGTCCCGCCGGGGTGTGCAACCAGTTGGCCAGCTCCTGGTGGCCGGTATCGGTGATGCGATAGCCCTTCTGGGCGCCATCGGTGACCTCGTCGTCGGACTCGACGAGCCCGTCGCGCTCCAGACGCTGCAGGGTCGCGTACACCTGCCCTACGTTGAGGGGCCACACCTCCCCAGTCCTCGCCTCGAACTCCTGTTGCAGCCTCAGGCCGTACTTTGGCCCCTCGGTCAGCAGTGCCAGAAGCGCATGTCGTACACTCATCTTCACCCACCTGTGGACTATACCGAGTAGAATACTGAGTATTCTCAGTCTCTTCAAGTCCGAGAGGGCGATGGCTTCCGGCCGTCGAATCCGACCATTGCACCGCCCTGGCGCGAGAGATCGAGTACCGGCGCGCCCGTCGCAATGGCGCTCCAGGGCCTCGGAGAAGACCATGGCGCAACGGGTGACGTGGACGCAGCCAACGAGGCCCTCCTCGAGAGCCTCGACATCTACCAACTCATGGGTCTCATCGTCGACATGGGTGCCGTGATGCTGTCAATCGCTCGGCTGCGGTCGGTAACCGGAGCCAGTGAGAAGGCAGTTGAGATCGCCGCGTGCGTTCTGGCCGATCCCGTCACCAAGGAGCAGCCCGTCATACGGCAGGCCGTCTTGAGTGAACCCGCCATGGCGCTACTGGACGAGCTGGCCGGTGCCCTCGACCCTGAGCTCTACACCGAGGCCCACGCCCGAGGTACAACCAAAGCCCTCGAAATCGGCGTCAAGGAGCTGCTCGCCACCCGACAGGACATCGGCGGTTGAGTCCGCCTCATCTCGTTCGAGGTGGTTTGGCGTTGACATGGCGCTCAGTCGCTGAGAACTCGCACTTCATGGAGGATGACCCAGCCGTCCATCGCCACGGTCTCCACTCGCACATAGCGGGCGCCTTCCACCGCCTCGAACTGAACTGTGAGCCAGTCGCCCTGATCGGCGTCGGTGCTCACGGACCCGACAAGCGTGCCCGGAACGGGCTCGCCGTCTGCGCGGAGGTAGACGTCGTGGCGTTGCGGGCCCGGCGGGGAGACATGGCCGATGAGGATCTCGACGCGACCGACTCGTGTGTTCGACTCCAGATCGATCTCGATCCACTGGGGAGGTCCGTTCTCGGCACTCCACCACGTCGCATCGCTTCCGTCCGTCAGGTGTGAGGCCGGGTAGCCGAACTCCTCGGCGGAAGCGGAAGCGGGCCTGCCCAGTGCGAGGTTGTCCGAGACGTAGGGTCCCTCATCGCACGGGTCGGGACGGACCCGCGGCGACAGGGCCCGTGCCACGGCTGAATCGCCCGCATCGGCGGTGACCACCTCGTTGTCCTTGTCCGCTCCCCAGAACCACACCAGCCATCCTCCGAATCCGTAGTCGCAGGACTCTGCCTGCCATCTGGCCACGGCTGCTGCAGCCTCGGCGTGATCCGGGTAGGCGCTCTCGAAGGCGCCGAACTCCCCGAGCAGGAGGGGATAAGCGAGGGACTC
Organism: Acidimicrobiia bacterium; assembly: GCA_035461905.1. Lineage (GTDB taxonomy): Bacteria > Actinomycetota > Acidimicrobiia > Spongiisociales > UBA5794 > SZUA-442. The sequence goes on along the minus strand of DATHUV010000003.1, from coordinate 29,601 downwards.
GCCGGTGAGCCCATAGGCCGCCGCTATCGAGTCCCAGGTGCCGCCGAGCCCACCGTATCCGTGCAGGTCGATGAAGTCGAGCGTTGACTCTGCCAGCAGCTGGCGGGGGACAACCCACCGGTCATCCGCAGCGATCCGGCCAGCTTCCGGCTCCTCCGAAGAGAAGAAGCCCATCGTGATCAACGCCCCGTCGTCGGCAGCGCGGATGGCGTTGCCGACCGCCTCGACGTAGGCGCGGGTGGTGCTGACGACCATCTCCTCGACCTCGGTGTCGTCGGCGAGATCGTACGAGACGCCGTCCGCCGCGGTCACGGAGCCCTCGTTCAGGCTGATCGGTGGGACGCTGCGCAGGAAGAACTGTTCGTTGACGAGTTCCCAGCCGAGAAGGTGGTGGGTCGGGGCGCCCCTTTCCCGGATGCCAGCGATGAGCTGGGTCCAGTACTCGGTGGCGATGGTGTGGCCCTCTTCACTGAGGTAAAGGGAGTTTCGGTAGCCGCCGAACGGCTCACAACACGGCAACCGCTCGCTGAACCCGGGGTCGGGGACGTCGTTGCTGGTCGGCAGGGCCACAAGGTCGTGTGCTTCGAGCCTCACGAGGAGATCGGCGAGGTTGTCGAGATAGTCCGGCCGAATCCCGGCCGTGGTCGTCGTGCATTCCATGCACATGTCGAGGAAGAAGCGCACCGTGTTGAATCTGAGGTCCGCTATCGCAGCGAGCTGCTCGTCGACCCACTCGGGATCGTAGGAGGCGAACATCCGATCGCCGCCACCGCCACCGAGCTTGCGGAGGAGGTTCACACCTACCGGCACGAACTCCGCACCGGTCCTGGTGTCGATGAACCGATTGCCCTCCACCTCGATCCAACGGGACTCGGCGATCGGCACACCCGTGGTGGGGGCTGTCTCAAAGGTGCCCGTCGTGGTCGTTTGCGTCCCGGTCGGAGCGCTACTCGTCGTCGATGGATCGGGCTCAGAAGTTGGAGGAACCGACCCGTTGGAGGTGCATGCACTGAGGCCAATGACGAGCGTGAGCGCACAAACCAGGGCCGCTCGGCGTCCATGTCCCTGAATCGTCATTCGACAAGACTAGGGGACACACCATGTGCCACCGGAGGGGGCCCTCCACACCGCGGAGAGCTACGCCACTCCCTCGAACCTCTCTTCGGCTCGGAGGATGTGCCGCTGCCCCCCGCATGGGATCGGTGCACGACGAGCCGGACCACCCCGTGTCCCTCTCGAGGCTCTCGACGACTACCAAGGTGAAGGGTCAGGAACCGACGATGGGAGGTGAACCATGCGCGACCAACTGGGTCGCCTGTCTCTGTTCCGTCATGGGTAGCGCTGGGTTGGCGAGCAGTCAACGCCATCGGTGACGCATGTGTACGACGCCGCTCCTGAATCGACGCACGTCGAGGAGTTCGAGGTCTGACCGGAGACCACGAGGAATGGCCGGCTTGCCCCCACCCACGACGACTGGAAACAGGAAGAGGTGGATCTCGTCGACGAGACCGGCACGAAACGCGTGCTGTGCCAGGTCGGGACCGCTGACACTGATGTCGAGCTCGGCATCTTCCTTCAGGTGACCGACTGCGAGGGGATCGAAGCTCCGCTCGAGGCGCGTGCGTGGGGTCCATACCGCGTCGAGCGTCCGGGAGTAGACGACCTTGTCGAGGCCTCGCCACACATCCGCGTACTCGGACTCCACCGTTGGAGTCCCCGGCTCGTCGCCTACCGTCTGCCACGTTGCCATCGTCTCGTACATCCGTCGGCCGTACAGGTGCGTCCCGATGGTCGCTTCGAGATCGTTGGCGAACGCATGGACCTCCGCGTCTGGCACTGCCCAGTCGAATCGGCCCTCGTCGTCCTCGATGAACCCGTCGAGGGAGGTGAGTGCGGCGTAGATGATCTTGGGCATCGATACCTCCGATCGGGGCTCGAGAGTGCAGTGGAGTACGGTACGCCGAGCCCACTTCGAACCCAATGACCGACACCGACCTGGAGGATGACTCTGCTCGATCCATTGCCGGCGCGTAGGCTCGATTGATGAGCTTCACTGTTCCTGAGGCATATGACCGGTTCATGGGCAGGTACTCGGCGCCGCTCTCGCCCCAACTCGCCGAGCTGGCGAACGTCGAAGTGGGTCAGCGGGTGCTCGATGTTGGGTGTGGCCCTGGAGCCCTGACGGCGGAGTTGGTTATGCGGCTGGGACCTGAGGCGGTCACGGCAGTCGACCCGTCAATGCCGTTCGTCGACGCCGTTCGGGCTCGCTATCCGGGGGTCGACGTTCGATGTGCCTCAGCCGAGAGTCTCCCGTCACCGGACGGGACCTTCGACGCCACCCTGGCGCAGCTCGTCGTCCACTTCATGGACGATCCGGTGACAGGGCTGCGTGAGATGCGGCGGGTGACGCGGCAAGGGGGAGTCGTCGCGGCATCGGTTTGGGACCACGCAGGAGAGGGACCGCTGCGCCACTTCTGGGATGCAGCGCGCCAGCTCGATCCCGACGTGCATGACGAGTCGCACCTTCCGGGCGTTCGGGAGGGCCACCTCGGGGACCTGGTTCGCGCTGGCGGTGCGGGCGAGGTAGAGGAGACCCAATTCGAGGTGACCGTCGAGCATCGATCCTTCGAGGACTGGTGGGAAACGCTCACGCTCGGCGTGGGGCCGGCAGGCAGCTATACGGTGTCGCTCGGTCCGGAGGCGCAACACAGACTGCGCGAGGCCGCCCGCGAGCGATTGCCCTCCGGTCCCTTTCGGCTGACGGCACGGGCGTGGGCGGTGCGAGGCATCGCATAACGTTCGAAATCCCTCCTTTGTGGGAAGGCCGGCCGATCGCTGAGATGGATCTCGCGTGGAGCGCCGTCTACAGTGGGCCGCCCGAGGCAACGCTTCCGAACAGACCGCTCGCGGACCGGTGAGTCGTGTCCTGCGAGACACGAAAGGAGGCATCGTGAGAATCAACCAACAGGTTGTCGTCTTCGACGCCGCTGACCTGACCGCCGAGAGCAGTTTCTGGGCTGGGCTCCTCCATGGCACTGTCGACGCTGACGACGACTGGCACATGGTGATCGTCGACGGGAAGCCGGCGGTGGGTGTCCAACTCGCCCCGAACCACGTCCCGCCCGAGTGGCCACACGGGAACGCGCAGCAGATCCACCTCGACCTGTGGGTCGACGACGTCGACTCGGCCCACGATGAAGTGATGGCACTCGGCGCCACGTTGCTCAAGGCGGCATCCGACACGACGGAGCCGGACAACTTCCAGGTCTATGCGGATCCCGCAGGGCATCCATTCTGCCTCTGCTGGGTCAAGAAGACGTAGCCCTTGGCGTTCGCGATTCGCCGCGACGGTGACGGTGAGTTGTGCGGCTTCGTCGCGGATGACGACGGTGAGTGGATTGCGACGACGGTCTTCGGTGGCCACCTCGGTACACACGCGACTCGTGACAGTGCCGAGACCCAGATTCGCATGGAGGGCCTGGCATCACTCGCAGAGCATTGGACACTGGTCGACGGCCCATCGGGTGCAGAGCAGGTCGTGTGCATCCAGGAGTCGGGTCCGGCGGGTGTGACGGTCGCACTCGACTACTACTCGTTACCGGGGGTTCCGACGCTCACCATCAGCCGCGAGGACATCGCATCGGGTCGCTGGACACTCCGAAAGAGGTAAGGGCTGCCCGTCAGGATGCGGGCGGGATGCCATTGGGTCTGACACCGGCTACCTGGGACCCGGCCCCTGAGTCCCAGAGACCGATTGAGGTTTCGAACGAGGCGATGATCTGGGTCACGACTCCCTCCAGAGCCGCTTCGACGGCGAGGCGATCGGGTCGGTCGATCCCGTCAGCCCATCTACCGAGGGTCCCGAGGTCCGCCGCGAGCGCGGGTTCGAGCTCGGCCCACCGGGAGGCCGCCGTCGTGCGGTCGGTCGTCCATGTGGCATCGCGCACGCTGACCAATCCGGCGACCGCGAGCAGGCTCTTGCGGGCGAGGCGCCGACCCACTTCGGCCGGATCGAAGCCGTTGTCCAGATCCCTCCGCCAGCGCTGTGCGTGCTGGTCGATGTCACCGTTGAAACCCCGGACAGCCCGTGCGTCGGCCGGGAATTCGGGCAGTGCCGAATGCAGGTCAGCTCCCGCGAGGTGAACGCAGTAGTGCCGGAGGAACACACGGCCGCCATAGGCCTCATCGGCCTCGCCCTGGAAGGCGCCGGGCTGGGCTACGGCAATCTCGACGGCTCGACAGATATCGGAGAACTCAATAGACAGCTCCTGGGCGATTTCAGCAGCCTCGGTCGAAGGGAGTCCCACCGTGAGGAGGTCGACGTCCGAGATGCCGACCTGCGCCACTCCGGTCGCGACGGACCCGTACACGTAGACGGAGGGGTCCTGGGGGAGCGCGCGGAGCGCGACGAGTGCTGCGTCCACAACGGGCTGGAAATGCACGGGGATGCGGTCCCGGCGTGCACCGGTCTCGATGGTTCCTCGAGCCGTGATGCCCTCTCGGGGGTCATGCATCCGACTTGCCCCTCACCCGCCCACTCAGTTCATCCCCATGCGTCGCGATAGAGTACCTACCCCGGCTCGCATCGCCGGAGCTGACCTGGCTCCGCTCTCGACCAACCGACGGTGGAGCACCATGATCGACAACCATCTCAGAATCGAAGAGGTCGCGGGATGATCGACTCCATCACGACCGAGGTTGGGCGTCGCCGCACGTTCGCGATCATCTCCCATCCCGACGCCGGCAAGACCACCCTGACGGAGAAGCTGCTGCTCTATTCGGGAGCGATCGCGGAGGCAGGTGCGGTGCGCGCTCGTGCCGGACGTCAGCGTGACGTGACATCCGATTGGATGGAGATGGAGCGCCAGCGCGGTATCAGCATCACCTCGACGGTCCTCCAGTTCCCTCACGCAGGCCTCGTGTTCAACCTGTTGGACACACCGGGTCACAGGGACTTCTCCGAGGACACCTACCGGGTGCTCTCTGCGGTTGATGCCGCGGTGATCGTCCTCGACGCAGCTCGTGGCATCGAGTCCCAGACGTTGAAGCTGTTCCAGGTCGCCCAGGCACGCGGCCTGCCTCTCCTCACCTTCGTGAACAAGATGGATCGGCCGGGGCTTGGTCCCTTGGCGCTCATCGACGACATCGAGGCCCAGCTCGGGATCAGCGCAACCCCGGTCACCTGGCCCGTGGGCAACGGTGCGGAGTTCGAAGGAGTCGTCGACCGAAGGGACGGGTCGCTGTGGAGATTCGAACGCACCGCACGAGGTGGGACGATCGGCGATGAGGAGCAAGCGGGTTTGGACGCCGTCGCCAACGACCCGGCACGAGAGCACGCCCTCCAGGAGTTGGGCCTCCTCGACGCTATCGGGGCGGACCATGACCAGAAGCGGTTCCTGGCAGGGGAGTCGACCCCGGTCTTCTTCGGATCGGCGCTGTGGAACTTCGGGGTCAGGTTCCTCCTCGATGCGGTCGGCGAGATCGCCCCTGCGCCGCAGCCGAGGCCCGGCCGCCAGGGGGAGGCACGACCCATCGATGATGGACTGTCCGGTTTCGTGTTCAAGATCCAGGCGAACCTCGACGCCCGCCACCGCGACCGGCTCGCGTTCATGCGGATCTGTTCAGGTCGCTTCGACCGTGGGATGTCGCTGATCAACCATCGTACGGGTCGGAGCCTCTCGACCAAGCATGCCCATCAGGTCTTCGGAAGGGATCGCGAGACGGTTGACATCGCGTACCCGGGAGATGTCGTGGGGTTGGTCAACGCGACGGATCTGAGGATCGGTGACAGTCTCAGCGTGGATGGGAAGGCACTGTTCCCGCCGATTCCAACGTTCGCGCCCGAGCACTTCAGGGTCGCTCGCAACCTGGACACCGACAAGTACAAGCAGTTCCGCAGAGGCATCTCCCAGCTCGACGACGAGGGCGTCATCCAGGCCCTCAACACGTTCGAGGGAGGGGAACGCGAACCCATCCTCGCCGCGGTCGGGGAGCTGCAGTTCGAAGTGGCCGCATACAGGCTCACGAACGAGTTCGGTGCCAGCCCGCACTTCGAGTCCGCTCCCTACACCGTGGCTCGACGTACAGACATGCACGGCAAAGCGAAGCTTGCAGGTCGCCGAGGCGTCGAGATCGCGACTCGCACCGATGGGACCATCCTTGCGCTGTTCACGAGCCAGGCATGGCTCGACGCCGCCCAGCGCGACCACCCCGAACTGACCCTGGACCCGATCGTCGGCGTGTGAGCATCCCCAACGGGGGAGGTGGCGTGATCACCGGTGGCGTTCGGTTGCCTCGACCTGCGCGTCGAGGTCGGGCGGCGCCAGATCGGCGTTCCGGAAATCGGCGGTGAGGGGCAAGGCCAGGTGGAGGTCGGTTCCCAGGCACAACTCGACGGTGGCCTCGACCACAGCGAAATCGAGCACATGGCCACCACGGCTCCGGGAGGCGTCAATGAAGTGGAGATGACCGCCGGGCACACCGATGCCCCTCTCGAATGCCGGTGTCTGGAATCCGACCATCACGCCTTCGACGGGCGCCATGCGGACAACCGGTTCCCCGCGGGTCACCTCGGCAAGTGGTCGATATGGCCGCTCCTGGCGCACGACGTTTCGCACCGACATCTCAGAGAAGCTCCCGGTGATGCGAGCGGCGTACAAGTAGTTGTCGGTGCCGGTGAGCGTCACTACGAGCTCAGCAAGGTCCGCGGGAGTCGCCTCGGCGGGCACTTCCGCAACGATGTCGGGCACGAAGCTCGTGACGATCGCAAACGGTGTGCGCTCGTCGGGACCGACCTGCGTCGCCGTGCCGTCCGCCCGGAGGCGGTAGCACACCGAGTCGAGCACGATCATCTCCCCGTCGAGGCCATTGAATGTTCCCAGACCGACATCGCCCCGCCCGAGCAGATCGCCGATGCGCATATCGCCGTCGTACACACCGTCGAGTAGGGCAGCCACCAGGCTCGTCTGGAAGACCGAGCGGCGCTCGGGGCCCGGCGCGGTCATGCTTCTGCAGGGATGGTGAACTCGGCAGCGAGCGGCGGTGCTGAGTCACGCCAGCTTCGATTCACCCGCCAGTAGAGATAGGTGAAGGCTCCAATGAAGATGGGAAGGACGTAGGTGAGAAGACGGAACAGCAGCACCGCAGCCACTACCTCGGCATCGTCCCCTCCGCCACGGGAGATGCCGGCGATCAGAGCGAGTTCGACCACCCCGACACCTCCGGGTGTCAACGGGATGGCGGTGAGCAGCCTTGCGAAGGCAAAGACGGCGAGGATCTGCGCCCACCCGACTTCGACGTCGGACACGCCCATCACTCGGAGGGAGGTGACGAGGACCGCGTAGAGCGCTGCGTGGCTGGCGATCGTGGCGAGGGTCAGCTGGATCCAGCGGTGGCGGACGAGCCCGATCACCCGTTCACGGAACTTGACGACCGCCAGATCCCAGCCCTGCACCGGGGGCTTTCCGAACAAGCCGATGATCCTCGAGGCGATGTGCCCCGTGGCGTTCCCGAACCTGGCAGCGAATCCCTCTCGTGCGAGGATCAGGGCGAAGATGACGATCGCCCCGACCAAACCGACCAGGCCGAGCACGGCACCGGCCAGCTTCCCGCCGCTCCGCTCACCCTGCAGTGCGAGAAGCGTCAGCGCGAGAATTGGTGTGCCGAGCTTGACGAAGTTGTTCCAGATGCCCGTGACCACGATCGAGACGGTTGCCCTGGACTTCGAGAAACCCCAAGACGAGAGGATGGTGTAGGTGAGGCCGAGTGCGATGGCTCCACCTGCGGGTACCGAGTTGGCCACAGCAGTCGTGGACTGGGTGAGTACTCCGGCCTGGGGGAGGGTGAGGCCAGGAGTCGCGATCTTCACGACGATCCAGTAGGTGAGGAGGTTGACCGCCGTCATCGCCGCGAGTGCCGCCAGCTCCAGCATGGTGAGCGTCTTGAGCGCTGCCCACACGTCGGAGAAGTCCGCGAACTGCTGGAACACGTACCAGAAGATCGCGCCCAACAGGACGATCGAGACGAGGGCCTGGAGGACACGCTTCAGGCGGGGATTCACGTCGCCGCCTCCTCATGTGCCGGGACGGCGACTGGTTCGTTGCCGTCAGGGACACCGACGATGAGGTTGGCAAGACTCCCCGCAGCGAAACCGAGTGCTGCCCCACCGATGAGGTCGAGCGGGAGGTGGGCGCCGACGTAGAGGCGCCCCACAAAGACGATCGCCAGCAGCGAGATCGGGACATAGCGCCACCTGCCGGGCAGATATGGTGTCACCACCATCGTGAGCGCCGCAGCGACGGCGGCATGACCCGAAGGAAACCCGAGGCTGCCCTCGACGAATGTCTCCCTGCCCTCGACGCCCGCCAGCAACGCCGCAGGCCGCCCACGATCCACGATGCCCTTCGCAACAACGGCCAGGACATACACCCCAACCCCGCTGATCGCCATGGCTATCGCGAGGCGTACCCTGCGCATCGCCAATGCGACGACGACGAGGATGGGGATCGTGACGAATACCCCGAACTGCATGAACGGCCAGATGGCGTAGTAGAGCCAGTCTGCAAGCGAGTTGATTGCCTCGAATACCGCGATCTCGCCGAAAGCTATCCCGTCGGCAGCGACGGTGGCCGAGAGGGCGAAGACGAGCAGCCCTCCTACGAGCCCCACGACGTCGATTCGCCGCCTAACCATGACAGCGAAGCCTACAACTTCGTCACCGGCGCGGTCGCCCAGACTTCGGCCTTTCGCACCCGACGACCCGTCGGCCGACAGTGGGTCGGGATAGCTTTCTACGAAAGGCCAGGGCCGCCGAGTAGCGCGCGCGCCGCGACGAGGTCGCGCTCATCGCCCCCGTCGGTGAACCACGCATAGACGGCTGCGAGCTCGTCGGTACCGTCGGGAGAGCGGCCGAGCTTTCGACGCAGTTCGACGAGTCGCGTGAGCGCCTGCAGTTCGAGGAGGCGCAGGCCACCGGCTCGAGACCCGCGGATAGCCGCCAGGTATGCCTCCTCAGAGGCGTCGTAGTCAGGCTCCGACGACATGGCCAGGAAATCGCCCCTCATCGTCTGGAACTCAGGAGAGATGACCTCCTCGTTCGCTCCGATGGAGATCGCCTCGTCGATGAGCCCGATCGCCTGTTCGAATCGGCCAGCAGCAGCGTGCACCATCGCCCGCAGGGCGAGGATCAGTGGCCAGAACACCGGCGGTGCCGACAGTCCCTGGTACAGGGTGATGCCGATCTCCGTCATCTCGAAGCCTTCCTCCACCCTGCCGCGCCCCGTGAGGGAGACCCCTTCCAGAACGGTGGCGAGTGTTCGCCACAGTACGTAGTCGTTCTCGTCGGCCACCGCAGCGAGCTCGGAGGCGAACATCGAACAGTCATCGAATCGACCCCTGTTGAGAGCGAGGAACCCGTTGTGATACAACGCGAATGCGATGCTGAACGGGTGGTCGATCTCCTTCGCAACAGAGAGGGAATCCGTCAATCGCTGGACGGCCTTGGCGAGAGCGCCGCACTGCCACAGGATGAGACCCGACGCGACCCTTGCGACCACCGCCGTGTTCGGACCGAGGCGGAATCGGTTCGAGCCATGGATCCGGGGGTCGTATACGTCGATCACATGGTCGAGGTGGGTCAGGCCCTGCTCGAGGTCACCTGCGAAAGACGTGGACGCACCGATCACGTAATGAGCCTCAATCCGGATCGACTCGTCATCCTCTCGCTCGCCGAGTTCGAGCAGCTGCTCTCCGATTTGGAGCGCCTGGGCGAAGTCCTGGAGGTTCATGTAGTAGGTCGCCAGGGCGCGCAGGACCGGGTATCGCTGAGCCGGGATGCCCGATGCCTCCGAGAGCTCGAGGACATGCTTGAACGCTTCTTCCACCTCGGCGCCGTATCCGTGCACCGCCATCAGTGTCCGCGCAAGGCTGGTGCGCAGGGTCAGCTCCTCGGCGGCGAGCTCGGGTGAGGGTTCTGCGGTCGCGAGGACCGCGAGGGTGTCGGTTGCGAGCTCGATGGCGGCGCGATACCACCCCTTTGCCTCGTGCAGCGCCCACAGCCCTTCGAGGAGATTGAACAGCTGCTCGAGGTCCCCCCGATCGACCCAGTACCGCCAGGCCGTCCGCAGGTTTCCGATCTCGGAGGCGAGGTCCTCGAGTGCCGATTCACGATCGTGGCTCCGCAGGCGCTCCTGAAGCTGGCGGGCGAAGTCCGAGAAGTACCGGGCGTGGGCCTCCCGAACCTCCTGTTCGCGCTCGGGTGACGCGCCGAGGCGGGACTCGGCGTACTCCCTGATCATAAGCAGCATCGAGAAACGCTGTGAGGCGCCGCTTCCATCCGCCCGTACGAGGCTCTTGTCAACGAGAGAGGCGAGGGAGTCGAGGATGAATGCATCTTCGAGGGCAGATGCTGAAACCGCCTCCAGCGCAGGAAGGTCTGTGGTCGAGAACACGGACAACACCTCGAAGAGGTCGCGTTCGGCTGTGTCGAGCAGCTCGTAGCTCCAGCCGATGGCGCCCCACAGGGTGCGTTGCCTGTCGGGAAGGTCACGCCCGCCCGCTCCAAGGATGTCGAGCCGTGTCCTCAATCGCTCGAGGAGGTCCGCCGGGGTGAACACGTTGAGGCGGGCCGCCGCGAGCTCGATCGCAAGCGGAAGGCCATCGAGCCTCAGACAGATCTCGGCGATGATCGCCGCGTTGTCGTTCGTTATCGCGAAGTCCGGTCGCACGGCACGCGCTCGCTCCGAGAAGAGCTGCACGGCCTCGGACTCCGCGATCGCCGATGCGGCAGCGCTCGGATGGGGGAGCGAGAGGGACGGAACAGGAAAGACCCGCTCGGCTCGTACGCGCAGCGTTTCCCGGCTCGTCACGATCACCGTGACCTCGGGTGCATGCTGGAGGAGCTCAGCGATCCCGATCGCCGCTGCGGTCACCTGTTCGAAGTTGTCGAGGATGAGGAGCATCTGGCGATCACGCAGTCTCGCCTTGAGAACCTGCAACGGATCCCCACCTCCCAATACGGGGAGGTCGAGGGTGCGGACGATTGCCTCGTAGGCGGCGTCGGGGTCGCGCTCGGCGGAGAGGTCGACGAAGAAGGCGCCGTCCCTGAACCGGTCGAGATGCTCTGCCCCAACCTGGAGGCTGAGACGCGTCTTGCCAGCCCCACCGGGGCCCGTGATGGTCAGAAGCCGCGTGGCCGGGGACTCGAGCATGGCCTCGATGGCGGCGAGCTCGTTCTCCCTGCCCAGGAACGCCGTCATCTGGACGGGAAGGTTGTGAGGCCTCGAATCGAGCGTGCGAATCTCGGGGAACTCGGTCGGGATGTCGTCGTGGACGAGCTGGTAGAGCTGTTCGGGGAGCGTGAGGTCCTTGAGTCGATGTGTTCCGAGATCCCGCAGGGCCGCTCCCGGCGCCAGTCGATCCCGTGCGGAGGTGGCTGCGGCAGCCGACAGCAGCACCTGCCCGCCGTGTCCCGCGGCCATGATCCGCGCCGCCCTGTTCATCACGGGACCGAAGTAATCGCCATCGCGCAGCTCGGTCTCCCCACTGTGGATTCCGATCCGCACCCTGAGCGGTCCGGTGGCTCCCCACGCTGCCGATGAGAGAGCCGTCTGAACCGCGAGCGCCGCCTCGACTGCGTCACCAGTAGTTCCGAAGACTGCGATTACACCGTCTCCCGTCGTCTTGAGTACGGTGCCGCGTGCTTCGGCGATCTTCTCGCCGATGATCGAGTCGTGGAGGGCCAGGGCGTCGGTCATCCCATCTGGGTGTTCCTCCCACAGGCGTGTGCTCGCCTCGATGTCGGTGAAGAGGAATGTCTGCATATCGAGCGGATGGTAGATGGTGTTGCAGGAGTCAACGGGAGCGCGACGGCGGGATCTCCACGCTGTAGATTTGGTGATGTCGGGTGACGAAGGCAAACGGCTTCGCCGGAGGCCAGAGGAACGGACGGCAGATGACCCTGCAGTCGCCGGTCGAAACGCCCTCGGTCGGCAGCATGATCGACGGGGCGACCACAGAAGGGGTCTTTGCGCTCCTCGGATCACACCCATCAGGTCTCGAGGCTGACGAGGTCCTCGAACGCACGGCTCTGTTCGGGAAGAATCTGCTCGCAAAACCGCCTGACCGACACCTGGCGCGCATGCTGCTCGGCAACTTCACCCACATCATGGCCATCCTCTTGTGGATCGCCGGTGCCGTGGCCCTCATCGCCGACCTTCCTGAGCTTGCGATCGCCATCTGGACGGTCAACCTCATCAATGGTGCATTTGCCTTCTGGCAGGAGTTCCGAGCTGAGAAGGCGACCGAGGCCCTGAGGAAGCTGTTGCCGTCATATGCGATCGTGCTTCGTGCCGGGCGTCAGGCCAGGGTGCTTTCGGAGGATCTCGTGCCGGGTGACGTCCTGATCATCTCGGAGGGTGACCGCGTTTCGGTCGATGGCAGACTCGTCGAGCAGTTCGGACTGCGTGTCGATCAGTCCATGCTGACCGGTGAATCGCGCCCTGTGCGCAAGACGGCCGATCCCATGCAATCAGGATCGGACGCCGCAAGAGATCGACCCAATGTCGTATTTGCAGGCACGACCGTCGTCGCAGGCCGGGCGAAGGCGGTCGCATATGCAACGGGAGCATCCACCGAGTTTGGAAAGGTCGCACAGCTCACGGAGGCCATGAGCTCGGGCGAGAGCCCCCTCCAACGCGAGATGCGCCGTCTGAGCTACACGGTGAGCATCGTGGCCGTCTCCGTCGGCGTGGTGTTCTTCGCGCTCGCCCTGTCGCTCGGCGGACTGTCGTTCACCTCCTCATTCATCTTCACGATGGGCATGATCGTGGCGTTCGTGCCGGAGGGGCTCCTCCCGACGGTGACGCTGTCGCTTGCCATGGCGACCCAGCGGATGGCGGACCGCAAGGCGCTGGTGAAGCGCTTGTCGGCGGTCGAGGCCCTCGGGTCGACGACGGTGATCTGTACCGACAAGACGGGCACACTCACGCAAAACGAGATGACCGTTCGCCACGTCGCCGTTAGCGGTGGCACCCTCTCGCTGGCGGGGACCGGATACGAGCTGACCGGTGCGTTGACCCCCGACACCGGCGCGATGGAGGGAACACTCGATCTCGCCGTGCTCACCCTTGACACGGCGGCTCGGTGCTGCAACGCGCGTCTCGTGCCGAACGATGCCGACCCCTCGCGATGGTCCGCGATCGGTGATCCGACCGAGGCTGCATTGATCGTCGCCGCGACGAAGACCGGGTCGTCGCGCGACGAGCTCGAACGCCTGGCGCCCAGGACAGCGGAGGTTGCCTTCGACCCCATCCGCAAGCGAATGTCCACCATCAACATGGTCGCCGGTGTCCCCTTGCTCCAGGTGAAGGGAGCACCAGCGGAGTTGATGGGACGATGCGTCGACGTGCTCACGGCGGAGGGGCAGACGCCGCTTGGCACAGCAGATGCTCGGCGGTTCACCTCGATCATCGACGGCTGGAGCGCCGAGGGGTTCCGCGTCCTGGGTGTTGCCCAGCGCCGACTCGCCTCGGTTCCGGACGAACCGACAGCAGAGCTTGAAACCGACCTCGTGCTCCTCGGATTCGTCGCCATGCACGATCCGCCTCGACCCGAGGTCACGGCAGCGGTCGAGACGTGCCACCGGGCCGGCATTCGCATCATCATGATCACAGGGGACTACGGCATTACGGCAGAAGCGATCGGGCGACGTGTCGGCATCTACCGGGAAGCTGACGTGGCGGTGATCAACGGTACGGACCTCGACTTGATGACCGATGCTGCCGTTGCCGAAGCACTCGAGGGCCCGGTCGTGTTCGCCCGCGCAACGCCCGAGCAGAAGCTGCGCATCGTGGCGCTGCTGCGTGGACTCGGAAATGTCGTCGCGGTGACGGGCGATGGCGTCAACGACGCCCCAGCGCTCAAGCAGGCAGATATCGGTGTCGCGATGGGCATCGTCGGTACCGACGTCGCAAAGGAGGCCGCCGACATGATCCTCCTCGACGACAACTTCGCGACCATCGTGTCGGCGATCGAGGAGGGGAGGGCGGTCTATGCCAACATCAAGAAGTTCACGACGTACATCCTCACGAGCAACACACCGGAGGCAATCCCGTTCATCGTGTTCGCGTTCAGCGGTGGCGTGATCCCGATCGCCCTCGGCGTCATGCCCATCCTTGCGGTCGACCTCGGTACGGACATGGCGCCAGCGCTCGCCCTTGGTGCCGAACCTCCCGAACGTGGGGTGATGGAGCTCCCACCTCGACGTCAAACCCAGCACGTCATCGACCGTCAGCTCCTTGTGCGGTCCTACCTCTGGTTGGGGTCCTTCCAAGCCGCCTTCGTCATGGGAGCGTTCTTCGTTGCGTATCGGCTTGCCGGATACACGGACTGGTCGAACCTTCCGTCCGAGGGTCCGGTGTATGCGAGCGCGGTCGCGACCGCGCTCGCTGCCGTGGTCGCGACCCAGATCGGGAATCTCTTCGCCCAGCGCTCAACGCACGTTTCGCTGTTCCGCATGGGCTTTCTGGGCAACCGGCTGTTGTGGTGGGGGATTGCATCGGAACTCGTGGTGATCATCGTGATCGTGTACGTGCCATTCATGAACGACATCATCGGGACCGCGCCCTTTCCGCCGGTCACGTGGCTGCTGCTGCTCGTCGGTGTGCCGCTGCTGCCACTCGTCGACGAAGTGCGCAGGCTCGTGTATTCCAGGAAAGGGAACAGGTGATGACCATGAGGGTGATCGTCCTCGGTTGTGGAAGGGTCGGCGCTGGCCTCGCGGGGGCGCTTGCGCGGCGCGGGGACTCGGTTGTGGTGGTCGACAACGATCCCCTCGCCTTCGCACGGCTGGGTCCGGCTTTCCCAGGCCTACGCGTCGAGGGGTTTGCACTCGATCGCAGGGTGCTCGAGGAGGCGCGTATCGACCGAAGCGATGCCCTCGCCGCGGTGACCGGATCAGACGAGGTCAACGCCGTGGCTGCCCGTCTGGCAGTCCGTCGATTCCGGGTGCCCAAGGTGGTCGCCAGGCTGTACGACCCTGGCCAGGCCGCCCTGTATCGGAGGCTCGGTGTCCAGACCGTATCCCAGGTCGAATGGGGCATCGAGCGGATCATCGAACTGCTCACTTCGAGTAACACCGGGGCAAGCCACACACTCGGGGGTGGCCAGATCGATATGGTCGACGTGGTCGTTCCCCCGACCATGGCGGGGCGCCAGATCAGTGAACTCGAGGTACCCGCGGAGATCAGCGTCGTTGCGTTGACCAGAGGAGGTCGGACCTTCCTCGCTGGCGCACCGGTGCGGTTCGAGGCTGGGGATATCGCCCATGTGGCGGTTGCCGCGGGAGCGAGAACTCGCCTCGAGCGTCTGCTCGAACCTTGAGGAGGTGCCAATGAAACGCATCCTGATCGTCGGCGGAGGGAAGATCGGTAGCCACCTCGCCGAGCTGCTGATTCCCTCGGGTCATGAGGTCGTCCTCGTTGAGACGGATCCCAAGCGGGCATCCAAGCTGCGGGTGCGGTTCGGGGAGGACATGGTCGTCCACGGCTCAGGGACAGACCCGACGGTCCTCGAGACGGGAGGCGTCCACCGATGTGACGTGGTCGCGGCCGTCACCGGTGCCGACGAGACCAACCTGGCGGTCACGGCCCTCGCGCGCTTTTCGTTCGGCGTCGAGCGCACGGTGGCACGCGTCAACGATCCGCGGAACGCATGGATGTTCGGTGGGGACATGGGCGTCGACGCAGCCATCGATCAGGCAGAGCTCCTCGGACACCTGATAGCGGAAGAGATGTCACTCGGGGACATGAGGATCCTCCTGGAGCTACGACGGGGGAGCTATTCGCTGGTGGAGGAGCGCGTTGGCGTGGACGCAGCCGCAGAAGGGAGGCGCGTGTCCGACCTCGACCTGCCACCGGGGTGTGTCCTCGTCACGATCATTCGCGGTGGAGAGGTCATTCCGGTCCGGGGAAGCCTCGTGATCCTTGCTGGCGACGATGTCCTCGCCCTCGCACACTCCGACACCATGCAGCGTCTCGCCGAGCTCCTCACCTGAGTTCGTGACGTGCCATCGACAGGTATAGCAGCTCGAGCCGTGGAGGTCATTAGCATGGCTAACGATGTTGAAGGGCACACCGTCGAGTGAAGTCGCTGCCTCCGAGGAGGCGCTCGCCGATGCGCTCAGGCTCGTCATCGGGCGCGTCGCCCGGCGGCTCCGCCAGCAATCCCTCGGCGATATGACGCCATCCCAACGATCCGTGCTTGCATCCCTGGATCGCCACGGTTCACTGCGAATCGGTGAACTCGCTCGCATCGAGAACATCAGTGCGCCGAGCCTCAGCGGGATCGTCGGGAGGCTCGAGACACGAGGACTCGTCACCCGAACCGGTGATCCCGACGACGCACGGTCGACCATCGTCGAGGTGACGCCGCTCGCGGTCGAGGCGATTGCCGAGGCCAGAGCGGAGAGGAACGCATTCCTGCGCCGCAGGCTCTCCACCCTCAGCAGAGAGGAACAGAAGATCCTTGCCAGGTCGGTCACGCTCCTCGAGGGAATAGCGGAGGACCCGTGACGGCTGGAACCGCGACCGTCCGCCGCACGTTCTCGTCCTTGTCGATCCGTAACTTCCGGTGGTACTTCCTGGGCCAGGCGGTATCGCTTCCCGGGACGTGGATGCAGGCGATCGGCCAGTCCTGGCTCGTCCTCGAGCTCACCGGAAGCGGCACGGCCGTCGGTCTGGTGACGGCATTGCAGTTCCTCCCCATGCTGTTCCTTGCCCCGTGGGGAGGGGTCGTCGCCGATCGCTTCGACAAGCGACGTCTCCTGTTCGTGACCCAGTCGACCGCTGCCATCCTCGCTGCCGCCCTCGGTACCATCGTGGTGATCGACGTGGTCGAGTTGTGGATGGTCTACGTCCTCGTCGGAGGCCTTGGCTTGGTCGCCAGCATCGACGTTCCCGCGCGCCAGACGTTCATCATGGAGATGGTGGGCCGTGACTCGGTGACCAACGCGGTCTCGCTCAACTCCGTGCTCGTGAATGCGGCGAGGATCATCGGCCCAGCCATAGCAGGGGCGCTCATCGTGACGGTCGGTATCGGCGCCTGCTTCATCGTGAATGCGCTGTCGTACGGTGGGATCCTCGTGGCCCTCGTTCTCATACGACCACATGAGCTGTCGCGTGCCGCACCCCAGCCCAGACGGCGCGGTCAGCTGATGGAGGGTATTCGGTATGCCGCGGGTGAGCGGGCCGTCCTCATCCCGCTGTTGATGATGGCGGTGGTCGGGACGTTCGCATACGAGTACCACGTCGTACTGCCGCTGCTCGCGCGATTCACCTTCGAGGGTGACGCCGGCACCTTCGCCGCCATGACAGCCGCCATGGGGGCGGGTGCGGTCGTCGGTGGCCTTCTGACGGCGTCGCGCCGATCGCGCACCGCGGTCTCGCTCGCGATCGTTGCCGTGGTCTTCGGCGCCCTGCAGCTCCTGACGGCGGCGGCGCCGACGTACGAACTCGCACTCGTCGCGCTCGGGCTACTCGGCGCGGCGAGCATCAGCTTCCTCGCCCTTGGCAACGCAACCCTGCAGCTCAACGCCGCACCGGAGATGCGTGGCCGGGTGATGGGTCTGTGGGCTGTCGCGTTCCTCGGTTCGACACCGATCGGTGGGCCCATCGCCGGTTGGATCGGCGAGCACATCGGACCACGTTTCGCACTCGGCCTCGGTGGAGTGGTCACGATTCTCGCGGGGGTCCTTGCGTACCGTGCGCTCTCCACGATCGACCGAGCTGAAAGCGAAGTGGGCCTCACGGTACCCGCTGCCAAGCTGGGACCCTGAAGCCCCCACGGGTTCCGAGCCAGGTTCGCTCCACGGGAGCCACAGCTCGGTCAGAGCTGTGACATAATCCGGCGGTGCGGCTGCCCCTTCCCCCGGAGACCCTGCCCGAAGCCCCCGTCGTTTCGACCGGGACACTTCCTCCACCCGACGAGGTCACGGATCTGGTCGATGAGGCGCTTACGCGGTATGCCACGGAGAAGGACGGCACGGTCGCCGACTACATCCCGGCCTTGGCCGGCGCCTCTCCCGAGCTCTTCGGCATCAGCGTCACCGGCGTCACGGGTCGCACCCATTCCGCCGGAGATGCAGATGCGCCATTCTCGATACAGAGCATCTCCAAACCCTTCGTCTTCGCGATCGTGTGTGATGCGATCGGCCCCGAAGTTGCCCAGGAGTTCCTTGGGGTGAACAGCACCGGGTTGCCGTTCGACTCCGTGATGGCAATCGAGCTGAACCAGGACCGAACGGGAAACCCCATGGTGAACGCCGGTGCGATCGCCACGACCAGCCTCGTCCCCGGCGACACACACGAGGAGAGGTGGCGTTTCGTGCGCGAAGGGCTCTCGCGCTTCGCCGCGCGCGACCTCGTCGTCGACGAGGAGGTCTTCGTCTCGGAGTCGGCGACGAACACGAGGAATCGAGGCATCGCACGCCTCTTGGACGGCTACGGGCGAGTGCATGGTGATCCGGATGAAGCCGTCGACATCTACACGCGACAGTGCTCGCTGACGGTGACGGCACGTGACCTCTCGGTGATGGGCGCGACACTCGCGGATGGCGGCGTGAACCCGGTGACAGGCGTCAAGGTCATTGATGCCCGATCGTGTTGGCGAGTGCTTGCCGTGATGTCGACCGCCGGGTTGTACGAACAATCGGGGGATTGGCTCTACGAGATCGGCCTCCCCGGCAAGAGCGGCGTCAGTGGCGGGATCGTCACGATCTCACCGGGGAAGGGAGGGCTCGGGACGTACTCTCCACCGCTCGACGGCGCAGGAAACAGTGTCCGCGGCCAGCTCGTCGCCCGGTTCCTCTCTGACCGCCTCGGCATGAACATCTTCCTGTCGAAGGATGTGGAGAACCGTTGACCACTCGTGCCGAACGGGGCCTGTCGGAGGGGGAGTAGGCACGGTCTTTCCACCGTCGCACACGGCGCCACGGCGCGTGTAGATTCCCTCAACGCACCTGAGCCTGAGGAGGCATGAATCGTGATTGCGGCGTTCACGGGGAGGTCAACGTTCGACCCCGTTCCATCCGTGTCGGTGATGGGTTCATTGGATGTCGCAGTCGCTTCTGCTCCGCCGACGGGGGCGACGACCTGTTGGTTCGTGTCTCCCGGCGGCGCACTTCCGGGGGCCGTCGACTGGGAAAGCCTCGAAGCGGTCGGATTCCACGGCAAGGTCGGCCAGACCCAGGTCATCCCACCTCGGGGCGGAGAGGCGCTCGTGGTCGTGGGCGTCGGTGATGCGACTGATCTCACGCCCGACGTCCTGCGCGATGCCGCAGCTGCTTTCTCACGAGCCACGAGCACGGAGGGCGCCCTCGCGATGCGCCTTCCAGAGGGCATTCCGCCAGCGATATCGGCACAGATGGTCGTGGAGGGCACGACCCTGGCGCGGTACCGCTACGACGCCCTCAAGGGCGAGGCGAGCGTCACCCCGATCGCTTCCATCACCCTCGTGACCGACGCACTCGACGAGGCTGACGAGGGAGCCGCACGAGGTGCTGCAATGTCGGAAGCTGCCCAGATCGCCCGTGACCTCGCCAACACGCCGCCGGCACTCCTCACCGCGCTCAAGATGGCAGAGGTCGCCGAGGTCCACGGTGGGGACCGCGGGCTGGAAGTCGAGGTCTTCGACCTCGCTGCACTCGTCGAGATGGGGTGCGGCGGGCTGTTGGGTGTCAATGCCGGGAGCCACGAACCCCCCGCCATGATCAAGCTGACCTACGTCCCCGGCGATGAGCCGAAGGGCACCTTGACCCTCGTCGGCAAGGGAATCATGTACGACGCCGGAGGAATCGCCCTCAAGCCCGCCGACGAGGTCCATGCCACGATGAAGAACGACATGTCGGGCGCCGGCGCGATCCTCGGTGCGATGCTGAACCTCGGTCGCCTCGGCTGTCAGAACAAGGTCATCGGGTACCTGATGTGCACCGACAATCGACCGTCGGGCACCGCGTTGGCGATGGGCGACGTGCTCACCGTTCGCGGAGGAACCACGGTCGAGGTGACGAACACGGACGCCGAGGGGCGGCTCGTGATGGCAGACGCTCTGGTCCTCGCGACCGAGGAGGCCACCGACGCCATCATCGACATCGCGACACTCACCGGCGCCTGCATGCGGGCGCTCGGAACACAGATCGCCGGCGTCATGGGGAACGACGCTGACCTCGTGCAGCAGGTCGAGGCAGCAGCCCTTGCGACCGACGAGCCGGTGTGGGAGCTGCCGCTCGCTCGCCGGTACCGGCGTGAACTCGACTCGCACATCGCGGACATCAAGAACCTCGGCGGTGCGAATGCCGGAGCCATCACCGCTGCCCTCTTCCTCGAGGAGTTCGTAGCAGGAAAGCCGTGGGCCCACATCGATATCGCAGGCACGGCACAGAACGACTCCGACTCGTCGTGGAGACCGCCGGGGTGCACGGGATTCGGTGCACGGCTGCTCGCAGAACTCTCCGTCGACTTCGTACCTACCACGAGGAGCACCCCGTGACCGACACCGCGACCGAACAGGCACCCGAGAAGAAATCCCTCAACGAGCGGATGCTCGGCGCGATCGAATCCGTCGGCAACAAGGTTCCGCACCCGGTGATCATGTTCTTGTACCTGATCGCGTTCATCGCGGTCCTGTCAGCCATCCTCGCATTCTTCGACGTGAGTGTGACGGAGGAGATCGCAGAGCCCGTGCCGAGGCAGGAACTCGCAGACCTCCGCGATGCCCTCGGAGGGTCGATCATCGCGTACGACGTGTTCACGGGGCAGGAAGCGATCATCCCCGACTACATCATCAAGGAGGAGACGATTCCCGTTCGGAGCCTCCTGAGCATCGATGGGCTCCGGTTCATGCTCTCGTCGATCGTGACGAACGTTGCGAACTTCGGGGTGATCGCGGTCATCCTCGTCGCCATGGCAGGTGTCGGTGTCGCCGAGGTCTCCGGCCTGATGGCCTCCCTGATCCGAAAGCTCGTGGCTGTCGCCCCGCGTCAGCTCATCGCGTTCATCCTCATCTTCATCGGTGTGCTCTCGAGCGTCGCAACGGACGCCGGGTACCTGATCCTGATTCCGCTGTCCGCTACTGCCTTCCTGACGATCGGGCGCCACCCTCTTGCAGGCATCGCAGCCTCGTTTGCCGGAGTCAGCGCGGTGTTCGCCGTGAACATCCTCATCACGCCGACGGACGCCATGCTCACGGAGATCACGAATGCCGCAATCGGCCTCACCGGAGCCGAATCGATCGACATCACGGCCAACCTCTTCTTCGGGGCAGTGTCGTCGATCGTCCTCGCCTTCGTCGCAGTCGTCATCACCACCCGCCTCATCGAACCGAGGCTCGGCCCCTATGACCCGAGCGAGGGTGATCCGACGTGGGTCTCGACCGACGAGACAGTCAACGAGGAGGCCGCCGCGGCTGATTCCAGGGGGCTTCGCTGGGCGACCTGGGGCTTTCTCGGTACCTTCGCGGCGATCGCCTTGCTGACCCTGCCTCCCGGTGCGCCGCTGCGGGATCCGTCGACGGGTGACATCATCGGCACGACTCCGTTCATGGCGAGCCTGATCTTCCTGATCACGATGGTCTTCCTCGTCTCGGGCATCACCTACGGCTTCGGTGCCGGAACGTTCAGCAATCGCAACCAGATCGTGGACGCCGTGACGAAGACCTTTGCCGGCCTCTCCGGCCTGATCTTCATGCTCGTGATGATCGCCCAGTTCATCGCGTTCTTCAATTACTCGAACATGCCTCGGGTCGCCGCGGTCGAGATGGCGGGCCTTCTCGAACGGTCGAGCATCTCGGCACTCCCGCTGCTCGTCGGTTTCATCCTCGTGATCGTGGTGTTGAACCTGATCATCCCTGGCGTGGTTCCGAAGTGGGCCATCTTCGCGCCTGTCTTCATCCCGATCTTCGTCCGCCTCGATGTGGCGCCGCAAACGTTGCTGGCGGCCTATCGAATAGGCGATGGTCCGACGAATGTTCTGACACCCCTCATGGTGTACCTGCCGTTCATCCTCATCGTGGCCCAGCGATACAAGAAGGACGCAGGCCTCGGGACGATCGTTGCGATGATGCTGCCGTACGCCCTGGGAATCCTGGTCGCATGGGTTGCGCTGTTCGTCGTGTGGTTCCTGCTCGGCATACCGCTCGGACCGGGAGCTCCCGTCAACCTTTGATGACAGAGCCGCATGGTGACGATGCCCGGTCCGGGATGGGGACACCTACCGAACCCATGAACGACGACGCAGGAGCCATCGACGCGTTCATCGCCGAACTCGGTGTCGCACTGATCCGGTCGGGTGAGACGGTCGACGAGGTCCAGGCCGAGCTCCTCGCCACTGCGCGAGCCCTCGGTGCCGACGACATCGAGGTTATGGCGCTGCCGACCCTGCTCATGGTGCAGTCGAGCCGTGGTCAGCACCTGCGTCCCAGGCTGCGACCCATCAGCGAAGCTCCGCTCAGACTCGATCAGGTCGGTGCGGTGTATGACCTCTTGCGGCGCGCCCAGGCGGGAGAAGTCGACCCTGGAAGGGGAATCGAGCTTCTGCGCGAGTTCGATGCGATGCGGCCGTCGTTCGGTCGTGTTGGTCGGTCATTCGGTCTTGGCGTCCTCGCCATGGGATTCTCGTTGATGCTCCAGCCGACCCCCGGAGGAGCAGTGATCGCGTTCATCCTCGGCACGCTCGTGGGGTTCGTTCTCACCCAGGGGGTCGAGGAGCTGCGCCCTGTCCTTCCGACCCTCTTGTCGTTCCTCGTGGCGGCTGCCGTATTCGTGCTCGCCGATGTGTACGACGGTGCGAACCCGATCCGCACCCTGATCGCTCCGCTCGTGATCCTCCTTCCCGGTGCGGCGATTACGGGAGGCACGATCGAACTCGCTGCAGGCGAGACGATCAGCGGGGCAAGCCGACTCGTCAGGGGCCTCGTCGACCTCCTCCTCCTGGCGCTCGGCATCACGACGGCAGCTGCCCTCGTGGGGGCACCGTCCATCGACCTCATCGATCGGCCGTACCAGACGCTGGGTCCGTGGGTGCTCGGTGTCGGATTGGTTCTCATCGCGGCGGGTTACCACTTCCACATGTGCGCCCCCAGGCGCGCCATCCCGTGGATCCTTCTCGTTCTCGTCGTGGCCTTCGCGGGCCAGTCGCTCGGTGCCTACTTCTTCAGCCCCGACCTCTCCGCATTCTTCGGGGCACTCGTGATGACGCCGGTGGTGCTCGCAGTGGGTCGACGCCCCGCCGGACCGCCTTCCATGGTCCTGTTCCTGCCGGGGTTCTACCTCTTGGTGCCGGGAGCGACGGGTCTCATAGGTGTCACCCAGACGATCGGTACGGGCTCGAACCTCTCACCGTCGGCGTTCACCCCCACGATGGTCACGGTTGCCGGCATCGCCCTGGGGGTGCTCATCGGTTCGGCGATCATGCGCTCCTATTGGCGATTCGGCGCGAGCAGCACTCAAAGGGGAGTCGGCCCGGCGTAGAAGGGCCGCCCCAGGCCGGTCCTTCAGGCTGACCGAGTAGAATCGGATCACCGACACGAGTGGGGAGACGATGAGCGATTCGAGCGCCGGTGCCGCAGGCGGAGGTGCCATCTACGGCTTGGGCATCTTCGGAGCATGGGTGTACTTCTGGCAGCAGGCTGACTCCTTCTGGGAGTACGTGCTCGCCTTCTTCCAGGGGTTGTTCTGGCCCGCCTTCATGGTGTACGAGGTCTTTGCGTCCCTCGGCAGCTGAGTCTGAGGACGGCGCCCACGGCGAAGACTGAATCTGCGCCTCGGATCATGCTGGTGCGGAGCTGTGCTTTCGCGTGTCGCCAAACTTGGCTGCGAGCGGTCCTGCGATCGCCATGAGGAGTACGTAGGCGGCTGCAAGCGCAGGCAGGTCCTCGGCTCCCGCCACGCCAGCACCGAGGCCAGCGATGATGATCGAGAACTCCCCACGCGCCGTCAATGCGAGGCCTGCACGGCGCCGACCCGCGGGGCCGATTCCCCTGGTGCGCGCTGCCCACCAACCGACGAAGATCTTCGTTGCCCCGGTGACGACCGCGAGGGCGATTGCTGCACCGATGACGCCGGGAAGCGTGGCTGGGTCGGTCGAGAGCCCGAAGAAGACGAAGAAGACGGCGGCAAACAGGTCACGGAGCGGTGTGAGGAGTGAGTGCGCCCGAGCGACGGCTTCTCCTGACAGTGAGATACCGACGAGGAACGCCCCGACGGCGGCGGACACGTTCACACCTTCTGCCAGACCGGCGACGATGAGAGTCACGCCGAACACCGTCAGAAGGCTCACCTCGTCGGAGCGGTGGAACACCAGTGATCCGAGGAGGTCGCCCCTCCGGTAGGCGAAGGTCAGCGCGCCTGCAATCACCCCGAGGGCGATCCCGATGCTGAGGACGGCCGCACTCGTACTTCCACCGAGTGCGACCGCGCCGAGAATCGGGAGGAGGACAGCCATGGCCAGGTCCTCGAACACGAGTATCGATAGAACGACCGGCGTCTCGCGGTTTCCGGTCCACCCCAGGTCGCTCAACAGCTTGGCGATGACACCACTCGATGAGATGTAGGTGACACCGCCGAGGAAGAGGCTCGGTATGGGTCCCCATCCAAGAATGAGGCCGGCGATGAATCCCGGCGTGAAGTTCAACCCGATGTCGAGCATCCCCGCTGGAGCGATCGAACGCATTCCGACGACCAGTTCGCGTGCCGAGTACTCCAGGCCGAGAAGGAGGAGCAGGAAGATCACACCAAGCTCAGCCCCGACTTGGACGAACTCCTCGGACGTGACAACCGGGACGATGCCCCCTTCGCCCGCGGCGAGTCCGGCCAGCAGATAGAGGGGAATGGGTGAGATCGAGAGACGTCCGGCGAGCCTCGCCAGGATCCCCAACGCCAGGATCAGGGCCCCGAGCTCGACGAGGAGGAACGCCTCGTGGTCCATGCCCCTAGCCGGCGCTCAGGATGTCGCGAACGAGGTCGATCCCCTTGGAGGTGCCAACGACGACCATCGTGTCACCTCGGTGGATGGTGAAGTCGGGTCCAGGGGCCGGAAACGCGACCTCCTCCCGAATCACCGCTACGACCGACACCCCGGTACGGGTTCGCACCCTGGCGTCCCCGATCGTCCTGTCCACGTATGGCGTCTCGGGCTCGACGGTCAGCCAATCGATCGCAAGGCCCTCGATCCGCTGCTCGAGGTCATCAAGTCGCTCGACGACCGTCGAGCCACCGAGGACGTCGGCGAGTGCGTGTCCTTCGTCCTCGGAGAGGCGGATGCTCGCCATGACGGTGTCCGGATCGTCCGCTGCGCACACGAACAGCTCCCTACGGCCACTCCGGTGATGGACCACGCCGACACGATTGCCGTCCTCGGCAGTGAACTCGAGCCTCGTTCCGACCCCCGGAAGCGGCGTTTCCTCGATCTCAGGCACCTTCGACCTCCCGACAAGTGATGTGTTGCCATGGTAGGACCGGACCTGAACTCGGACGAGCAGCGCGCACCAGCCTTGCGCAGGACGTACAGCACGAAGGGCACGACGCATGACATCGTCCGCCTAGCATCGTGCTGTTGGCGAGCGGAACCCTCCCTGCAGCGGTACCGGCGCCACCGTGGAATCACCCCCACGGGGTGATGATTCGCCGGCGGGCAGGATCGATAGTCGAGTGAGGATCTGGCAGCAAGCCAAGGGCCGAGGAGCGAAGCGCGTGGCAACAGGGAACAGCCCAGAGGATGTGGACGGCGCCGACGTCGTCCCCGATGTCGATGACCTGCTGGCCGAGAATGAGGCTCTCCGTGCTCGGCTCGGCTCGCGAACCCGCTGGCGTGCGCGCATGACGGCCGTGCTCGTCATCCTCACGGCCATGTCCGTCGTCACGACGACCGTTGCCGTATGGCTCCACGAGACGGCCTTCGATACGGACCAGTTCATGGACACGATCGAACCCGCACTCGACGACCCCGCGCTCTATGCACTCCTGAGCGACTATGTGTCTGAGCAGGCACTCGAGACGCTCGACATCGAGGGCAGGATCGCAGCGAGGTTGACGAGTGTCGATGAGTACCTCTCGGAGGTCCTGCTCGATGCCCTCGAGGTCGGTGAACGGGGTCAGGCGATCCTCGATCGCTTCGATCGGCCATCCCTCGCAACGCTCGCGGCGCCCATCGCCCAAGGAATCGAGACGCGGATCACCGACATCGTTGACTCGTTCATCACCTCCCCCGAGTTCGAGGAGCGGCTCACCGGACTCGTCGAACGGACACACACGGCGACGGTCGCGCTCATCCGTGGTGACGCTGCTGAGCTGCCGAACGTCTATACCGAGAATGGCCAGGTGAGGCTCGACCTCATCCCAATCATCACGGACGCGCTACGGAGGGTTCTCGCGGAGATTCGCGAATTCTTCCCCGACATCACCCTTCCCGACATCCTGTCAAACCGCGTCGATGAGGCACGTGAGCAGCTCGCAGCTGCCGTCGGTGCGCAACTCCCCGAGGACTTCGGTCAGGTGGACCTGCTGAGCGAGCAGAGGCTCGAGGAGGTGCAGGCAGGGGTGCAGCGCCTCGACCGTTTCGTGTGGTTGCTGGCGCTGATCACGATCGCGCTCGCCGCAGCGACCATCTCGATGTCACCGACACGCAGGAGGACGATCATCCACCTCGGCCTCGGTGTTGCAGGTGGCCTGATCGTTGCAATCGTCGCGATCCGGCGGCTCCAGGATGCGATTCTGGAGGAGATCGTGAGTCCGAACGGCGTCAATACGGCACGGGTGCTACTCGATGAGGTCGTGTCAAGCCTCCGATCGTGGACCCTCATCGTGGTGCTTGGATCGATCGCCATCGCAATCGCGGCATATCTCGCAGGGCGACCGGCATGGATCGGTCGCCTCACGGAAGAGGTCTCGAAGGCGTCGGCTCCGGATGCCGAGGGCAGCAGGCTCGGAAACTGGATCGCGGATCGCCACGACGTCCTGAGGATCGCGGGCATCGTCGGAGCCCTGGTGGTCCTCTACGTGGTTGGTGTCTCCTTGGTGTCGGGCGTCATGATCGCTGCGGGCCTCGGTCTCTACCTCTGGCTGATCGCCGAGGCGACACGGCGTGCGGCACCGGGACTCGGCGGACCCGACTCGGACACTCCAATAGCCGCTTCGACGCACGAGGGGGGATCGTGACTAACCGTTTCACCGATGAACAGCTCTCCGAACTCCTGGGACTCATCGAGGGCTCCGACTCCGTCGAGCTCAAGCTGACGCTGCCGGATTCGGACATCAGGTCAGCGGTGCATGCGCTCGGAATCGACCCGCTCGACGCCGAGATCCGCCAGGTCGTGTTCTTCGATACGCCCGATCTCGCATTGAACCGGTCGGGGGTCGTGGTCAGGGCACGACGGATCCAAGGTGGGCGCGCCGACACGGTGGTGAAGCTTCGCCCGATCGTACCCGAACAGCTCTCCTCGGAGCTCCGCGCTTCCCCGAACCTGAGCATCGAGGTCGATGCGATGCCCGGAGGTTTCGTCTGCTCGGCGTCGATGAAGGGAAGAGCGACGAGCAACGAGGTACGGCAGGTGATCCTCGGTCGCGGGGGGGCGAAGCGACTGTTCACCAAGGAGCAGCGCAGCTTCTATCGGGCCCACGCACCGGAAGACATGAGGCTCGGCGACCTCATGGTCCTCGGTCCTGTCTTCATCCTCAAGCTGAGGTTCGCTCCAGAGCGTCTTGGGCGCAAGATGGTCGCAGAGCTGTGGCTGTATCCGGACGGGTCGCGCATCGTCGAGCTCTCGACGAAGTGTCTTCCAGGAGAGGCCTTCCAGGTGGCCGCCGAGACGCGGGTGTACCTCGCCGATCGCGGTATCGATCTGAGCAGCGCACAACAGACGAAGACGAAGGCTGCGCTCGAGTACTTTGCCGCCCTCGCACCTCCGTCGACGTTGCGGGGGAGCGAGCAGCTCCACGGATCTGACTGAGAAGGAGACCGGATGCAACACCCAATACGGGTTGGCGGTAACAGACCTGTGGTCCCGGGGTTCTGATTCCATGGACGCGACCGCACCGATCATCGTTCCGAGATGGGAGTGGAGGTCGTTCGACGGCCGGTTCCCCGTCGCCGAGCCTCTCTTCGATGAGCTCGAGAGGACGGGTGTGCACGAAAGCGAGGAAATGTACCTGGTGTCGCACGCCGGAGGTGCCAACGTCAAGATCCGCGACGGCCTCATGGACATCAAGATCCTCCAGGAGGTCGACGCAGAGGGCCTCGAGCGTTGGACTCCGGTGATGAAACGGGAGTTCCCGCTGTCGAAGTCCGACATCGGCAAGGTGTTCGACGCTCTGGAGATCGAGATGCCTCGGCTCGAGAGGGACTCGTACGACTTCACGACGTTCATGTCCGAGCTCATCGAACCCCCTGCGGTGCGTCCGGTGACCGTTCACAAGCATCGTGTCCGCTACCTCGTCAACGGGTGCACGTCAGAGGTGACCGACGTGGTCGTCGACGGTCGTGCCTGTCGAACCATCGCGGTCGAGTCAGAGGACGCCGCCGCGATCCTCGAAGGCGTACGGTCAATGGGGCTCGATGGCTATGTCAACACCAACTACACGGAGGGTCTCATTGCGATCCTCGAAGAAGAACCTGCGCGCTACGGAGTGATCGACGTCGGTACCAACTCGGTGAAGTTCCATCTCGCTGAGCGATCCAGCTCAGGCGGCTGGACCACGCTCGTCGATCGGGCCGACGTCACCCGCCTCGGTGAGGGAATGGACGCCACTGGCGCCATATCTCATGAACCCCTCGAACGAACCGCCACAGCGATCGCAGCCATGGCAAGGGAAGCGCTCAGCAACGGCGCAAAGGCGGTTGTCGCCGTCGGGACCGCAGGGATGCGATCCGCCTCGAACAGTGAGCAAGCCGTTCAACAGATTCGAGAGCGATCGGGCGTGACAGTCGATGTCATCTCGGGCACTGATGAGAGCAGGCTCGCATATCTGGCCGCCGTGGCCGGGCTTGGCCTTGGCAACGAGTCCGTCGTCGTCTTCGACACGGGCGGAGGGAGCAGTCAGTTCACGTTCGGCACGGGACCCGAAGTCGACGAACGGTTCAGCGTCAACGTGGGTGCAGTTCGATTCACGGAGCAGTTCGGATTGGACTGCGAGGTGACCCAAGAGACGCTCGAAGCCACCTTCGGTGCGATCTCGGATGACCTCGGTGAGCTCGATGGCCACACGTCACCGAAATCGCTCGTCGCCATGGGCGGTGCCATCACGAACATGACCGCGGTCAAGCACGCCCTCGCGACGTACGACCCCGAGGTCGTCCACGGAACCGTTCTGGACCGGTCTGAGATCGACAGGCAGATCCAGATGTATCGATCCATGGATGCCGACCACCGGCGGTCGATCGTCGGACTCCAACCCGCTCGCGCCGAGGTCATCCTCGCTGGTGCGTGCATCGTGAGGACCGTCATGGAGAAGCTCGGCATGGACTCGGCCACCGTGTGCGACCGAGGCCTCCGTCACGGCGTCCTCTCGGAGCGATTCGGCACCTGACCGGCATACAGCACCTGATCGGGATCGTGACA
>DATHUV010000002.1:0-15833 GCA_035461905.1 Acidimicrobiia bacterium | reverse complement strand
GTCGCAACGCCGTACGAGTGATCGGCCTCTCCCCTATCGTTGACCTGGACGGGATATCGGCGATGCGACCCGCCAATGATCCCGTGGCCGCCTACCTCGGTGGATCTCCGACTGATCAATCCGAGGCGTGGACACGAGCGGCGCTCCAGATCGGGGCCGACGTCCCGGTCGAGATCATCCACGGGGTCCGCGACCTGGACGTGCCCATCGACCACTCAAGAGCATTTGCCGCGAGCCACGGGTCCGTGCAGCTCACCGAGATCGACGGTGCGGCGCACATGGACCTCATCGATCCGAGTCATGGCTCGTTTGCGACGCTGGTCGCCGCCCTCGGCCGTTCGGCGTCCTGACGCGAGGTCAGCTCCCGCGGACCAGCTCCGCGATCCGCCCGAGGCCCTCCTCGAGGTCTGCGTCGGCGAGCGCGAATGACAGCCTCGCGTACCCCGGAGCCCCGAAGGCCTCACCGGGGACAATGGCGACGTTCACCTCATCGAGGAGGATTGCGGCGAGCTCCATCGTGGTCGTCGCCACCGATCCTCCGAGGCGCGTCCCGAGCAGACCGGTGAGATTCGGGAACGCATAGAACGCGCCCTGGGGCTCCACGCAGGTGACCCCCTCGATCGCGTTCAGTAGCTGAACCATCCTGATGCGTCTCCTGTCGAACGCCTCACGCATCATCGCGACGGCGTCGAGGCTGCCCGTGACCGCTTCGAGCGCAGCGATCTGCGCCACGTTGTTGACGTTGGAGGACAAGTGCGACTGGATCCGGGTCGCCCCCCTGGCCGCCTCGTCTGGACCGATCAACCATCCGACCCGCCATCCGGTCATGGCATAGGTCTTTGCGACGCCGTTGATCACGACGCAGCGCTCCGCGATCTCAGGCGAGAGAACCGGCATCGAGTGAAACACCGCGTCGCCGTAGACGAGGTGCTCGTAGATCTCGTCCGTCATCACCCAGATGCCGCGTTCGACCGCCCAAGCGGCGACCGCCATCATCTGGTCGGGCCTGTACACCGAGCCCGTTGGATTCGACGGGCTCACGAAGATCAGCATCTTCGTGCGCTCGGTCACGGCTGCCTCGAGCTGATCGATCGTGACCGTGAAGTTGGTCGACTCGTCGGTCGCAATCGGAATGGCGGTGGCACCGGCGAGCGCCACGGCCTCCGGATACGTCACCCAGTACGGAGCCGGGAGGAGCACCTCGTCCCCGGGGTCGAGGAGCACCTGGCATGCGAGGTAGACGGCCTGTTTGCCGCCATTCGTCACAACGACCTGGGACGGCGCGACGTCGTACGCGGAATCTCGCATCGTCTTGGAGGCGATACCTGCACGGAGTTCGGGAAGTCCCGCCGTAGGCGAGTACCGATGCGAAACCGGGTTGCGTGCGGCGGCGATGGCGGCCTCGACGATGGCGTCGGGCGTTGGGAAGTCCGGTTCACCCGCCCCGAAGCCGATGACCGGCTTGCCCTCGGCACGAAGCGCAGCGGCCTTGTTGGTGATGGCGAGCGTCGCCGAGGGCTCGACCGATAGGGCTCGTCGTGAGATCGATTCGCGATTCGCCACCGGGGCTACTCTCCCTGTCCACTCGAGTGCTGGGAACACTAGACCCGACCCACGATGAGCCAGCCGCCGGTTGGCCGGAGGTTCTCCCGGACATGACGACCGCGATCAGCATCCCTTCGCACCTCCTCCCCCGTGACGGCCGGTTCGGCTCGGGTCCGAGTCGGGTCTCCCAAGACGCCCTGTCCGCGCTCAGCGAGCGGGGCACGGCGTACATGGGGACGAGTCACCGCAAACCCACCGTCAAGCAGGTCGTTTCACGGATCCGATCCGGCCTCAGCGACCTGTACGCGCTTCCTGAGGGCCACGAAGTCGTCCTCGGCGTCGGTGGTGCCACGGCGTTCTGGGACGCCGCCGCGTTCGGCCTGATCGAACACCGAAGCGCCCACTACGTGTGCGGTGAGTTCTCCGCGAAGTTCGCCGCCGTTGTGACCGGCGCTCCCCACCTGGCCGAGCCCGTGGTGATCTCCGCCACACCACCCGGCGCACCCGACCCTGAACCCACTCCCGGAGTCGACGTCGCCGCCTTCATCCACAACGAGACGTCGACCGGTGTCCGAGCCGAATGGGCCCGCTTCGGGGACGAGCTCATCGTGGTCGACGGCACCTCCGCTGCGGGTGCCGTTCCCATCGATCCATCGACGGTTGACGCCTACTACTTCTCCCCGCAGAAGGCATTCGGGTCGGAGGGGGGCCTGTGGCTCGCTCTCATGAGTCCAAGCGCCATCGATCGTGTCGGGAGCATCGCGGCGTGGCAGCGATGGACCCCACCATTCCTCTCCCTGCAAACCGCGATCGAGAATTCGCTCCTCGACCAGACCTACAACACCCCGGCGCTCGCGACCTTGTACCTCCTGGAGGCACGCATCTCGGA
Source organism: Acidimicrobiia bacterium (assembly GCA_035461905.1). Lineage (GTDB taxonomy): Bacteria > Actinomycetota > Acidimicrobiia > Spongiisociales > UBA5794 > SZUA-442. Next base: position 13,399 of record DATHUV010000002.1, on the reverse strand, counting down.
ACTGCTCGCCGCCGATGGTCTCTCAGGAGCGGCTCGGGTGGCGCAGGCGTCATCGGATCACCTGTACCGATGGGCCGAGGCGTCCGACGTCGCGACACCGTTCGTCACCGATGATCGGCTGCGGTCCACCACCGTCGTGACCATCGACTTCATCGACACCGTCGACGCGAACGTCCTGTCGGAGCACCTGAGGTCCAACGGCATCGTGGACACGGAGTCCTATCGCAAGCTCGGGCGGAACCAACTCCGGATCGCGACGTTCCCCACCATTCCGACGTCGGACGTGGAGGCACTCACCGGGTGCATCGACTACGTCATCGCGGCCATGTGACGGGCACCGTACGCCGACATGACCCTCAGCCTTGTCATTGCGATCGTTGCACTCGCATTCGGATCTGCGCTCCTGACCGATCGCAACGACTCGTTGAGCCGGGTTGCGAAGATGGCAGCGTCGACCCTCGTCATCGTCCTCGCCGTCACCGGGGCGGAGGAGTTCGATGTCTACACGCTCGGGATCCTTGCGGCGCTGGCGGCCAGCTGGATGGGCGACCTGGCGCTCAGCCACCCCGGGCGACGCCCCTTCACCATCGGGCTCGCAGCGTTCGCTGCCGCCCACGTCGCCTACGCCGCGTCGTTCGTCGCACGAGGTGCGTCGTCCGTTCCATGGATGCTCGCCGCAGGCCTCGTGATGGCGGCTGTCGGAACGGGGGTCATCCGTTGGCTTGCGCCACACCGTCCCCAGCAGCTCGCGGTACCGCTCCTCGTCTACGTGGTCATCATCGGGGTCATGGTGACCACCGCCTTCGGTTCACTCGGAACCGACCCTGACCCACGCATACCGCTGGCAGCGTCCCTCTTCGCCGCGAGCGACGTCCTGGTTGCCAGGCAGCAGTTCGTCACGCGCGCGATGTCCAACCGGGTCATCGGGCTCCCCCTGTACTTCGTCGCACAGGTGATGTTCGCCCTCACCGTCGCGTGACGCACGACCGGTACGATGGGCACATGAACCTGATGCTGATGCGCCACGCGAAGTCCGACTGGGACTCGGGCGCACTCGACGATCACAGCAGACCTCTGTCCGCACGCGGCACGCGGTCTGCCGAGAGGATGGGCGAGGTGCTACGGGACCTCGGGCTCGTACCGGAGATCGTCGTGTCATCCAGCGCCACACGTGCGCGGTCGACCGCAGAGCTTGCACGACTCTCGGGCGGTTGGTCATCGCGCCTGATCCTCGAACCCGATCTCTACGGGGCCTCATACCTGGAGACCCTTCGGATCGCCGGACGTCACGGTGACGGCCACGAGCGGATCATGCTCGTCGGGCACGAACCGACGTGGTCCCAGACCGTTCGTCACCTGACAGGCGCGAGGGTCGCTATGAGGACCGGTACATGTGTCGACATCGAGATGGACCTCACCCGATGGGACGCCGCAGGCGCCGCAACCAGCGGTCTACTCACCGCCGTGCTCCAGCCGAGGCACTTCCTCTAGTGCACGAACCAGGAGCGCCCGCATGATCGACCTTCGGAGCGACACGGTTACGCGACCGAGCGATGCGATGCGCACTGCCATGGCAAATGCAGCCGTCGGTGACGACCTCTACGGCGAGGATCCGACCGTCATCGAGCTCGAATCAACCGTGGCTGGGCTCCTCGGCAAGGAGTGGGCCGTGTACGTTCCAACGGGCACGATGGCGAACCAGATCGCCGTCCGGATCCACACGCAACCCGGCGACACGGTCATCCTCGAGGCGGGTGCGCACATCGGTAACCACGAGATGGGTGCCGCTGCCCACCACTCCGGGGTGACGCTCAAACGCCTCGCTGGGACCCGCGGCACCTTCACCGCCGACGAACTGATCGCTGCGATCCCGGTTCCCCACCCTTCCCTCCCGTCGCACCTGTACGACCCTCATACGCTGGTGTGCGCGGAGAACACCCACAACGACGCCGGGGGCACAATCTGGGACCTCGACCAGTTGCGTTCCATCGCCGCAGTCGCGTCGGATCGGGGGCTCGCATGCCACCTCGATGGGTCGAGGCTCTGGAACGCATCGGCGGCGACGGGCATCGACGTGTCGGCGTACGCGGCCCCGTTCGACACGATCACCGTGTGCTTCTCGAAGGGTCTCGGCGCACCTGTGGGGTCCGCACTCGTGGGGTCTGGAGACAACGTCGGCGAGGCCAGGCGGTTCAAGCAGATGTTCGGGGGCGGCTTTCGCCAGGCCGGCGTCATCGCTGCAGGAGCCCTGTTCGCGGTTTCCAACAATCGTGAGCGGCTCGTCGAGGACCATCGGAACGCAAAGGAGTTCGCGGAAGCGCTTGCGGCGACTCGCCACGCTCGAGTCGATCTGGATGCCGTTCAGACGAATCTCGTCTACTTCGATGTCCCCGATCCCGGTGCCGTCGTCGCCGCGTGCCTGGAACAAGGCGTCTCGATGCTCGTGCTCGGACAGACGAGGATCAGGGCCGTGTTCCACCTCGATGTGAGCAGGGACGCCACGGCGACGGCGATCGACGTCGTGACCGGCATCGTCGACGGTTGAGCGCTGTCTCCGGAAGGCGTTCCGGTGCGGCGTTTCCGATGAGGTGTTCACCCGCTACCTTTGCGAGATGGATGCACAGCACAGCGACGACATCAAGCAGAGGCTGACACCCGAGCAGTACCACGTCACCCAGGAGGCCGGCACGGAGCGGGCCTTCACAGGGAAGTACTGGAACGAGAAGCGGCCTGGTACGTACACGTGCGTCGTGTGCGGAGAGCCGTTGTTCAGCTCGCAGACCAAATTCGATTCCGGCTCCGGCTGGCCGAGTTTCACCGCGCCGATCGAACTGGACGCCGTGGTCGAGCACAAGGACCGCACCTTCGGCATGGTCCGCACCGAGACCCGATGTGCGAGCTGCGACGCCCACCTCGGTCACGTGTTCGACGACGGACCAGGCCCCACGGGCCTGCGCTATTGCATCAACTCTGCAGCACTCGAGCTATCTGAGGGCGACGACGCAGAGGGATGATGCCCTCGCTCAGAGAAGGAAACTCATGCCGACGAGGCCGGCCATGAGTGAGCCCGCAAGAACCACGACACTCATCAACCCTGCACTCGAGTTTTCTCAGGGCGACGACGCAGAGGGGTGACGCCCTCGCTCAGAGAAGGAAGCTCATACCGACGAGGCCGGCCATGAGTGAGCCAGCGAGAACCACGATCGTCGTCAACAGTGGCTTCGAGAGGATGTCGTCCTCGTCGTTGACCGAACGCAGCGGTTTCACGTTCGCAATGGCTTCGTCGATCGCTGCGTCGATGTCGTACTTCGGCTTTGCGTCCTTGACTGGTGCCTCCGGTTGGAGTGGGACGTGCATTGCCTCGGCGAACGACGAAGGCGACGACGGCGTGAAGAAGAGCTCCTCACCCCCGAGGCCGATCCGGAACGCACCCTTGCCCGAGGGCTCGACATAGAAGTCGCGTGTGCCCCAGGCACCGAGTTCGTCCGTTCCCGACGTGAGCCTGACGACGTCATCCTGCATCTCGAATGTTGCGTTCAGGCCCTGGCCCTGCTCGCCTGGGAGCAGCACGGATCCGGTGAATGCGTGGGTCATCGTTCCTCCACTACGTAAAGCTGACCCCATCGATATCGGCTGCGGTACTCCGATCCTGTAGTCACGCGGCGATAATGGGCCTATCGACCCATGCAGTCGAATCGCATCTGGTCCGGTCATCGGAAGTCACGTGAGGGGATCACCGGTGCGGGCCAGACCTCGAAGCGGTGCGCGACGAGGTTCGTGACCCCGTCGCGGTACTCGAGGATGCCCGTGATGACGAGGCCGATGGCTTTGCGTGCGATCTCGAAGTTCGCGTCCCATACCGGTGGCATGACGACGACATTCATGATCCCGGTCTCATCCTCGATGTTGAAGAACCGGACCCCATTGGCCGTGCCGGGTCGCTGCCGATGGGTCACGACACCGCCGACGCTCACACGTGTCGCATGCCGACGAAGCCGGAGGGCATCCTCGATCCTGAGAACCCCCCGATCATCGAGCTGGTCGCGGATGAAGCTGACGGGATGGATGAGTGTGATGCCCGTCGACCAGAGGTCTGCGTGCATGGTCTCGAGCCCGTCCATCGGCCGGAGCTCGGGGGGCACGGACGCATCCTCGAGGGCGAGCCGGTTCGGTCCGAGCCTCGCCAGCGCCCCGGCCTGCCACATCCCCTCCCGCTTCCCATACCCGAGGGATCCGAACGCCCCTGCGGCCGCCAGTGCCTCGTGGACGGCGACGGGAAGACCGGTGCGCTGTGCGAAGTCCTCGAGGGACGAGAACGCCCCACCTGTGTGACGGGCCGCCTCGATGCGGGTGATCTCCGTCTCGCCGAGGCCGCGCACGTACCTCAACCCGAGCCTCATGGCAACAGCCTGGCGGATCGGGTCGTCGGCGGCTCCCCGCCCCCGTCGCCACGCCATCCCGAGGTACTCGACCAGGTCGTCGGGATCCGCATGGTGTGGTTCCACCGTGCAGTCGTGGGCGGATTCGTTGATGTCAGGCTGGTGGACGACCACTCCGTGGTGGATCGCATCTGCGACGAGGGAGTTCGGCGAGTAGAACCCCATCGGTTGCGCATTGAGCAGTCCGGTGAAGAACTCCGTCGGCCAGTGGTACTTCAACCATGACGCCGAGTACACGATGTACGCAAACGAGACAGAGTGGGACTCGGGAAACCCGAACGACGCGAATCCCTGGAGCTTCTCCCACAGCTCGTCTGCGGATGGGCCTGTGATGTTCCTGGACGCCATCCCCGCGTACACCTCGTCGCGGAGCTTGGCCATCTCCTCGTCGGATCGTTTGTGGGTCATCGCCTGGCGGAGGCGGTCCGACTGGCCCGGCGTGAAGCCGGCACACACCCGTGCGATCTCCATGAGCTGCTCCTGGAAGATCGGGACACCGAGGGTCTTGCGGAGGATGGGTTCTGCCGACGGGTGGATGTAGCGGACAGGTTCCTCCCCGTTGCGTCGTCGCAGGTAGGGGTGGACCGATTGGCCCTGGATGGGACCCGGTCGGATGAGGGCGACCTCGACGGCGAGGTCGTAGAACGTCCTGGGTTTCATCCGGGGGAGCGTCGCCATCTGGGCACGTGACTCGACCTGGAACACACCGACCGTGTCGGCTCGCGTCAGCATCTCGTAGACCACGGGTTCCTGCGGTATGAGGGCGAGGTCGATGTCGACGCCGTGGGTCTCGCGAATCGTATCGACCGAGAGATGCAGTGCGTTGAGGGCACCCAGCGCGAGGAGGTCGAACTTCACGACGCCCATCGCCCCGGTGTCGTTCTTGTCCCACTGGAGGACCGAACGATCCTGCATCCGTCCCCACTCCATCGGCACGGTCTCCCAGAGGGGGCGACGCGAGACGACCATACCGCCCGAGTGGATTCCGAGATGGCGCGGGAACCCGTCGAGCCGGACGCAGACGTCGTAGATGTGATCAGCCGTCAAACCCTCGGGAAGCTCGACGACCTCCCTCAGGATCCGGGGCGATCGATGGTCGAGGTACTTGGTGAGGGCGTTGACCTGCGCCTGTGTCAGGCCGAATGCCTTGCCCACGTCCTGGAGCACCGAGCGTGCCCGGTAGGTGATCACATTTGCGACCATCGCTGCGCGTTCCCTGCCGTAGGTGCGATAGCAGTACTGGATGACCTCCTCGCGGCGCTCGGCTTCGAAGTCGATGTCGATGTCGGGAGGGCGGCCGCGTTCATGTGACAGGAACCGCTCGAACGGCAGCCCGAGGCGGATCGGATCGACCCGTGTCAGGCCGATGCATCGACACACAGCGGAGTCGGCGCCGGAGCCGCGGATCTGGCAGTAGATGTCACGGGACCTCGCGAAGCCCACGATGTCCCACGCCACGAGGAAGAAGCCTGCGAACCCGAGCTCTGCGATGACGTCGAGCTCGTGCTCGAGGCGTCTCCGAGCCCGGGGATCGAGGCCGTCATCGCTGCCGGGATACACCTCGCGTGCGCCTTCGTACACGAGATGGGACAAGAACTCGTCCTCGGAGGTGAACGAGCCCGGCATGGGGAAGTCAGGGAGCTCGGGTGTCAGGAGCTCGAGGTCGAAGGCAAGGGATCGCCCGAGTTCGGCGGATCGCTCGACAGCACCCGGATACCTGATGAACCGCGCCGCCATCTCCTGGGGTGTCCGCAGGTGCCGCATGTCGGTGGCAGGCCGGAACCCGTCCTGCTCGTCCAACGATCGACGCCCACCGATCGCGGCGAGCACCTCGGACAGGTCGGCGTCGTGCCGATGCGCATAGTGGACGTTGTTCGTCGCCACCGTCGGAATGCCGAGCCTCATCCCCACCTCGGCGAGCAGGTCATTGCGATGGTCGTCCCCCGGCATCGCGTGATGTGTCAGTTCGAGATGGAACCGATCACCGAACGCCTCCCTGAGGCGTGACGCGGCGCGCATTGCTCCCGGTAGGTCCCCCGCAGCGGCTGCCCGCGGGACGGCACCCTGCCAACAGCCCGACAGGGCGACGAGGTTGCCGTCGGAGGCAGCCTCGACGAGATCACGATACGAGTACAAGGGCTCGTCCTTCCGCCCTCGATACTGCCCCCTGGTCACGAACCTCCCGATCGCGGCGTACCCGGCCGGATCAGGGGCGAGGAGAACGAGGTGGTCCCTCTCGTGACGCCGAGTGGGCTTCGTCCCGTGCATCGTTCGCCTGCGTCCCCGGCGCGTCTGATCATCCGAACCGGTCAGGGGAATCTCATCAGGTGAGGGATCCAGGATCGGCGCAATGGACACCTCGGACGACCCCGAAGCATCCCCATCGATCGGGAGGCCCACCTCCGTGCCGTAGACCACCGGCAGCCCGACCGCCGAAGCCGAGGCGTGGACCTGGACGGCGCCACGAAACCCGTCGTGGTCCGTCACCCCGAGGGCTTCGTATCCAAGCTCCGAAGCCCGACGGACGAGTTCATCTGCCCACGACGCCCCGTCGAGGAACGAGTAGTTGGTGTGGCAGTGCAGCTCGGCATACCGCGACATCGGACCATCCTAATCGAACATGTGTTCGACTGTTGTCGTGCTCCTATTCCCGGTTTGGCCAGCACGCCGCAAGATTGCTTTCGGAATCGTCGGGTCGCGGGTACCGTTGCAGACAGTCACGCAGGGAACGACCATGTCAGCAACAAACGACGAGAACCAGAGCCAACCGGCAGTTCCGACCGAGGAGATCTTCCTCGAACTCGAGGAGCTCCGCGAACTCCAGGAACTCCACGGATCCGTCGATCGATCAGAGGACGAACCGGCGCCGGCCACGAGCGAGGATGATCCCTCAGGGATCAAGGCGAGAATCGCGCGCCTCCGCACCATGCTGTCGGACCGCGGCGCCCCCCTCGACGAGTAGCGAACCGTCGACCCTCACGTCCGTGTGCTATTCGTTCAGCCTTTACAGCTGTCGGCTGGGGCGTAATGTTGGGGTATGACAGAGTTCTCGATCCGCCTCGCAAACCGGCCGGGACAGCTCGCTGCCCTGGCGCGGCTCCTCTCCGACGCAGGAGTCGAGATCGAGGCTTTCGCCGCGGTCGGCGACGACGGTCACAGCCATGTACGGATCATCGTCGAGGCGCCGCCCCTCGCGCGCCGTGTGCTCATGGCGGCAGACCTCGCCTTCGACGAGCGGGAGGTGCTCGATACCTTCCTGCCTCGCGGCACGCAGTCCCTTGCACACATCGCTGAGGGCTTGGCGCAGGCCTCGGTCAACATCGACTCGATGTACCTGTTGCACTCGAACGCCGAGGGCTTCCACTTCGCGGTGACCGTCGACGATCCCGACGCCGCCACGGGCGCCCTCGCAAGCTGACGGGCCGTGCCGCGGGACTGTGCGCCAGGGCCATGCGTTGTGGGGACCGTGCGATCGTCGCCCTTTCACCAGCTCAGCTGAGGGCCGTCAGGGTTGACGCAGCGACGCCCTGTCCGTCGAGGCCCAACCGGGTGAGGATCACGTCGGGATTCGCATGGTCGATGTAGGTAACGGGGACGCCGAGGATCTCGATCGGTGTGCGAACGCCCATGTCGCGCAGCGCCGTCTCGATGCCGGTCCCGGCCCCTCCCTCACGAAACCCGTCCTCGACCGTCACGATAAGGTCGTGGCGGGCGGCATCCGTAAGCATGTCGGGATCGAGCGGCTTGACGACCCGCGGGTCCCACACGGTTGCGTCGATCCCTTCGGCCTCCAGGCGACCCGCCGCCTCGAGGCACGCTGCGAGCATCTTCCCGACTCCGATGAAACAGACCCTGTCACCCGAACCTGCCCTGGCGCGGCGAGCCGAGAGGCCTGAGCCGACCTCGGCGTCGTCGACCATCACGGCTGCGGTCTTCGGCCATCGCACCGAAGCAGGGCCGTCGCACAGCTCGACCGCGTCCTGGAGCATCACCTGGAGCTCCTGATACGACGAGGGGGCGAAGACCGTCATGTTCGGGACCTTGAGGCACAGCACCATGTCGAGGAGGCCGTGATGCGACGGGCCGTCGTCGCCTGTGACTCCGGCCCGGTCGAGCGCGAGGACGATGTGCTGCCCGTGGAGGCCGGCATCGAGGTTCAACTGGTCGAAGGCCCTCGTGAGGAAGGTCGAGTAGATCGCCACGACCGGCTTCATCCCGACCATCGCCATGCCCGTCGCCATGGTCACCGCATGCTGTTCGGCGATCCCGACATCGAAGCAGCGGTCCCCGAACCGCTCAGCAAATGCGAGCAGGCCGGTCGAGTCCGGCATCGCCGCGGTGATGGCGACCACGTCCTCGTGCTCCTCCCCCAGTTTGCACATCGTGTCCATGAACGCCGCTGTGTAGCTGCCGGGTTTGATGGAGCCCGTGTCGTGCATGAGCTTGACGGAGTCGTTCTCGGCGGGTGGATACCCATGGCCCTTCTGGGTCAGGACATGGACGACCTTCGGACCGTCGAACTCCGCCGCGTTCCGGAGCGCCTGTTCCACGACCTCGATCGAATGGCCGTCGAAGGGTCCGAGGTACCGGATGCCGAGATCCTCGAAGAACGCAGGGGGCTCCCACATCTCACGCACGGCGGCCTTCGTCGCCCCGATACCGCGATCTGCGAAACCGCCTACGAGGGGAAGGCCCTTGACGAAGCGCTCCAACCGACGCTGGCGCTGCATGTAGACCGGATTCGCCCGGATCCTGGCGAGGCTGTCTGACAGCTTCGACACGGTGGGGGCGTAGGACCGGCCGTTGTCGTTCAGGATGATCGTCACGTTCGAGCCGCTGTGACCGAGGTTGTTGAGGCCCTCGTACGCCATTCCACCCGTGAGCGAGCCGTCGCCGATGACGGCCACGACCATGCCCGCATCGTCGCCGTCGCGCAGCCTGCGGCCAGCCGTGATGCCATGTGCATAGGACAGCACCGTCGATGCGTGGCTGTTCTCGATGACGTCGTGCTCGGACTCGGCGCGGTTGGGATAGCCGCTGAGGCCGCCCTCCCCGCGCAACCTTGCGAACCCGTCCCTGCGACCCGTCACGATCTTGTGGACGTACGCCTGGTGGCCGGTGTCCCACAGGATGATGTCACGCGGCGACGAGAAGACCCTGTGGAGCGCGAGCGTGATCTCGACGACGCCGAGGTTGGACCCGAGGTGGCCGCCGTTGACCTCGACCGCCTCGACGATGAAGGCGCGAATCTCGGCGGCAAGCTCGTCGAGCTGGTCATAGGTCAGACCGGACAGATCGGCCGGGCTCTCGATGCCTTCGAGGTACATGCAGGGGTATTCCGTCTTCGCGGTCGGTGCGGCACCGTTGGTGTCACCCGTTGTGAACCCAAGGGTAGCCACCCGGAGTCAGAATCTCCCGCAGGCTGGCCGATCGGGCAGCGGTAGGCTCGTTCCGAATTGCCGCTGAAGGGACATGACAATGGCACTCGGATTCGGACTCCTCTCGGCTCAGCGGAGCGCCGACGATCCGCGCACGTGGGAGGACGTCTACCGCGAGACCCTCGACCTCGCCGAGCTCACGGACGGCCTCGGCTTCGACTCGGTATGGACGACCGAGCACCACTTCGTCGATGACGGCTACATGCCGTCACTGCTGGTGACGTCCGCCGCAATCGCCGCACGTACGGAGACCATCAGGATCGGGACCGGCGTGCTCCTGGCCCCGCTGCACGATCCCATCCGCCTCGCCGAGGACGCGGCCACCGTCCAGGTCATCTCGAACGGTCGCCTCGACCTCGGACTCGGGCTCGGATGGTCCGCAACCGAGTTTGAAGCCCTCGGCGTCGACATCACCGAACGCGGGAAGGCGATGACGGAGATGCTCCAGATCCTGCGCCGCGCATGGACCGGCGACCCGTTCAGCTGGTCGGGCGACGTCTACGAGATACCCGAGCTCGGTGTCAGGCCCACCCCCAGCACCGAGATCCCGCTGATCATCGGTGGCGGTGTCGATGCTGCGGTCCGACGTGCAGCACGACACGCCGACGGCTTCTTCTCGAACGCGTCACCCGACCGGTTCGTCGAGCAGGTCCGCGTCGCGCACGAGGAGATGGAGCTCATCGGGCGAGACCCGGGGAGCTTCAGATGGATCTACTACGGCGTCATGTACCCGGGGGACCTCGACGAGATCGTCGCCTCGGCGTGGCACCAGTCCTGGAAGTACTCGGACATGGAGGAATCGGCGAGGCGAACCGGCATCGCAGCGACCCCGCCGCTCGACGAGGCGATGGCCCAGAAGATCCGCAAGCGCATCATCGGGGGTTCCGCCACCGAGATCGTCGACACAATCGGCTCCCTGCGTGCCCGTTTGGACGTCCCCGTCGAGTGGGTGGCGCGCAGCTACTTCCCCGACCTCCCCTACGACCGCCAAGCCTCGATCATCGAGGAGCTGGCCAGCGACGTCATGCCGTTCCTCCCGACGGGTTGATTCACACCGCGTCGACGGCGGATAGCACCCATGCGATGCCGTCGTCTGGATCTTCGATGCCGAGGTGGAGGTTCCAGCCTCCGACCCTGTCGCCGGGATCCCACAGCACCCAGCGGAGCCCTGCGGCTTCCTCCCCGAGTCTCGTAGGGTCGTCGGGGAGCTCGCCGTGGCCGAGGACCTCGAGCATGACCCACCATGCCGCTGCCCGGCCCGCCGGTGTTCCGCGCCTCCGCCCGTGTCCCCCGCCGCTCGCGCCCGCCCACGCCATGGCGGCCATGGCCGTTGCGGGGTCCACGTCGAGGAGCCGTGCCCTCGATCGACCGAGCGCCCTGATCGCGGACTCGACGCTGCCGGTGACCGTGATGACCTCGGCCTTTCCCTGGCTGTCCTCCCACCATGGCTTGACGAGGTCGAGCAGGATGTCGCACACGGCGTCGTCATGATCAGCGGAAGCGGCATCGGGCATGTCCACCCACGCCATCGGGAGGTCGAACACGTCGTCGGGAAATGCAGCACGGTCCGATCGGTACTCCGCCGTCGGGTAGGCCGGTTCCCACGGCTGGACCGCAACGGGGATGCCGAGAACGGCGGCGTCGATCTCATCCTCCGCCACGGTGTCCCCCCGAATGGAGCGCTCGTGGCCGATCATGGCGCGTACGGTGGGGATCTGGACGTGAGGCGACAATTCCGCCCACGTGTGGCTCGACGCAGCGACCTCCCAGAGTGGACCGAGGGCGAATCGGCCCCTCCCATCCGTGATCACCGAGGCGGCGAGATCCGCCGGCCCTTCGAGGGCGAGGCGGTACTCGGCGAATTGTGCGATCGCCCAGACCTGCTTCCCCCTCGTGACGGCCTCCTCGCAGCGGTCACGAAGGTCGATGAGGGCGTCCCAGTCGCGGCGGGAGCAGATGCCGTCGACGGCGCGCATGAGCCCAGCGAGGTCCGACCCCTCGATGAGGGGGGTGAGCACGTCATCCGGCACGGAGTGACCCTAGTGCCCTGTCCATCATCGTTGGCGAGGGCCGGAAAGGCACACGGTCGTCGGCCGCTCATCACCCCGATGCCGGCACCGAACATGACTCGACCTCGATCAGTTGATCGCTACCGCCGATGGATCCCAGGAACGCTGCCCGATGGGTACGTCGGATCGAGACGCAAAACGAGGACCCATCCACGGTGAACGTGACCTCGGATGGATCCAAACCCAGATCGGTGGCGAGATCGGCTGCGTACGCGACGGATCGGTCCGCATCGATGGCCAGCACGCCGAGATGCATGCGGCCTTCATCGAGAAACCCGGCGCCAGCCTCCGCGATGGCGTCTGCCATCGATGCCGTTGACCGGTACTCACCATGGACGAGCGCGATGTCCGAGACGAGCGCCACGACGAGCAACGCGACGAACACGAGGGCGGCCGTCATCGGGAGAAGGCTGCCGAACTCGTCAGCGCCGACGCGGGAGTGAGCACTCACCGACTACTCCGATACGGGCTGATCGCCCAACGAGCCTGCTCCGTGATCGTGACGGCGACCGTCCTGCCCAACACGTCGACCACCGTCACGTCGGTGGACGCAGTCGCCACGACCGCATCGCCATCGAGGACGTAGGTGACGATCGTCTCACCATCGGGAAGGTCGAGTTCCTGCCCATGTCTGGCGTACCAGGATGCTGCTTGCGTCGCGGCAACGGACATGTCCCCTTTCGCGTCAGCGAGCGCACCAACCGTCAGGAGGGTCGGAACCATGACCGCCATGGCGACGAAGCCGATCACGATGACTTCGATCAGGGCGGTCCCTGCACTATCCCTCACGGGGGGAGAACCTTCGTTCGGGTCTCGGACACCTGCAAAGTGATGGGCACGAGATCAGGTCCCGGAGGCGTCCAACGGACATCGACCCTCATCGTCACGGTGGTGTCGGTCGATCCGATCGTGACGGATTCGACTGCGATTCCCGGAACGGCCAGCGTCAGCTCCTCAATGACTCTGGCCTTCTCCGTCGCTGCCCCATCTGCATTCCACGACAGGCGCCTGACCGACCCGTCCACAGCGGCCATCACCATGGAACGGGCAGACATCAAGAAGCCGATCTGGACGATCAGCAGGAGCAGGAGGAAGAACACCGCCATCGCAGCGAGCCCTTCGATCGTGGTCGAGCCTCGTTCTACCCGAAGAATCCCGTGAACTGTCCGGCGACGTTCGACCAGATGTCCCCCGCCGTGTTCCTCACCTGGGGAAGGAGAACGGCGATGACGAGGATCGCGATCGTCGCAAGGCCGAGCCATTCCACCGTTGTCGCCCCTCGTTCGTCTCTGAATAGCATGTCTATCTCCTTTCAGATAGCTCGTCATGGCGCACCGGAAAGGGCGCGAAGCCCCATCAGGGTCGGGTACAGGAGGAAGAGGAGGGCGGTGGGCACCATCAGCGCCAGCACGGGGCCATAAGTCGTGACCATCCGACGGCCGCTCTCGCTCGT
>DATHUV010000001.1:0-7428 GCA_035461905.1 Acidimicrobiia bacterium | reverse complement strand
TGGTCCATCTCCTGGAGGCCGCCCTTGAGGTTCTCCTTGGTTAGGTGTCGCCCACCGATGAGCAGCATCGGAGTGTTGGCGAAGAACGCGTTGGCGACGCCCGTCAGCGCATCGGTGACTCCCGGCCCTGCGGTGACGATGGCGACGCCGAGCCTCCCGGTGAGGCGCGCATACGCGTCTGCCGCGTGGGCGGCCGCCTGCTCGTGGCGGACGTCGATGACCCTGATGCCCTCCGAGACGCACCCGTCGATCACGGGCAGGATGTGCCCACCGGTGAGGGTGAACACCGTGTCGACACCCTCCGCCTTGAGGGCCCGGGCGATCACCTGCCCGCCGTGGATCTTGGCCATCGCGTTCCTCCGGGGTCGGTTCGCCCGAGAGTAGGCGCGACGGGACCCGGTACGCTTGCGGCATGGAGTTGAAACTGGCATTCCGCACCAGGCTCGTCGACGAGCCCATCGGGTGGATGACGACGGTGAGCGATTCGGGTGTCCCATCGACCAATCCGGTGTGGTTCCTCCTGCGCGACGACGACACGATCGTCGTCCACAGCAAGGATCCCTCGGCACGAATGCGGAACATCGGCGCCAACCCGCACGTCACACTGCATCTCGAGGGGAACGGACGGGGTGGCGACATCCTCGTGTGCAACGGTGTGGCGCGCGTCGACCGGTCGGAGCCCAACGCATCCCACGACGCTGCGTTCCTCGACAAGTACCGGTCGTTCCTCGAGAGGAACCGGTGGACGCCACAGTGGTTCGCGGACCACTACCCCACTCCGATCGTGATCGAGATCTCGTCGATACGAGGCTGGTGACGGGCATATTCACCGCCGCGATGCGTTGATATCCATTGCACCCAGGCCAGGAAGACCATGTTCACAAAGAAACCGAAGGCTCGGAAAGTCATGAGCCTCGCCGAGATCGACGAGCTCAGCCGCACGGGCAAGCCTGTGCTTGTCGACTTCTACCAGGTGGGCTGCGCGCCATGCCAGGTCATGGACGGGATCATGAACGAGCTCGCGCGCGAGTACGGGTCGTCAGCGCATGTCGTCAAGGCCGACATCTCGTCGATGCCCGACGCCATCGCGAGGTACGGCATCCGTTCCACACCGACCATGATCCTCCTTGGCAGGGCTCCCGTGAAAGCGTCCAAGAAGGCGAAGGACCGCTCCACCGGTACGAAGGGCGGTCAACGCCCAGTGACCCAACGGTGGCGTGCGTCGGGCCTGGTCCAGAAGAACCAGCTCACTCGCCTCCTCGAGTCCAACGGCGCCAGGCGGGTCTCCGCCAGCTGAGGCGCCATTGCGCCTCGTGGCGCATCAGTCGTCGATCGCCTCGATGCCGAGCAGCGCGAGGCGTTCGAGGTGGTCCTTCATCGCTTGCAGCTCTTCGGGAGCGTGGCCCACCCAGTCCGTGAGCTCGCCCGTCACCCTCAGCGCGTCGCGCGAGCGATACGACTTCGTAGGGTTGCCGGGGAACTTCTTGTCCGTCAGGTTCGGGTCGTCCTCAATGGGCCCCGTCGGTTCCACGATGTAGATCCTGCCTCGACCTTCGCCTTCTGCCAGCTCCGCTCCCCAAACAGCTGCATCCACCGTGGCAGTCAGATAGACGTGGTTGGCCCTCCTCCGGCTGCCGTAGTTGGACTTGTAGCCGGGATCGATCAGGTCTCCTGGCTCGAGAGCGGCCTTTGTACCGTGGTAGTACATCTCGTGGCTTGCGTCGTCCATGCAGGGATTGTGGCACACCGTGAGGACCGCTCAGGGTGCACCGCAACGACCGGATCGGATCTCCGATCGAGCCGCTCAGTACTCGTAGAAGCCTCGGCCGGTCTTGCGACCGAGGAGTCCGGCCTCGACCATCCGACGCAGCAACGGAGGCGCTGCGTAGCGGACGTCGCTGTACTCGTCCATGAAGGCGTCGGACACCGCGAGCATCGTGTCGTTGCCGATCAGGTCGGACAGGGCCAGCGGACCCATTGGGTACCCCGCGCCGTTCACCATGGCGGCGTCGATGTCCTCGCGCGTCGCGAAGCCCTCCTCGTACATGCGGATCGCCTCGAAGACGTACGGGCACAGGAGCTTGTTGACGATGAATCCTGCCCTGTCGGATGCCCGAACGACGGTCTTGCCGAGCACATCGGATGCGAACGATGCGGCACGATCGACCTGCGTGTCGTCGGACACGACGGTCGAGATGACCTCGACCAACGGCATGACTGGCGCCGGGTTGAAGAAGTGCATGCCGACGACCGAGCCCGGTCGACCCGTCGCTCCTGCGATCTGGGTGATGGGGATCGACGAGGTGTTGGATGCCAGAATGGCTGTCTCGGATGTGACGATGCGGTCGATCCGTGAGAACAGGTCTCGCTTGACGTCGAGGTTCTCGACCACCGCCTCGATGATGAGCTCGCGGTCGCCGAGCGCCTCGATGTCGGTGACCACGTCGATGTGCGACAGCGCCTCGTCACGCGCCGATGCGTCGAGCTTCCCACGATCGACGGCCCGCCCCAGCGACCGTTCGATGCCCTCGAGGGACTTCTCGGCGAGCTCGTCCGACACCTCGACCACGATGGTCGCGACTCCGGCTTTCGCGCACACCTCGGCGATGCCCCCACCCATCTGGCCTCCGCCGATCACCCCGACCCTGTCGATGTCCATGGGTCCAACCCTTCCATCTCGCGTGGGACCAATGGTAGGTTCCCGGGGTCTTCGATCGGATCGGGCCGGCCATTGTGTTCAGTGGCCGGGAGGGTTCCGGATCGCTCCGAACGCCTGGCGCCTGGCCTCGACGATCTCGTGGCCGATCTGTTCGACCGTGTCCATGAGCCACAGGTAGGCGGGCTTCCCAGGGCGGTAGTCCGCCTCGGCCATGCCCTGGATGCGCCCCTGCTCCTGGAGCTTCTTCACGTTGGCGTGGTTGTTCGAGGGTTCGAGCGTGTAGACACCGAGCGTTCGGCCCCCGGCGGTATTGAGGATCGAGAACGCGGGAACGTCGGATGGGCCGTCCGCGATGTACACCATGTTCTTCATGGGGACGCGTCGCTGATCTGCTGACATCCGGGCATTGACGTCGAGGCCAGGGTTCTTGTTGACACCCTTGTTGATGTCGAACAACGCCCTCGTCTTGGACGTGTTGTCGATGCTGTACCCAACCTGGGAGATGGGTGCCGAAGGGTTGACGACGGGGAGTCGGTCGAGGTACCCGGGTTCAGCGACGTGCTCGATGAACGTGTTGGCCCACATCCCGTCGACCACCGGACCGAAGGGGCTCCCCTCGATCATCGCCCGCAGACCCGTCGAGACGATGTAGTTCTCGACGGTGATGCCCTCCGACGCGAACTCGGGGATCTCGCCCACGTGCGTTCGGACGGCGTCCATGAAATCTGGCATCCCTGCGACCGGTTCGAGCCGGCCTCCGAGCTCTCGCAGCTTGTCGTTGGTCAGGTTCGCGAAGATGCCTTCCCGCACGTAGGTGAGCAGGTGGCCCAGGTACACGGTGTCCCTCTGGACGATCACGCCCTCGCGTGCGTAGTGATCGACGAGACCCTCCACCTCGGCCCAGAACACGTCACGGTCGACTCCGTATTCGTCGAAGATCGGATCCTGCATGTTGCCGGAGATCAGCGTGCGGTCGAAGTCCCACACGAAGGCGATGACGGTCTGGGTGTGGAGCGGAGCAGGCATTTCACACGCCTTCGGTCATGGGGCGGCACCCCTGGCATTCACGGAGTCTCGTACCCGGTGAAATGCACATCGTCGTCCTCGAACCACCATCCCTGGAGCGAGCACGGCGTGCCGCGAAGCTCGCCATGCGCCTCGCCGAGCCTGTCGAGGCTCACAAGCACGTTCGTGTGAAAGCCATTCCCATCGAGGCGCCACGCGACCTCCCCCATCTCGTGGATGGGAGTCTCCTGGTCGAGGATCACCTCGACCGTGTGCGCGCTACCCGCGAGGACCGCCCGTAACGCACCCACGCTTCTCGGTGCGTCGATGATCTCGGCGAGTGTGATTTCGGACGCGTTCTCGACACGTGCCCGGTAACTGAACATGACGGCACCCGTGACGAAGTCGACGCCGGTACCCGATTCCGCAACTGCTACAGCCATCTCCGCCCTCCGCAGTGAATGACAGAAGTGTAATTCACCGAACCCGCAAAGGCGAACGCTCAGACGGTCGCGCGCACCGAGTACGCCCCGGAGTTCTCGTCGTAGTCCAGCTCGACGGCGCCGTAGGCGCGGGCGGCCTTGACGAACTGGAGGAAGCCGCTGTACCCGTACTGCTTCTCGGAGAACTCGGGATCCGTCTTTCGTATCTCGTCCTTGAGACCGGACAGCGGTACGGGCGCTCCCCCGTCGAGAGCCGCCGCCGTCGTCGCGAGGAGGGCGAACGCCGCTGCCTCGCCATGCCCACCCTCGGGGAAGCCGACGATGGGATCGCCCTGGCGTGCGGAGTCCACGAGGGAGACCTTGCCGCGCTCTGCGAGGTTTCGCACCAGCTCCCCGAACGATCGGAACCCGTAGTCGGCTTCCGAGAAGGTCGAATCCTTCCGCAGCAGCGCTCGCTTGAGTTCCGAAGAACGCACCTGCGGGTCCCCCGTGCGCTGGAGGCCGCTCAGGGTCCGGAAGACGAGGTCGTCGAGGCCCTCCGGGTCACGCTCGGCCGGTGGGGCGGACTCATCCGAGCTGCGCCGCAGAACCTTGGGTTGGGGCATCTCGACACCGTCGAGGTTCTCATAGAACAGGAACTCGTCGCATGCGGGGGGCAACAGTGCGGACGTCGATGCCTTCAAGCCGACGCCGATCACCTGCTTGTTCAGTTCCCGCAGCTTGTGGACGAGGGGACTGAAGTCCGAGTCGCCCGTGCAGATCACAAACGTCGTGATGTACTGGCGCTCGAGTGCCAACTCGACCGCATCGACGGCCATCTTGATGTCCGCGGCGTTCTTGCGGACGAAGCCCTTCCGCTGCGGGATCTCGATCAGCTCGATGTGGTTCTCGGTGAGCATCCGGCGGTCCGGCTCGAAGCGGGACCAGTCACCGTATGCCCTGCGGACGACGACGCGCCCACGGTCTGCAAGGGCGTCGGAGATGGGCCTGAAATCGAACTGCATACCGAGGTCCTCACGCGCTCCGATCGCGAGATTCTCATAGTCGATGAACAGGCCGATGCGTACGTCTTCCATGGACGAATCGTATCAGTGCGGTGGCTCCTGTCCCGTATGCCAGGCGTCCAGTGTCGCCTGTGTGAAGGCACGGCACCGCTCGACGATGTCCTTCACGTTCTCATCGGGTGTCCGTTCGATGGGTTCCCCGAACCGAACCCGTACGTTCGTGCCGTACGGGATGGGGAGCATGTTGTTCTGGAAGACCCTCCAGGATCCGTCGATCGCTGTCGGGACGACGGCAAGTTCTGGCGCCGCCTTCATCAGTGTCTCGACGCCTGCCACGCGGTACTGACCGAGCGAGCCATCGCGGGAACGGGTGCCCTCGGGGAAGATCACCGCCGCGACATCGCGCTCCTGGCACATGACCCCCATCTCGGTGATCGCCGAGACCGCCTGTGCCCTGTCGTGCCTGTCGATCATGGCATTCCCGCCGCGCCGGAGGTAGAGACTCACCGTCGGGATCCGTCTCGCAAGCGACTTCTTTGCGACATAGCGTGGGCTGTGGTCGCTCAGGACCCCGCCGAAGATCGGGATGTCGAACATGCTCTGGTGGTTCGACACGATGATGTAGCCGCCGCTGTCGGCCAGCCGATCGCGGTCCTCCACGTCGACGGAGACGCCCGAGATGCCGAACGTGCGGATCAGCATCCGCTGGATCAGCCCGATCGACCACTCATACCGATCCATGCCCATCCGGAACGTGATCCTCTGGAGCAGATCCCCGAGCAGCAGCACGGACCCGAACACCACGACGGTGACGAGTGAGATCGCCCAATCGCGGACGCGCCTCATGATCCCAACCAACCGACGAGGGCGTCATTGACCTCGTCCGGTCGCTCCTGCTGGGTCCAGTGCCCGCAGTCATCGATCACCACGACATCGAGGCGAGGCAACCATCGGTCGAGGCCCTCGGTCAGGTCGAGAGGAAGGACCGGATCCGAATCGGCGGCGATGAGGAGGACGGGTTGCGCGATCGGCGTGTTCCGTGCGTGGGCGAGGGCCGCCGCGTTCGCATCGATGTTCCGGTACCAATTGACGGGACCCGTGATGCCGCCGCTCGTGAAGGCATCCACGAACACATCGAACTCCTCGTCGGTGAGGAAGGTTCGGCCCCGCGCACCCCCGAGGTAGAACGCGTTCAACCAGAACCGGGGATCCCTTGCGAAGCCTCGCTCAGCTGCGCCTTCCTCCTGGAACATCAGCACATACGAGAACCGATCGGCGAGGTGTTCCCGGATGAAGTCCGTCGTCGGGAAACCCCAACACGCACCGCGATACGGGACGTTGAGGGACACGATCCGATCGAAACGATCGGGATGGAGAATCGCAGCGGCGTAGGCGACAATGCTCCCCCAATCGTGGCCCACGAGCGTCGCAACCTCGACATCCAGCCGGTCGAGGACCCCGACGACGTCACCGGTCAGCTTCGTCAACGTGTAGTCCGTCACCGACTCTGGCACCGCCGAGGAGCCGTATCCGCGCTGATCGAGCGCGACCACTCGATACCCGGCCTCGACCAGCGCGGGGACCTGATGGCGCCATGAGAATGCGAGCTCGGGAAAGCCGTGGAGAAGCACGAGGACCGGCCCCTCCCCGCGGTCGTCGACACCCAGTACCGTGCCGTTCACCTCGAGTCGCTCCATGCCACCTCCTCCGAACGACCACAGCCTACGTCTGTCCGGAATCCGACGTCCGCGCTCGATGCACCATGAACGAGGACCGCCCCGCATCGAGGGGGAGCGATGCGGGGCGGTCGAGACGACCGGCCGGCGGGCGTACCCGCCGATCGATCGTCGATCTGTCGATCGGGCACGGCACGAGAGCTCGGGCGTGCCGCATCGAAGGAAACCGATGAAAGCTGCCTCGTGAAGAGCTTCACAAGGTGCGCCGCAGGAGGACCGATCCGGGTTCCGGGATCGTGTGACAGCGGGTCGGACCTCGGTCCAGCCCTGCGAGCGACCGGAACCGTAAAGGTGGGTCTCATGTAGCGACACCGATTGGAACGTGCCCTCGCGACCGGAGATATGCCCGGCAGGGCAGCGAGGGGATGGTTCTTGACCACGCCGTTCGCGTTTCTCCCCCGTTGGGGAGTTGCCCGGCAGGGCAGAGTGGGGATGATGTTGTTTCCCACGTTGGGTGTGAGTCGGTGACCTACGGCCCTCTCTGCGTCGCTTCGCACCGCGTCTCTCCGCGGGAAGAGACAGGAAGGATGCCCTCTCTGCGTCGCTTCGCACCGCGTCTCTCCGCGGGAAGAGACAGGAAG